>DATAIS010000036.1:0-7210 GCA_036262535.1 Gemmatimonadaceae bacterium | reverse complement strand
CTCGCGCTCGTCGCCGCGGTCGGCTGCTACCCGTTCACGAAGTCGCTCTGGCTCGCCTTCGACGTCATCCTCCGCCCGGTGACCGAGGAGGAGCTGCGCCTCGGGCGCGAGGACACGCGCGTCGCGAAGCCGTCCCCCCTCCGTTAGGCATGACCCCTCCGTGACGACGACCCGCTTCCTCGCGCCGCGGGTGGTCCTTCGCGTGCTCCAGGTCGGGGCCCTGCTCGTCGTGCTCGTCGCGACACCGTACAAGCTGTTCGAGCTCGATCGCTTCTTCATTCCCAAGGAGCTGGTGCTCCACCTCGTCGCGCTGGCGACGGCGGCGACGCTGCTCGCGTCGGCCCGCCGGTTGACGCTCACGCGCGCCGACCAGCTCTTCGCGCTCGGCGCCGGACTGGCGCTGCTGTCCGGGATCTTCGCCACCAACTGGTGGGCCGCGGGGCGAGCCGTCGCGATCGCGATCTCGGGGGTCATCTGCTTCTGGGGCGCGCGCGCGGTCGCCGGCGCGGGGCACGCGCGCCCTCTCATCGCCGCGATCGCGGCCGCGGGTTGTGTCGGCGCCGCGACCGCGCTGCTCCAGGCGTACGGTTTCCGCCCCGAGCTCTTCAGCCTCAACCGCGCGCCCGGCGGCACCTTCGGCAACCGCAATTTCATGGCGCATCTCGCGGTGCTGACATATCCGGCACTCCTCTACGTGGCGATGGAGACGCGCGGGAAGGGGCGCGGATGGCTCGTCGGCGCGGCCTGCGTCGGTGCCGCGCTCGTGCTCTCGCGGACGCGGGCGGCGTGGCTGGCGTTCATCGTCGGCGCGGCCGTCTACGCGCCCCTCGCGTGGCTGACGCTGCGCGGTGCGGAGGATCTGCCGCGGCGCGCCGCGATCCATCGAGTGCTGGTTGCGACCGTCGCCGGCGCGGCCGCGGCGGTGCTCCTGCCTAACGCGCTCGAGTGGCGAAGCGACTCACCGTACCTCGAGACGGCCCGTACCGTCGTCAGCTACAGTGGTGGCAGCGGCGCAGGACGCCTGGTGCAGTACCGGAACACCGTCGGAATGGCCGCGCACCACCCGGTGCTCGGCGTAGGGCCCGGCAACTGGGCGGTGGAGTACCCGCGCTTCGCCGACCGTGGCGATCCGTCGCTCGCGGGGGGCGGCCTGACGGCGAATCCATGGGCGAGCAGCGACTGGGTGACGCTCCTCGCCGAGCGCGGCGCGTTCGGATTCGCGGCGATCATCGTCGGGCTCACGGCGCTGCTGGTCGATGCAGGGCGCGCGATCATTCGCGGCGTCGACGGTGAGCAGCGCACCGCCGCCGCGGCGCTCGTCGCCACGCTGGCGATGCTGGTCGTCGTCGGTGCCTTCGACGCCGTGCTGCTTCTCCCGGCGCCCGCCCTCATCGCGTGGAGCGCGCTCGGCGCCCTCGCCGCGCCGTCGCGACCACGGATGGTGGTCGAGCTCACGGACACGCGGCGCCTCGCAGCCACCGCGGCCATCGTCGTCCTCTGCGCCGCGGCCGCGTGGCGCAGCTGGCGCCAGCTCGGCGCGATGGCGATCTACAACCGGACATCCCGCGCGAGCGCGATCGAGCGCGCGGCACGAATGGACCCCGGGAGCTATCGGATCCGGTCCCGGCTCGCGTCGTCCTACGCCGCGCGCGGCGACTGCCGGCGCGCGCGGCCACACGCTCGCGCGGCCGCCGCGCTCTATCCGTCGGCGACCGAGCCGCGCCGCGTGCTCGCCGGGTGCCGCGGCATCACGACATCGACCCCACCGACACCATCGACTCCATGAACGTGCTCGTGCTCAACGTCGGCTCGGCGACGCTGAAGTTCCAGGCCGTGCGGACCGATGCGTCGCGGATGGCGGCGAACACCGACGAGCGTCTCGCGCGTGGCACCATCGAGCGTATCGGCGGCGAAGCGATCTACACGCTGCACTCCGGGAAGGGCGAACCGCAGCGCGGCGCGGCCATGCTCCGCGACCACCGGGCCGTCGTCGAGTTCGTGGTGAACTGGCTGGTGAGCGAGAACGGCACCGACGCGATCACGAAGGTGGCCGACATCGAGGGCGTCGGCCACCGCGTGACGCACGGCGGCGAGCAGTTCGTCCGGTCGGTGCGGATCGACGACTCGGTGCTGCGCGGCATCGAGGAGAACATCGATCTCGCCCCGCTGCATAACCCCCACAACCTGCGCGGAATCCGCGCCGCGCGGGCAGTGCTCGGTGCCGGCGTCCCGCAGGTCGCGGTCTTCGACACGTCCTTCCACCAGTCGCTCCCCGAGCGGGCGTTTCTCTACGCCGTCCCCTACCAGCTCTACCGGCGTCATCGCGTCCGCCGCTACGGCTTCCACGGAACGTCGTACCGCTACGTCGGACACCGCTACCGCATGCTGACGGGCCGCTCGCGCGAGGAGACCAACATCGTCGCGCTCCACCTCGGCAACGGCTGCTCGGCGTGCGCGATCAGGGAGGGCGTCTCGTTCGACACGTCGATGGGGTTCACGCCGCTCGAGGGGCTGGTGATGGGAACGCGGTCGGGAGACGTGGATCCGGCGATCCTCGACTACGTCGCGGCGAAGGAGGGGCTCTCGCTGCCCGACGTCGAGGCGCTGCTCAACAAGCAGTCCGGACTCCTCGGCATCTCCGGGCTCACGAATGACATGCGCGAGCTGCTCGCGGAGGCGGAGGAAAACGACGATCGGCGGGCATGGCTCGCGATCGAGATCTTCGCCTATCGCGTGCGCAAGTACATCGGAGCCTACGCCGCGGCCATGAACGGCGCCGACGCGATCGTGTTCGCCGGCGGCATCGGCGAAAACGCGGCGAAGGTGCGCCAGCTGATCTGCCACGACCTCGAGTGGCTCGGCGTTCGCCTCGACGAGTCGCTGAACGCGCGGACGGTGGGCGGAAAGGAAGGGAAGATCAGCGCCGACGGATCGCGGCTGGAGGTGTGGGTCGTTCCGACCGACGAGGAGCTGCTGATCGCGAGGGACACTGTGCGAGTGGTCGAAGGGCTCGAATCGAGGTACTGACTGGTCCGCACCTTTTTGTCGGTTCCTCGACGACGGGAGACTAGAGTCGAGAGAAGTCGTCGCTTCGCTCGACAACGGGGGACGGGATACGGGAGAGGAGCCGATGAGCGACGGGGGACGTGAGAGCGACCGGCATCAGGTAGCTCGCGCGCGCGTTGTCCCTGCTCGCGGTCAGCTCCGTGACCTGGGATTCGACGACGAGGGATACCTGATGCGGGACCGCTTTCTCGTCTCCCGTCTCTCTTCGCGGTCTCTCCCGACTCTCGTCTCCCGTCGCCGAGGCACCAGCCGAAGGCCTCTCTCCTCACCACGTCCCTGGTCCTGAGCGCCAGCGAAGGCCTCTCTCGTCATCCAGTCCCCGTCGCCGGTGTGACGAGCGCGCACGAACGGCCGTCCTCATGGAGAGTCGTTGCGCCCAACTCGTCCCCCGACGCCATGAGCATCGATCCGAAGGCAGCTTCCGACCAGGGAGCGAATCAGTACACGCCGCCGCCCCAGGGCGGTGCCGAGGACGGTCCGCGCGGGCCGGCGATGTTCTGCTCGGAGTGCCGCGGCATCATCCGCACGCACTACTACGCGCTCAACGACCGGTCGCTGTGCGCGAAATGCAAGCAGCCTTATGCCGACATGATCGAGCGTGGCACGGGCGACGGGTCGATGCATCGTGCAACGCTGTATGGGCTGGGCGCGGCGGTCGGCGCGGGGCTCGGGCTGGGAGTGATCCTCGTCCTTTTCGGGTTCGCGCGCGTCCTCCTCTTCGCCGGAGTGGGCTGGCTCGTCGCGACGGCGATCAACAAGGCGACGGGAGCCTACGGCGCGCGGCGCTACCAGTTCCTCGCCGTGGCGATGACCTATCTCGCCCTCTGCATCGGCACCTTCACGCCGTGGGTGAAGACGTTCCTCGAGGTGCGGCACGAGGCGCGCGTCGCGCAGGCCGCCGCCGCCGCGCGGAGCCAGGAACAGGCCGCCGCCGCTGCCGCCGCCGAGAGCGGCAGCGGGGAGGCCCCCACGTACGATGACTCGGAGGCCCAGTACGAGGCCGATGCGCTCGCATCGCTCGAAAATCGCACCCAGCTCCAGGAGCCGGTCGCTCCTCCGGCGGGGATGGATGAGCGAATGGCGAAGCTGACTGGGCTCAACCTCTTTCAGCTTCTGATGAACGTGCTGCTGCTGTTCGTCCTCCTGCCCGTGATCGCGATGCTACCTTACGGCATCGGCGCGGCCGCAATCGGTCTCTTCGGACTTGGCTTCTCGATGTACAAGGCCTGGGACATGACCGCGACCGGGGTCGACCTCAAGATCACCGGCCCGTTCAAGGTCGGCACGGGGCCGATCAGGTCCACCATCGGCGGATACACCGGATGAACGAAGGGAAGGTCGAAGCGATCTGGTTGAAGCGCATGAAACGGGGTCCGATGGACCCCGTTTCGTTTGCACGCCTCGTCGCCGGCCGAGGCATCGAAGGGAACGCGAACCAGGGCGGGCGACGTCAGGTCACGATCATCGAGCGCGAGCTGTGGGAGCGCGCGATCGCGGAGATCGGGTCCGACGCCCCGCCAACCACGCGACGCGCGAACCTGATGGTGTCCGGCCTGCCGCTCGAGGGCAGGCGCGGACAGACGCTCGAGATCGGCGAGTGCCGGATCCGCATCTTCGGCGAGACGAAGCCCTGCTGGCAGATGGAGGAGGCCGTCGCCGGACTGCAGAAGGCGCTGCGCCCCGAGTGGCGCGCGGGGGCGTTCGGTGAGGTGCTGGTGGGCGGCGAGATCCGGCTCGGCGACGCGATCCGCTTCGCGGACTAGAGGATCGACTCGGAAAGCGCGTTCTTCGCCTGCGCCGCGGTCAGCCCTGGAAGCTCGCTGTCCGGAATGACGGCCACTTCGACGAGCTTGACGGCGAGGGGCGATCCGTCGCGTGGCTGCTGAGAGGACAGCGACGGGACGTGCAGCGTGACGGAAACGATGCGCCAGAGCGTGCTCGGTCCTGCCGGCTCGCCGTCGCGGTCGACGATGTCGAGCTGAAGGACCTCGCCGCGGGTGGGAAGGCAGCTGGCCTGACATTCGGCGAGCAGCTGCTCGTGACGGTCGTGACGGACGACGCGAAGCGTGAACATGTGCGTGGCGATCTGGGGCGGCGTGCGCCCCGCAGTCTAACGACCTACGATCTCCACCGCACTGGCTGCGCGCCGCGCCGGCTGTCCTTCGACGGCGATCGATAGCTCGACGCGGTAGCGTCCCGGCGGGATTCCGTCGAGGCCGAGGAGCAACGCGCGCCCACCGACGGAGCCGTCGATCGCCGGCGCGTCCTCCCATGTCAACCGCACGGGTGTACGCGGCTCGACGACGCCGATCATCTCGCCTATTCGTCGCAGGCCACCGGCAGGCTCGGGGACGAGACCGATCGATGCGGTGACACGTTGGCCATCGGGCACTCCGTACATCTCCCAGAACAATCCGAGCTTCGCATCCTGCGCGATGCGGCCGGCGATGGCGCGCGCGAACACCGAATCCAGGCGCGCCGGCGGAAGCGTGTCGCCGGCGAAGAGAAGAAGGGAGGAGAGGCCGATCGCGCCGCCCGCGGTGTCTTCGGCGACGATGCCGTCGCGAGACCGCGCGCCTCGCGCCGTCGTGGAGTCGTAAACCTGGATCGCGACGAGACGCGGACGCCACGGAGCCGTTACGACGAGGACGCCGCTGCGCCCCGTATCGCCGCGAACCACGAGGGGCATCGAGTCCTCGGGCGCGAGCAGCACGAGCTCCGGCTTTGGGGTCCGAGCCGGCCGAAGCGCCGTGTCCTGGGCGGCATCGAACGCGGCCACGACGAGTGTCGAGTCCCCGCGCCGGAACACCGCAATCCGACGAGCGACGTGACCGAGCGCGGTCACCCCCGGGATGGCGAAGCGGACGCGGGCTGCCCGGGCATCGAAGCGCCACGCCCGGTCGTCGATCGCCCCGTCCGACTCGACCGCCGCGCTGCTCGGAGCCAGCGCGAAGCTGGCGGGGGGGTCGTAGCCGATGGCTGACTCGGTCGCCCCCGGCGTGGCCGCCGAGTGCCCGCTTCGCGCCCAACCGACCGGCCATCCATAGCGGATCACGAGCTCCTCGAGATCCTTTCCCGTCATGGGGCTGAACGGCGTCCGCGAGTCGGCGGCGATGCGCGCCATCACGCGACGCGCAAAGATCTCGACGCGGACCGGATTGCCGATCCTGCCGTAGAACGGTGCGGCGAGCTCGTACCAGCGGGTGGCGAGACGCTGCCGCTCTGCGCAGTCGGCGTTTCGGAACCGCGTGCGCAGAGGCTCGTCGACGATGAGCTGGAGGTCGGCAGCGGCACACCGCTCCTCGGACGACATGGCGTCGAGCGCGGCGAACACCGCACTGTCCGCCGCGGCGGCGTTGCCGCTGCCACTGGACGCGAACGCGGCGAGCGACGCGCACCACGACGCCGTCGCGCGGCACTCGCGAGCGGCGGCGATGGCGTCCGCGTGCCGCCCGGCCTCGGCGAGATAGCGGACTCGCTGTCCCGCGATCCAGCCGTCCCCCGGAACCTTCGCGGCCGCACGATCGAGCGATGCGATGAGCCGCGAACGGAGAGACGACACTTTCGGCGGCTCCGCAGGCGGCTTCTCCTCGCGGTTCACCCAGTAGCAGAAGCGGCCGACCTTCGCGTCGCACGCTTCAGCACGCGAGTATGCAAGCGGCAGCAGGGTGAGTCGCCGCCGCTCGAAATCCGCCTGGGCGCGCCGCGCTCCGCGGTGTATCGCGAGGGAATCCGATACGGTGACGCGCGCCACGGAATCGGGCGGGGCCTGATGCGTCAGCAGCGCGGCAATGAACGCAACGAGCATCGGACGACAGGGTTACGGACGGGTAGGGCGGCGCTACTTTCATGCATCAATGCTGCCACGCCCAAGGACGCGGCCGGCACCGCGCTTTGCACGCTCAGGACAACGATGAAACTCGAGACGCTCGCCGTCCATGCCGGACACCGACCGGACGCGGCGACCCGTGCTGTCGCTCCGCCTATCCACCTCTCGACCACGTTCGAGCGCGCGCCGGACGGCTCGCTCCCGCACGGGTGGCTCTACAGCCGCAACGCCAACCCGACGCGCGACGCGCTCGAGCACTGTCTCGCCGCACTCGAGGGTGGCGCGGAGGCGGCAGCGTTCGCGTCGGGCTCCGCG
>DATAIS010000035.1:0-14572 GCA_036262535.1 Gemmatimonadaceae bacterium | reverse complement strand
TGCACGGCAGCCTGGAGGTCGAATCGGAGCTCGGCCGGGGGAGCTGCTTCAGGCTCGTGCTTCCGCCTGACCCGGACCACAAGCTGGATACCGAAGAAAGCGCGAGACAGGCAGTCGGGGCGGCGTAAAACGCCGCCCCTTTTTTTTCGTTCCTGGTCGACGTGGGGACCAGAGTCGAGCGAAGTCATCGCCTTCGGCTCGACGACGGGGGACGGGAGTCGGGCGAGGACCCGATGAGCGACGGGGAACGTGAGAGCGACCGGCATCAGGTAGTCGCTCGCTCATGCCCTATCTCGCGGTCAGCTCCGCGACGAGGGGGCTGCGCCGAGGGATACCTGAGGCAGGTCGCTCCCTCGTCCCCCGTCCCTCTTCGCGGTATCGCCCGTCTCCCGTCCCCCGTTGCCGAGCGCCAGCGACGGCTTCGCTCGTCTCCAATCCCACGTCAGGAAACGAAACGCAAAGGGGCCAGCTCTGGCCGTTCGGTCATGGAATCGTGACCTGCGCCGCGTTGCCATCGGGGGGCTGAGGGGTACATTGCGAGGTAGGCTCCCCCCCAACGTCCGGTGGCAATGCTCGTTCTCTGCGTCGCGCGGCACCCCTTTCTTGCGGACCACCTGGCGCGGATGACGAACGAGGGAGGGCTCGAAGCGGTCGCCGCGGTGGGAATCGTGGGCGCGCTCGCGGCCGCTGCCACCTGCCGGCCGAGTGTCGTCGCCGCCGAGTACGAGCTGCTCGCCGCGCATTCGATCGCGCCCTGGGAGTCCGATCCGTCTCTCCGTGAGGTCCCCGTCGTCGCCTTCAGCCTAACGCGCGACGTCGGCGAGGCCACCCCGATCGACGCGAGCGGCATCGCCGGATTCTTCTACCTGCCGCTGCTCGGCGCCGCGGGTGTCGCGCGCGTGCTGCGCACCGCCGCGCACCCGGCAGTGGCCGCCCCCGCCGTCTCGCCCTTCACCTGGCCCCGTGTGCCGGGCGTCGTGACGCGCTGAACGCGTCGCGCAGCACCGCTGCGCGCCTCTCGTCGCCGCACGACGCGGCATTAGATTCAGCGCATGGGTACTCCGGCCATCACCAGCGTCTTCAACGACGGCTACGTCGCGGAGCTGTTCGAGTCCTGGCGACGCGATCCGTCGTCCGTGGACGCATCGTGGCGTCAACTCTTCCAGCTCGCCGCGCAGCTCGGCGGCGCCGGGCCCGCGACCGCTGAAGGCGCGGCGGACGCCGCGACGCTGCGCGCCGCGGCCGGCGCCGCGGCGCTCGTCACCGCCATCAGGCAGTACGGCCATCTGGCCGCGCGCATCGACCCCCTCGGCGCCGAGCCCCCGGGCGCGGCGGAGCTCACCCCCGAGTATCACGGCATCGCCGAAAGCGACCTGAGTCGCGTCCCGGCCGCCGCGCTCGGCTTCGAGGGCGGGACCGCCGCCGACGTCGTGCGCTCGCTCCGCGAGGTCTACTCCGGCTCGATCGGCTACGAGTTCGAGCACCTCGGCTCCGACGCCGAGCGTGCCTGGTTCCGCGACGCCGTCGAGGGTCGTGCGTACACGAAGCCGCTCGATGCGGCGGCGCGGAAGCGGCTGCTCGAGCGGCTGACGGAAATCGATGGCCTCGAGCGCTTCCTCGGCTTCGCCTTCCAGGGAAAGAAGCGCTTCTCGATCGAGGGCACCGATGCCCTGGTGCCGATGCTCGACGCCTCCATCGAGGGCGCGGCGCGCGGCGGGGCGACGCGAGTCGTGATCGGCATGGCGCACCGCGGCCGTCTCAACGTGCTCGCACACGTCCTCGGCAAGCCGTACGCGAAGCTTTTCGCCGAGTTCGAGGGGCGGAGTGCCGCATCGCAGCCGGAGAGCGAGACGGGTGACGTGAAGTACCACATGGGATACCGCGGCAAGCGCAGCGTGAACGGACGCGACGTGGACGTCATGCTGCTGCCCAACCCGAGCCACCTCGAGATGGTGGACCCGGTGGTCACCGGCGTCGCGCGTGCGCTCGAGCCGGACGCGACGGACGAGACCCGCGGCGACACCGTGCTGCCGGTCGTCGTCCATGGCGACGCGGCGTTCATCGGCGAGGGCATCGTCGCCGAATCGCTGAACATGTCGCGCCTCCGCGGCTACGCCGTCGGCGGGACGCTGCACATCATCGCCAACAACCAGGTCGGCTTCACCACCGATCCCGCGGACGGCCGCTCGACGCGCTACGCGAGCGACCTCGCGAAGGGGTTCGAGATCCCGGTGCTGCACGTCAACGCCGACGACCCCGAGGCGTGCCTCGCGACGATCGCGATGTCGCTCGCCTATCGCGAGCGCTTCGGCAAGGACGTGCTCATCGACCTCGTCGGGTATCGCCGCCACGGGCACAACGAGACCGACGAGCCGGCGTTCACGCAGCCCGAGCTCTACAAGGTCATTCGCGCGCACCCGACGCCGCGCCAGCGCTGGGCGGAGCGGCTCGTGAAGGACGGCGTCGTCGGCCAGCAGGACGTGGACGCACTCGACAAGGCGTTCGCCGACCGGCTGACGAAGATCTTCGACGAGGCGCGCGCGAAGGGCCCGTCCGACGGCGGGCCGGGGAGGCCGGTGCCGTCGCCCGACGGTGTGCCCACGGACACCGCGGTTCCGGCGCAGAAGCTCGTGCAGCTCAACGAGGCGCTACTCGCCTGGCCGCAGGGCTTCAACGCGCACAAGGCGATCGCGCGCGTGCTCGGCCGGAGGCGCGAGGCGTTAGGCGGCGAGCAGGCGATCGACTGGGGACACGCCGAAGCGCTCGCCTTCGCGTCGCTCCTCAGCGAGGGGACGTCGGTGCGGGTCAGCGGGCAGGACGCCGAGCGGGGAACGTTCTCGCACCGTCAGGCGGTGCTGCACGACATGGAGACGGGCGCGACGATCGTCCCCCTCCAGGGCATCCAGGGGGGCGGGAGATTCGAGGTCTACAACTCGCCGCTCTCGGAGATGGCGGTGATGGCGTTCGAGTACGGCTTCAGCACCGCGGCGCCGGGCACGCTCGTGCTCTGGGAGGCGCAGTACGGCGACTTCGTCAACACCGCGCAGCCGATCATCGACCAGTTCATCGTCGCCGACCGCGCCAAGTGGGGACAGGACTCGGCGCTCGGCCTGCTGCTGCCGCACGGCTACGAGGGGGGCGGACCGGAGCACTCGAGCGCGCGACTGGAGCGATTCCTCCAGCTCTGCGCCGAGAACAACATGATCGTCGCGTATCCGTCGACGCCGGCGCAGTACTTCCACATCCTGCGCCTCCAGGCGAAGCGGAACCCGCGGCGGCCGCTCGTGCTCATGCAGCCGAAGTCACTGCTCCGTCTTCCCGAGGCGGCCTCGCGTGCGGAGGAGCTCTCGAGCGGCGGCTGGCGTCCGGTGATCGACGACCCGCAGGCCTCGCAGAAGCGCGAGCAGGTGCGCCGTCTCGTCTTCTGCAACGCGAAGATGTACTACGACATCGTCGCGGCGCGGAAGGACGCGTCGGTGGCGATCATCCGCGTCGACCAGCTCTATCCGTGGCCGCACGAGGAGATCGGGCGCATCGTCGATCTCTACCCCGCGCTCGAGGACGTCGTCTGGGCGCAGGAGGAGCCGAAGAACATGGGTGCCTGGACATATGTGTGGCCGCGGCTGCGCGCGCTGGTCGGGAACGTCCAGGAGATGCGCTACGTTGGCCGTCCGGAGCGGGCGAGCCCCGCCGAAGGCTACGAGTCGGCGCACAAGGCCGAGCAGGCGCGCGTCGTCGCCGAAGCGCTCACGGTGCCGCAGCGCCCCGAGCGGCGGCGCAACACGCCGGTGCGGACGCCGTCCACCTGATTCAACGGAGTCGAATGCGCCGGTCGCTCATCGCCGCGCTCATCGTCGCTCTCATCACCGCGCCGCGCGTCCTGCCGGGTCAGGAGCGCGGCGCGACCGCGTTGCGGGAGCTCACCGACGCGCTCCCGAACACGATGCGCGTCCTCCTCATCGGCGCCCATCCCGACGACGAGGACACGCAGCTCATCGCCTGGCTCTCGCGCGGCCGGCACGTCGAGACGGCGTACCTGTCGCTGACGCGCGGCGACGGCGGCCAGAACCTGATCGGCAACGAGCTCGGCGAGGCGTTAGGCGTGATCCGAACCGAGGAGCTGCTCGCCGCACGGCGGGTGGATGGCGCGAAACAGTTCTTCGCCCGCGCCTACGACTTCGGCTTCTCGAAGAGCGCCGAGGAGGCGTTCGCGCACTGGCCGCACGACACCCTGCTCGCGGACGTGGTGACGGTGGTGCGGCAGTTCAGGCCGCATGTGATCGTGGCGGTGTTCTCCGGTACACCGCGAGACGGCCACGGCCAGCATCAGGTGTCGGGCATTGTCGCCCGGGAAGCGTACGACCTTGCGGGCGATGCGACGAAATTTCCCGCACGCCGCACCGCCGGTGCGCCCCCCTGGCAGCCGCTCAAGTTCTATCGTGCCGCGCGCTTCAACCCCGACGGGTCGACGCTGCGGTTCAACGTCGGTGAGTACTCGCCCCTGCTCGGGCGGAGCTACGCCGAGATTGCGGGGGAGAGCCGCTCGCAGCACAAGTCGCAGGCCTTCGGGGCGCTCCAGCGGAAGGGAGTGATCTGGGACTACGTGCGACGTGAGGCGACGCGCGTGATGGCGCCGGCAGACCCCAGGGCCGAGCGGTCGATGTTCGACGGGATCGACACGACCTGGGGACGGTTCGCTCGAATCGACGGCGCCGGTGAGATCCCGCCGCTGATCGACTCCGTGCAGGCTGCGGTCCGGCGCGAGGATCCTCGGCTCACCACGCAGCTCCTCGTGCGTCTGGGGCGGCGGGCGAAACGACTCGCTCCGATCCAGGCCTCCAGCCAGGAAGAGGGTTCGGATCTTTTCGCCACGGCCGGTTCGCTCGCGCGGCGTGCCGAGCAAGCTGCAGTCCTTGCCGCGGGCATCGCGATCGAGGCGACTGTGGAACGGGAAGTCTTCGCGGCCGGCGACACCGTTCGCGTCTCCGTCGCGGTATTCAATCGCGGCATCGACACGATCGCGGTGGTCGGGGGCCGCGGGCCTCAGTCACCGAACTTCCGCCCCGTCGATTCCGACATGCCCCACGAGGGCCGGGCGCCCTTCCTGCGAATTCTGCCCGATAGCGTCGGGCGGTACCTGATCAGGATCAGTGCGGAGCGGCCCACGCTACCATTCTGGCTCGATGCACCCCGCTCGGGGGACATGTTCGCGCGGGCCACGGGGCAGCAGGATACGACGGTCGGACTCTTCGCCGCTCTTCGGCTCGGTGGTGGGGTGGTCACCGTCGCGCTCCCGGTCGTCTACCGCTACGCGGACCCCGTCCGCGGCGAGATCCAGCACCCTGTTGCCGTGGTCCCGGCCGTCTCGGTCGCCCTCGAGCACGCAATCGGGTACGCTCGTGTGGGCGCCCCCATCGACCGCGTCGTTCGTGCCGAGCTCCGCTCGGGCCGCAACGCCGAGCAGCGCGTTGCCGTCCGCGTCCGCACGCCTGCCGGCGTGACCGCGGCACCAGTTGCCGACGTCGTGCTGCCGCCGCTCGGCCGCCGCACGGTGGACATCGCGCTCCGCGGGCAGCTCGCCGAGGGCACGCACCAGATCGAGGTCGTAGCCGAAGCGAACGGCCAGCAGTTTCGCTCCGGGTACACCGAGATCGACTACGAGCACATCCGCCCCAACCGGATCTACCGCGACGCCACGCTCACCATCCGATCCGTCGCCGTCAGTGTGCCGCAGGTCGCCGTCGGTTACGTCCAAGGCGTCAGCGACAACGTGCTTCCTTCGCTGCGCGAGCTCGGCGTCAACGTCGTCGCGATCGATCCGGCGACGCTCGGCAGCGCCGATCTCTCGCGGTTCGGGACGATAGTCGTCGGCCCTCGCGCCTACGAGTCGAGCGACGCCCTCGTCGCCAACAATGCGCGCCTCCTCGACTACGTCCGGGACGGCGGCAGGCTCGTCGTGCAGTACGGGCAGTACGAGATGACGCAGCCGGGGATGATGCCGTACCCGATCACCATCGCGAGACCCCACGACCGCGTCACCGACGAGAATGCGCCGGTGTCCATGATCGGGGGACAGGTGCTCGCGGCGCCGAACCGGATCGGCGCGAAGGACTGGGAGGGCTGGGTCCAGGAGCGCTCGCTGTACATGCCGCGCGGCTTCGATCCGCGCTATGTTCCCTCGCTCGAGATGCACGACCCCGGCGAGCCGGAGAATCGCGGCGCCCTCCTCGTCGCGCGCTACGGCGAGGGGACGTACGTCTACACGACTCTCGCGATCTTCCGGCAGCTTCCCGCCGGCGTTCCCGGTGCCGCACGCCTCTTCCTGAACATGCTCGTCGCCGACGCCAACGCTCCCGCGACCACATCGACGACGCCGTGAACGTCAGCGTTTTTCTCGGCGCGGCCGCCCTCGTCGCGCTCGCCGCCTGCGGCGGCTCCGACGGCCGCACCGTCCTCACCGTCTACTCCCCGCACGGCAAGGACCTCCTCGCCCACTACGAGCAGGAGTTCGAGCGCGCCAACCCGACCATCGACGTGCAGTGGGTGGACCTCGGCGCTCAGGAAGTGCTCGACCGGCTCCGCGCCGAGGGGGCGAACCCGCAAGCGGACGTCTGGTTCGGCGCGACGGCGGAGATCTTCGATCGCGCCGCGAAGGAGGACCTGCTCGAGGTCTACAAGCCGACCTGGGGCGCCGCGATCGACACCGCCGCGCGCGACGCGCAGGATCGCTGGTACGGGACCTATCTGACGCCCGAGGTCATCGCCTACAACACCGAGGCGATCGACTCGGCCGACGCGCCGCAGGACTGGGACGACGTGCTCGACCCGAAGTGGAAGGGGCGCGTCGTCATCCGCGATCCGATTCCCTCGGGCTCGATGCGCGCGATCTTCGGCGCGCAGATCCTGCGTTCGATCAGGGAGACGGGCGGCCCCGAGAAGGGCTACGACTGGCTCCGGCGCCTCGACGCGAACACCAGGGAGTACGTCCTCAACCCGACGATCCTCTACCAGAAGCTCGGGCGGCAGGAAGGCGCGATCTCGCTCTACAACATGCCCGACATCGCGACGCTGAAGCAGCGCATCGGCATCCCGGTCGGCTACGTCATCCCGAAGAGCGGCACGCCGCTGCTCGTGGACGGGATCGCGGTCGTGCGCGGCACGAAGCACCCTGCCGAGGCGCGAAGCTACTACGAGTTCGTGACGACGAAGCACGCGATGATCGAGGCGGCGCAGAAGTTCGTGCGCATCCCGGCGCGGACGGACGTGCCGCGCGACTCGCTGCCGCCGGAGATCGCGCGCGCGCTGCGCGAGATCAAGCCGATGCCGATGGACCGCGCGCTGCTCGCGGCGCATCTCGACGAGTGGATGCGCTACTGGGACGCGAACATCCGCAACCGCGGCGGCAAGTGATCGCCGGCACGCTCGAGGTCCGGAACGTCTCGCGTGTCTTCGCCGGCACGCGTGCCGTGGACGAGGTGTCGTTCGAGGTCGCGGCGGGCGAGCTGCTCGCGATCGTCGGCGCCTCGGGCTCGGGCAAGACGACGACGCTGCGCATCGTCGCCGGCTACGAGACCCCGGACTCGGGCGAGGTGCTGATCGACGGCGCGGACATCACCCGCCTTCCGCCACAGAAGCGGAACTTCGGGATGGTGTTCCAGCACTACGCGCTCTTTCCGCACATGAACGTCGAGCAGAACGTGGCCTTCGGTCTCGAGGCGCGCGGGCTGACGAAGGCGCTGCGGCTCGAGCGAGCGCGCAACGCGCTCTCGAGCGTCGGCCTCGAGACCGCCGGTTCGCGCGCGGTGCAGAGCCTCTCCGGCGGCGAGCAGCAGCGGGTCGCGCTCGCGCGCGCCCTCGTCATCGAGCCGCGCGCACTGCTCCTCGACGAACCGCTGTCGAACCTCGACCCGACGCTCCGCCGCACGATGCGCACCGAGCTCCGCGCGACGCTGCGACGGCTCCACGTCACGGCGCTCTTCGTCTCGCACGACCAGGAGGACGCGTTCTCCATCGCCGATCGCGTAGCGCTGATGCGCCGTGGGAAGATCCTCCAGATCGGCACCCCGGAGGAGCTCTATGACAAGCCCGTCTCGCGCGACGTCGCCGAGTTCATCGGCCGTTCGACGCTGATCCCGGCGGTGGACTGCGGCGCGTTCGCGATCATCACCATCGGCGGCGTCGAGCGGCGCGTCGGCGTCGTCGCCGAGCGCGGGCCCGGCGACAAGCCGTTCGTCGAGGCGTTCGCGGTGCTGCGGCCGGAGGCGCTCGCCTTCACCTCGACCGGCGCCGAGGGCGCCTTCCCGGGCACCGTCGTCGGCCGGCGCTTCGCCGGGAGCATCACCAACTACGACGTGCTGCTCGAGGACGAGAAGCTCGTCGAGGTGGCGTCGCCCGACCGCTCGCTCCACGAGGGAGACCGCGTCGGCGTGTCGATCGTGCGCGAGCCGGTGGCGCTCGTCGGCGGATGACGGAGCGGACGCGGCGGATGCCGGGGAGTCGCGTCACGATCGCGATCGCGCTCCCGGTGCTGGCGATCCTCCTCTGGACCGTCGTCTACCCGAACATCGCGGTCATCGCCGGCAGCTTCGAGGGCGGACTTCAGCACTGGCGCGCCTTCTTCGCCAGCCCCTCCGACCGCGAAGCGCTGCGCGCGACGCTGGTGATGTCGATCGGCAGCGTCATCGCCGCGACGGCGATCGGCCTTCCGCTCGCCTTCCTCCTCACGCGCGCCGAGTTCGCGGGGCGGCGCACGCTCGCCGCGGTCGCGACGCTCCCGGCCGCCCTGCCGCCGCTCGTCGGCGTCGTCGCGTTCCTGTTCCTCTACGGGGAAAGCGGTGTCGTGACGCGCAGCATCCAGCACGCGCTGAAGCTGCCGGCGGCGCCGTGGACGCTGAGCGGGATCCCGGCGATCGTCTTCGTCCACGCGTACACGATGTACGTGTACGTCTTCCTCTTCGTCGCGGCGGGGCTGGAGCGCTACGACACCTCGCTCGACGAGGCGGCCGCCGGTCTCGGCGCGGGAACCCTGCGCCGCCTGGCGAGAGTGACGCTGCCGCTGCTCATGCCGGCGATCGCCGGCGCGATGCTGCTCGTCTTCATGAGCGCGTTAGGGTCGTTCAGCGCGCCGTACGTCTTCGGCGGGGGCATCCGCGTCCTCTCGACGCAGATCGTGACGTCGAAGCTGAACGGCGCGATGGGGCTAGCCTACGTCGAGACGACGGTGCTCGCGATCAGCGCCGTCGCGGCGCTGGTGCTGCTGCGCTGGCTGGAGCGGCGACGCTCCTACGTGCTCGTGGGGAAGGGCCGCGCGTCACACCGCCGGCTGCCGCGGAACATCCTCGTCCGCGCGCTGCTGCCGCTGCTCGCGACGGTGCTCGTCGTGGTGCTGGTGCTGCCGCACGCGATGGTGGCGCTGGTGTCGTTCGCCAAGGACGGCGCGTGGACGACGCAGGTGCTTCCCCCGCAGTACACCCTCGACAACTTCCGCCGCCTCGCGACCGACCCGCAGCTCTGGACGCCGATCCGGAACAGCGTGCTGATGGCCGCGGTGGCGACGGCCGCCAACGTCGTCGTCTGCCTCGCGGCCGCGTACCTGGTCGTCATGCGCAAGTTCCGCGGCCGTCGCGTGCTCGAGCTGCTGCTCGCCCTTCCCTGGGCGATACCGGCCACGGCGATCGCGATCGGTCTCGCCTCGACGTTCAACCGCAACGACCTCTCGTCGCTGCGGGTGCTGCTCGTCGGAACCTTCTGGATCCTCCCCCTCGCCTACTTCGTGCGCGGCATCCCCCTCGTCGCGACCGCGGTCGAGGGCTCGCTGCGGCAGATGGACCCCTCCACCGAGGAGGCGGCGCGGGGGCTCGGAGCGACGACCTGGCTGACGATGCGGCGCATCGTCCTCCCCGCCGTCCGCCCCGGGCTCGTCGCCGGGGCGATGCTCGCCGCGGTCACCGCGGTCGGGGAGTTCGTCGCCAGTGTCGTCCTCTACACCCACGCCAACCGGCCCATTTCGGTCGAGATCCTCGCCCAGCTGCGCGGCTTCGCCTTCGGCACGGCGGCGGCGTACTCGCTCCTCCTCATCGCCCTGGTCCTGCTCATCACGCTCGGTGCCCGCTACGGCGAGGGCCGACGCGAGCGGGCCAGAGGCTCGTCGCTCGCGGCGTAACCGGTTACTCCCATGGTCGTTGGTTCGATACAGTACCTTCGCCCGCATTGACGCGTCATTTACGGTACTCTATAGTTGCCGAGCAGCTCGTCGACGACGACGGGACGGCTGACGCGCGGGCCCGGGCCCCGCGACGACCTCGAGCGTAGGCAGGGATGGCAGTCGTAAAGAACACGCTCCAGGGCGGTGCGGCCGCGTCGGCCGGCGAGCAGCGGCTGCTCGCCGAGCTCGCACGCCTCGAGGCCGTCTTCGAGGCCGTACCCCTCGCGGTCGCGCTCTTCGACGAAGAGCTGCGGCTGCTGCGCGCGAACAACCGCTTCCGCGACCTCACCGGAATCGACGGCGCGACCCAGGCCGGGAGGTCCGTCTACGACGCGTTCCCCAACGCGCTCGGCGATCTCGACGACACCATCGATCGCGTCATGCGCGACGAGCGCGTGCCGACGGAGCGGGTGCGCTTCCGTGGCCGCGCCACCGGCGCCGAGCGCATCGTCGAGGTCAGCTTCACTCATCTCGCCGCGCTCAACCAGGTCGGACCCACCGGCGGCCTGCTCTTCGTCGGCAGCGACGTCAGCGACCGTGAGCAGCTGCGTGCCGACCTCGCCCGCAGCATCGCGCAGCTCGAGTCGATCTTCGACGTCATCCCCGACTCCGTTCGCGTCTTCGATCCCGACGGCAAGATCGTCCGCTCGAACGCCCAGGCGCAGCTCGAGCACTCGTCCACGCCTCCCGATGCGCTGGAGGACATCTGGCGCATGGACCGGCCGCGCACCCTCGCCGGCGTGAGCCTGTTCGTCCACGAGCACCCGACGGCGAAGGCGCTCGGCGGCGATCGCGTGCGCGGCCAGACGCTGGCCGTTCGGCGCGGTGAGGGCGAGTCGGCGGTCGTCGAGGTCAACTCCAACCCGCTACGCGACGAGACGGGGAAGATCCGCGGCGCGGTCACCGTCGAGCGCGATGTCACCGAGCGCACGCGCCTGTCACGCCAGCTCGAGGAGCAGGTCCATCGCACCAACGAGCTCTACGAGCTCGTCTCGACGGAAGCGGAGCGGCTCGAGCGCATGGTCGCCGAGCGCACCCAGGAGCTGCTGGAGCTGCAGGAGGAGCGGGCGCGCGAGAAGCGCCTCACCGCCGTCGGCCAGCTCGCCGCCGGGGTGATGCACGACGTGAACAACGCGCTCAACCCGATCATGGCCGCCGCCTATCTCCTCGAGGCGAACGCCAACAATCCCGACGCGGTGCGCGACTACGCGCAGCGGATCGCCAAGGCCGCCGAGACCGGCGCGGCGACGGCGGCGCGTGTCGGCCGCTTCATCCGCCAGGAGCCGCTGCGTGGCGAGCGCGAGGAGCTCGTCTCGCTCTCGACGCTCGCCGACGAGGTCGTCGCGATGACGCGGCCGCTCTGGTCGGAGCGCGCGCGCGGAGGGCGCATCGTCCTCGAGCCCGCGTTCGAGCCTAACGTCAACGTCCTCGGCATCGGCGGCGAGATCCGCGAGGCGCTGCTCAACCTCGTCCAGAACGCGCTCGACGCGATGGTCGGCGGCGGCACCCTCGGCATCTCGGCCTACGTCCGCGACGGCATGGCCTGCATCGAGGTCCGCGACACCGGCACCGGCATGACCGAGGAGGTACGGGAGCGCGCCTTCGAGCCCTTCTTCACCACCAAGGGGAAACGAGGAACGGGACTGGGGCTCTCCGAGGTGTACGGCATCGCGAAACGGCACCGTGGAAACGCCGAGATCGAGTCGGAGGCCGGGAAGGGGACGACGGTTCGTCTCACCTTCCCGCTCGCGACCGAGCTGGCAGCGCAGGCCCCGGTCGACACCGGAAGCGAGCGGGTGCGCGTCGCGAAGCGGATCATCATCGTCGAGGACAACGACGATGGCCGCGACTTCATGCGGGCGCTGCTCGAGTCCGACGGGCACACCGTGGACGCCGTGCCGAACTTCGCGGCTGCCATGGAGAAGCTGCAGGCGCCGGGGCGGCCGTACGACGTGATGGTGACGGACATCGGACTTCCCGATGGCTCGGGGTGGGACCTCGTGGAGACGGCGCGCACCGCGTTCCCCACGATGCTGATCGGCGTCGTCACGGGTTGGGAATTGCACAGCAGCTCGAGCGCCAGCGCCGATTTCGTGCTTCGCAAGCCGGTTGTCGCGCGCGACCTCCTGTCGCGCATCGTTGCAGCCGAGTAATCTCCGTGCGCGTGGGGACGAACCCGCGCATACGCAGCGTCAAGAATGCAGGGAAACACCGCTCTCGATGAGTGAAACGAATCAGCCCATCCGCGTCCTCCTCGCCGAAGACGACGACAACGCGCGCTCCGTGCTCGTGGACCTTCTCGGCTCGCTCGGCCATCAGGTCGTGGCCCACGTCGCCGGAGGCCGCGACGCGATCGAGCGCGCCCGCGAGGTGAAGCCCGACGTCGTCCTCCTCGACGTTCACATGCCGGAAGGCTCCGGCATCGAGGCCGCGGAGGAGATCCGCAGCGCCGTGCCGACCGCGGCGGTGGTCCTCTTCAGCGGCGACCAGACGGTCACGCTCAGCGAGCACGACATCACCAACACGTCGGCGATCGCCTTCCTTCCGAAGCCGACGCCGCCGAAGATGCTCGACTCGACGATCCGGCTCGCGGCCCGCCGCGCCAAGGAGCTGCTCACGGCGAAGCAGGACGCCGCCGACGCGAAGCAGCAGCTGGAGAACAGGAAGACCATCGAGCGCGCGAAGGGAATCCTGATGCGCCGCACCGGCTCGTCGGAGCAGGAGGCGTATCGCATCCTCCAGCGCACGAGCCAGGACCGGTCGGTGCCGATGGTCGAGATCGCGCGGGCGGTGCTCGACAGCGAGCCGGGGGCGGCGCCGTCGCCGCCGCGCTCGAAGTAAGCGGGGGCGGAACGTGTCCGAAGGAGGCGGGGTGCTCGCGATTCTCCACGACCCCGCCTTTCTGCTGCCCGCTGTCGTCGTCCTCGGGGTGATCGTCGCCGTGGTGCTCGCGCACGCCACGCGCCGCACCGCACGGTCGCTCGCCGAAGCACAGACGCTCGCCCGCCAGCTCGAGGCGCAGGCCGTCGAGCTGCGCCGCCGCGTCGAGGAGCTGGACGAGCTCAAGGACGACCTCGAGGCGGTCAACCTCGAGTTGCTCGAGGCGAACGCTGAAGCGCGCTCCGCTCGCATCCGCGCCGAAGCCGCGGTCCATCGCAAGGAGGAAGTGCTCGCGATCCTCGACACGGTGCTGGACAGCTCGCCGGTCGCGTTCGCGCTCTACGACCGGCACGTCCGCTTCATCCGCATCAACCGCGCGTTCGCCGAGCTCACCGGCCAGGCCCCGCTCGACCACATCGGCGCCGAGATCGAGGAGGTCGCGCCCTCGCTCGCGCCCGCGCTGCGGCTCCCCGTCGAGCGCGTCCTCGCCGACGGCAAGCCGTATCGCGACGTCGAGATCACCGCCACCGAAGGACGCGAGACGCGCCACTGGCTGGCGAGCTTCTACCCCGTGCGCACGCCGCGCGGCGACGTGCTCGGCGTCGGCGGCCTGATGCTCGAGGTCAGCGAGCGAAAGAGCCTCGAGGAGCAGTTCCGCCAGGCGCAGAAGATGGAGGCGGTGGGACGGCTCGCCGGCGGCATCGCGCACGACTTCAACAACCTGCTGACGGTGATGACGAGCTGCAGCGAGATGCTCCTCAACGATCTCGCCGCGGAAGACACGCGGCGCGGCGACGTCGAGGAGATCCGCGGCGCGGCGCAGCGCGCGGCCTCGCTCACCCGGCAGCTCCTCGCCTTCAGCCGCAAGCAGATCCTCCAGCCGACGCTCCTCGACCTCAACGAGGTCGCGAAGGACATGGAGCGCATGGTGAGCCGCGTCGTCGGCGAGAACGTGAAGGTCGAGACGCGGATCGATCCCGATCTCGGCTTCGTCCGCGCGGACCTCGGCCAGATCGAGCAGGTGGTGATGAACCTCGTCGTCAACGCGCGCGACGCGATGCCGGACGGCGGGCGCATCGTCATCGCGACGCGCAACGTCCCCGCCGACGGCGACGACCGGGGCGCGGTCGCGCTCGAGGTTCACGACCAGGGGACGGGCATCCCGACCGACGCGCTGCCGCACATCTTCGAGCCCTTCTTCACGACGAAGGAGCGGGGGAAGGGGACGGGGCTCGGGCTCTCGACGGTCTACGGCATCGTCAAGCAGAGCGGCGGGGACGTCGAAGTCGAGAGCATGCCCGGCCACGGCAGCATCTTCCGCGTCGTCCTGCCGCGCTACAGGGAGGACTCGCAGCCGCGCGCCGGCGACGTGGTCTACCGCGTGGCCTCCCGCCGCGACGTCACCGTGCTTCTCATCGAGGACGAGGAGTCGGTGCGCATGCTCGCGACGCGCATCCTCGAGCGCGAGGGCTACCGCGTCCTCGCCGC
>DATAIS010000034.1:0-7560 GCA_036262535.1 Gemmatimonadaceae bacterium | reverse complement strand
TCCTCCTCGAGGATCGCAGTAGCTTCGTCACGGAGCTCGGCGAGCAACTGGCTGGGCGCTCGATAGGAGCCGGCCGCTCGCGCCAGCATTCGGTCGATCGCCCAGGGAAGGTTCACCGCGGTCGGCCGCGTCGCGCGGATGCGCGAGGCATGCTCGCCGATCCGGCGCGCGAATCGCTCGCGGTCCTCGCCCGCGAAAGCTCCGAGCGACGTCACCAGCCCCATCGCCCCCGCGACCCCGATCGCCGGCGCGCCTCGCACGGCGAGCGTCGCGATCGCGTCGCACACCTCGTCGAGCGACGCCAGGTCCCGCTCAACGCACGCCCCGGGAAGGCGGCGCTGGTCGATGATGCGCACCGCGTCGCCTGACGGCGACCAGCGCACTGCCTCGATCGGGTGGACGGCGGTATGGCTACTCACGCCGAACTTTACTTCGTCAGCCGCCGCGCGAGCAAACGGGACCCCGAATCATGCGACGCGCGGTTTCCGCCGCCTCTCCGGGAAGTGCTCGTCGAGGAACTTGACCAGCGCCTTCTCCTCCGGCGTCTCCCACACGCGCGACGCCCGGCCGTTGATCCGCGGGAGATGCGTCGCGATCGTCGCGCCGTTGTCGAGGTACTCCTCGACGATGACGGGATGCACGTACGACTTCCGGCAGATCGTCGGTGTGTTCCCCAGCTCCGCGGCGACGAGCCGCATCACCGTCGCGACGTTGCGCTTCGCTTCCGTAGCCGACTTTGCCGGCCCGATGTCGGCGAGCACCATCGCCGCGCGCAGCGTGCCGCCCCAGGTCCTGAAGTCCTTCGCCGTGTAGGGAAAACCGAGGCGGTCGCGGAGGTAGGAGTTGAGCACGCGCGCATCGAGATCGCGCCAGCCTTCGTCCGTCTCGTACCGGAACAGCCGGGGACCCGGCGTCTCCATGAGCCGCCCGATGAACTTCACGAGCCGCGGATCGGCGATGCGCTGCCGCTGCCTGATGCCGCTCTTGCCCCGATATTCGAAGACGACGGTGTCGTCCTCGGCGCGCACGTGCGACTTGCGCAGCGTCGTGATGCCGAAGGAGCGGTTCTCCTTCGTGTAGCGGTCGCTCCCCGGACGGAAGCAGGCGTCGGCGATGAGGCGCAGCACCCCCGCGGCGACATGCTCGAGCGTCAGCTCCCGGCGTCGCTCGTCGCGCGCGAGGACGCGGCGGATGCGCGGCAGCTCGCGGCCGAGCTGCCGCACGCGGTAGTACTTCCGGAGCGTTCCCTTCTCGACGGCGCGCGCATGATAGCGGTACTGCTTCCGCCCGCGCGCGTCGAAGCCCCAGGCCTGCACGGGGTTCCGCGCGCTCGCCGCGATGTGCACGTCGCGCCACGCCGGGGGAACGCGCAGCTTCTGGATGCGCTCGAGCGTCGCACGATCGCGGACGCGCGTGCCACTCTCGCTCTCGTATTGGAAGCCGCGCTGCGCGCTCCCCTTTCGCAGGATCCACCGTTCGGCCATCGGCGGGAGCGAGGGCAAAAAGCAGTCCCGGGCGTTACATTCCCTGCCCTGCCTCAACCGCCAGCGCTCATGAGCACCGCCACGCAGTCGCCCGTCGATTACCAGGTCGCGGACCGCATCGCGACCATCACCGTCAATCGCCCGGACAAGCTCAACGCGCTCAGCGCCGAGACATTGGCCGGCCTCGGCGAGGCGATCGACCGTGCGCGCGACGACGATTCCGTGGGTGGCGTGATCCTCACCGGAGCCGGACGCGCGTTCGTCGCCGGCGCCGACATCTCGCAGTTTCCGACGATGAGCGAGTCCGATGCGCGAGAGTTCGCGCTGCGCGGGCAGCGCATCTTCCGCCGCTTCGAGACTTCTCCCAAGCCGACGATCGCCGCCATCAATGGGTTTGCCCTTGGTGGAGGATGCGAATTGGCGATGGCCTGCCACGTCCGCATCGCCGCCGACGTCGCGAAGCTCGGGCAGCCCGAGGTGAAGCTCGGCATCATCGCCGGCTACGGCGGCACGCAGCGGCTGCCGCGACTCGTCGGCAAGGGACGCGCGCTGCAGCTTCTCCTCACCGGCGAGACGATCGACGCCAATGAGGCGTTCAGGATCGGACTGGTGAACGCCGTCGTCCCCGCCGCCGAGCTCCTCGCGGCAGCGCGCAAGATGATCGGCGCGATGCTCGGCAACGGGCCCGGCGCCCTCGCGCTCACGATCGCGACGATCGACCGTGGACTCGACCTCCCGCTCGAGGAGGGGATCAGCCTCGAGGCCGACAACTTCGCCGCCTGCGCACGCACCGAGGACATGCGCGAGGGCGCGCGCGCCTTCCTCGAGAAGCGCCCAGCGAAGTTCACCGGGCGGTAGCGCGGCAGTGCGGCTCGCGCGGCTCACCGTGCGCGATTTCCGGAACCTGGCGCGGATCGACCTCGACCTCCCCGCCGAGGGCATGGTCGTCGTCGGCGAGAACGGCCACGGCAAGACGAACCTGCTCGAGGCCGTGTACTACCTCCAGCTCCTCCGCTCGGCGCGGGGCGCGCGCGACGCGGACCTCGTCCGCTTCGGCGCCGCGGCATTCCACGTCGCCGCCGAGTCGGTGAGCGCGCGGACCACGCACACCGTCAGCGCCGCCTTCGAGCGGGCGACGAAGCGCAAGCGGGTCACCCTCGACGCCATCGAGCGGCCGCGGCTCTCCGAGGCGTTAGGCGCGCTGCCGGCGGTGCTCTGCTCGCCGCGCGACGCGACCGTGGTGGCGGGAAGCCCGAGCGAACGGCGGCGATTCCTCGACGTCGCGCTCGCGCTCAGCTCGAGGCCGTACCTCGCCGCGCTCCAGCAGTACCGCGGCGCGCTGGTGCGCCGCAACGCCGCGCTGCGCGACGGGCTCCGGTCGAGCCGCGACGAGGCGCGCGTCGCCGTCTGGGAGCCGGCGCTCGCCGAGCACGGCGCGCGCATCTGGCGTGCGCGCGTCGAGTGGGTGGAGCGCTGGCGCGCACGCTTCGCCGAGCTCTGCGCCGCGATCGGAGAGCGTGGCGAGGCCGCGATGCGCTACGCGACGTCGCTCGAGCCGTCGGGCACGGACGAAGCCTCGGTCGAGCGGGAGCTCGCACGCGCACTGGAGTCGCGGCGCTCGCACGACCTGCGGCGGGGAATGACGAGCGCCGGCCCCCATCGCGACGACCTCGAGCTCACCCTCGCCGAGCCGCACGGACCGCCACGCGACCTGCGCGCGTTCGGCAGCGCCGGGCAGCAGCGCACGGCAGCGATCGCGTTGCGCGTGCTCGAGCGAGAGACGTTGCGCGAGAGCCGCGACGCGTCGCCGCTCCTCCTGCTCGACGACCCATTCGCCGAGCTCGACGCGCGGCGCTCGTCGCGCATCCTCGAGCTGCTGGCGGGCGAGGGGGCGGCGCAGATCGTGCTCGCCGTACCGCGGGAGACGGACATCCCGGAAGGGCTGACACGCCTCGCGCGCTGGCGAGTCGAGCACGGCGCACTCGCGCCATGGACGAGGGCGGCATGAAACGCCGTCGCAAGACAGGTGAGAAGGCGCATCCCCCGGCATCGATCGGCGACGCGCTGTCGAGCTTCCTCTCGCAGAGCGGTCTCGCTCAGCGCGTCGAGCAGGCGGGGATCGTTCCGGAGTGGCCCGAGCTCGTCGGCACGCAGATCGCGGCGGTGACCGAGCCGCTGTCGATCACCCAGGACGGTCTGTTGTGGGTGGCGGTCGCCTCGCACGGCTGGATGACCGAGCTCTCGTTGCTCGAGCCCGAGCTTCTGCGCAAGATCAACGGCAAGGAAGGACGCGCCCCGGTGACGAGGATCCGCTGGGTGCTCAGGCGTACGTGAACCATCGGGGCGGCGCGAGCGCGCGCCGCTCGACATCGGGGCGGCGCGAGCGCGCCGCTCGACATCGGGAGGAGACATGAGTGCCGTGACCGGCATCCACCACATCACCTGCATCGCGGGCGACGCGCAGGAGAATCTCGACTTCTACGTCGGCGTGCTCGGGATGCGGCTCGTCAAGCGGTCGGTGAACCAGGACTCCCCGGGCACCTATCATCTCTTCTACGCCGACGGCGCCGGCCACCCCGGCACCGACCTGACCTTCTTCCCGTGGCCGGAGATGGCGCCGGCGAGCGAGGGGGTGGGGCTCACGACAGAGGTCGGGCTAGCCGTGCCGCCGGGAACGCTCGAGTGGTGGATGGCGCGCCTCCAGGACGCCGGCGTGCGCGCGAGCGGCGTCGAGACGCGGTTCGGCGAGCGGTCGCTTCCCTTCCGCGACCCGCACGGCCTCCCGATCGCGCTCGTCGAGACCGCCGACGAGTACGAGTTCGCCGCGTGGGACGAGAGCCCGGTGCCGGCATCGCACCAGGTCCGGCGGCTCCACGTCGCGCGGCTCACCGAGCGCGACCTCGTGACCACCGAGCGCTTCCTCACCGGCACGTTAGGCCTGACGGTGGTCGGCGACGAGGACGGCTGGCGCCGCTACCGCGTCGGGCCGGGCGGCTCGGGGCGGATCGTCGACGTGCGCGAGCAGCCCGGCGCACCGCGCGGACGCTGGGGCGTCGGCGGCGTGCATCACGTCGCGTGGCGCGTCCCCGACGATCAGGCGGAAGCCGAGGCGCGCGCGCTGGTGCAGGCGGCCGGCCGGCGTCCCACGGAGGTCATCGACCGCTTCTGGTTCCGCTCCGTGTACTTCCTCGAGCCGGGCGGAGTGCTCTTCGAGCTCGCGACCGACGGTCCCGGCTTCGCGATCGACGAGGACGAAAGCTCACTCGGCGAGCGGTTGATCCTGCCGCCCTGGCTCGAGCCGCAGCGCTCGGAGATCGAGGCCGTTCTTCCCCCGCTCAGCATGCCCGCAGGCACGCGGTAAGCTGTTGAAAAACAAAGGCTTGGAAGATTCGCGCCGGGTTGCTTTCGCAGCCCGGCGCGTTTACATTTCTCAGGTTCGCCCGACACGGTATTTCGGCATTTATTCGGACTGGATCGGACATGGCAAAGACGGTGGAAGAGAAGGACACGAAGTCGACATACGACGCGGGGCACATCCAGGTCCTCAAGGGACTGGAGGCGGTACGCAAGCGTCCCGGCATGTACATCGGCTCGACGTCGGAGCGCGGTCTGCATCACCTCGTCTACGAGGTCGTCGACAACTCCATCGACGAGGCGCTCGCCGGCCACGCTGATCGCGTCGCCGTCATCATTCACGCCGACAACTCGATCACCGTCGACGACAACGGCCGCGGCATCCCGGTCGACATCCATCCGGTCGAGAAGATGCCGGGCATCGAGGTCGCGCTCACGGTCCTCCATGCGGGTGGCAAGTTCGACAAGAGCAGCTACAAGGTCTCGGGCGGTCTCCACGGCGTCGGCGTCTCCGTCGTCAACGCGCTTTCCGAGCAGCTCAAGGTCTGGGTGAAGCGCGACGGGCAGGAGCACTACATGGACTTCGTCCGTGGCGCCACGACGCAGAAGCTGAAGGCGCTGCGCAAGGTCGGGCGCGAGACGGGGACCAAGGTCTGGTTCAAGCCGGACGCGCAGATCTTCACCGTCCTCGAGTACAACTACGGCACGCTCCAGGAGCGGCTGCGCGAGCTCTCGTTCCTCAACAAGGGCGTCACGATCACGCTCAAGGACGAGCGCGAAGGCAAGGAGAAGGAAGAGACCTTCCACGCGAAGGGCGGGCTGCGGGAGATGGTGCAGCACCTCAACGGCAACCGGAAGGCGCTGCACAACGAGATCATCTCGATCGACACCGAGAAGGACGACATCGAGATCGAGATCGCGATGCAGTACAACGACAGCTACAACGAGTCGGTGTTCTCCTTCGTCAACAACATCAACACCCACGAAGGCGGAACGCACCTCACCGGCTTCAAGAGCGCGCTGACGCGCGTCATCAACCAGTACATCCAGAAGTCGAGCCTCGCGAAGAAGGACAAGGAGACGACCCTCACCGGCGACGACGTGCGCGAGGGTCTGACCGCTGTCCTCTCGGTGAAGGTCCGCGAGCCGCAGTTCGAGGGGCAGACGAAGACGAAGCTCGGAAACTCCGAGGCCGAGAGCGCGGTGAAGTCGGTCGTGAACGACCTCCTCATGACCTACCTCGAGGAGCATCCGCGCGTCGCGAACGCGATCATCGACAAGGCGATGAGCGCGGCGCGAGCCCGCGAGGCGGCGCGCAAGGCGCGCGACCTCACCCGCAAGAAGTCGGCGCTCGACATCGGCAACCTGCCGGGCAAGCTGGCCGACTGCTCGCTCTCCGATCCCGCGATGTGCGAGCTCTACCTCGTCGAGGGCGATTCGGCGGGCGGCTCGGCGAAACAGGGGCGCGACCGTGCCTTCCAGGCGATTTTACCACTGCGTGGTAAAATCATCAATGTGGAAAAGGCGCGCATCGACAAGGTCCTCTCGAACGAGGAGATCCGGACGATCGTGACCGCGATCGGCTCGGGAATCAAGGAGGAGTTCAAGCTCGACGCGGCGCGCTATCACAAGATCATCATCATGACGGACGCGGACGTGGACGGCGCGCACATCCGCACGCTCCTCCTCACGTTCTTCTTCCGGCAGATGCAGGACCTGATCGACGCGGGCTTCGTCTACATCGCGCAGCCGCCCCTCTATCGCGTCGCCAAGGGCAAGGAGGAGTACTACGCCTACGACGAGGCGGAGCGCGACGAGATCGCGAAGCGCCTCGGCGGCGGCCCGAACGCAGACGGCAGCGCGAAGGGGAACGTCAACATCCAGCGCTACAAGGGCCTCGGCGAGATGAACCCCGAGCAGCTCTGGCGGACGACGATGGACCCGGAGCACCGCACGCTCCTCAAGGTCAGCATGGAGGACGCGGTCATCGCGGACAAGACGTTCCAGACGCTGATGGGCGACGACGTCGAGCCACGACGCGTCTTTATCGAGCAGAACGCGCGCTTCGTGTCGAACCTCGACGTCTGAGCGCGCTCCACATATGACAAAAGGCCGGGAGAAACTCTCCTGGCCTTTTGTCATCCCGTAGCCGCGAAGCGGCTGCTGGGATCTTCTCTCCCGGGCGCTGGAACAGCCTCGGTCGCGCTTCTGTCCGCCCACGTTCACACAGAGAACGCAAAGGACGCAGAGGGCCGCAGAGGACCCGGCGAGACCAACTCGCCCCGCTTGCCCCAAAGCCCTTCGGAGTCTGGAACGGCTTGGGAAGCCGCGGACGACGCGGACAACGCGGACTCAGAGCAGTTGTCCGCGTACTCCGCGTCGTCCGCGGCCAATCAGCTCTTCTCTGCGGCCCTCTGCGGCCCTCTGCGTCTCTGCGGTGCAACAACAGCTCAGAAGCCGACCGAGGCACTTACGCAGGGAAAGCGGGTCCCATCGCTCGCTGCGCTCGCGAGGGATGACCCGTCAGCGTCGAGGCGGTGATTGCCACAGAACGTGGGTGATCTGCCAGCGGCCGTCCTCTCCCTTCGCGAGCAGCAGGTAGTCCGTTCCCCACCGCGCGGTGAGCTTCGCGACCGCGGTCTGGTCGAGGACGTCGAGGAGGACGATCTCCTTCGGCGCATTCGGCGCGACCGGGCGGTTGGCAGCCTTGACGCGGTTCGCG
>DATAIS010000033.1:0-4280 GCA_036262535.1 Gemmatimonadaceae bacterium | reverse complement strand
TCGGTCGCGCACGCGTACCTCGTCAGCCAGGCGGAGACGATCATCGAGCAGGTCGACGAGTTCTCGGTCCGTCTCATCAACGCCCTCGTCGATCGTCCCGACGTCCGCCTCGGCCACCGGTAACCAACCATGGCTTCGCGGTTTCACAAGAGCCGCCAGCGGCGCGCCGAACGGCAGCCGCTGACCGAGCACGGGAACCTGAACCTCGTGCCGCTGGTCGACATCCTGACGTCGATCGTGTTCTTCAGCCTCGCGACGTACACCGGCGCGGCGCTGGCGGCACTGACGGCGTTCGACCTCTCGCTGCCGCCGACGGTCGTGACCGCTCCGCAGCAGACCGAGAACATGGGAAATCCGCCCAACCTGACACTTCTGCTCGCGGTGCGGGTAAACACCGATGGCCTCCAGGTGGAGCATTCCGGAGGCGGCGGGTTCCAGCAGAAGATCGCGGGGCTGAGCGACCAGTCGATGGCGCAGCTCCGCGACGTGCTGACCAGGATCCGCCGCACCTATCCCGACAACGCGGACATCCTCGTGGTTCCCGACGACGCAGTCAGCTACGACAACCTGGTGAAGGTGCTCGACCAGGCGCGGGCCTCGGACTACCGCAGCATCTCGCTCGGCAATCGCGCGCGGTCGTCGCAGGTCGCGACGCGGGCGCCGGCCACGGGAGGGCGCTGAGATGTCGAGTCGCGCGAAGGCGGCCCGCGAGGCACGGCGCGCCGCGCAGTTCAACAAGTTCCGCTTCATCCAGCTCAACCTCGTCCCGCTCGTCGACACCTTCGTCTCGATCGTGTTCTTCGCGCTGACGACACAGACGCTGGGCGAGCTTGCGCCGCTGGTCAGCGGGGTGAACCTGCCCACGAGCATGACCGAGAAACCGGCGACCCACGAGCTGACGTTAGGCATCGCGAGCCGGCCGGCCGAGATCACCCTCGCCGGCAGCCGCATACTCACCGTCCAGCAGGCCGCGCAGTCGGTCTCGAACGTACCCAACGAGCCCTTGCTCATCCCCGAGCTGTACAGCGTGCTGCGGCAGCACGCCGATTCGATCCGCCAGGCAGATGACGTCCCGGCGAACAAGTCGGTGGAGACGACGCTCGCGATCCAGGCGGACAAGGCGATGCGCTATGACCTCCTCTCGCGCGTGCTGCACACGGCGCGCAAGGCGGGGTTCAGGAACGTCTCGCTGCAGGTGATGAAGGGCACAACGACCGCGACATCGGCGGCATCCTGATCATGGCGACGACGAATCGGCCCGCGGGCAGTGGCTCAACGAGGCCAGAAGACACCAGCTTCAGCCGCGCGATGCGGTTCGAGTGGGCGGGGGAGGAAGGCCGCGCCCTCGTCGGCTCGTACGGCATCGCCATCGGCCTGGCCATCGCCTTCCTCCTCTTCGTGCACCTCAAGGAGCTTCCGGCGCGCGAGGTCGAGCAGGAGACGCCGGTGAGCGTGTTGCTGCTCCCGGACACGAACGTGATCGAGGCGCCGCCGGAACCGCCCGCGCCGCAGACCGGCGAGGCTGAACGGGTGGCTGCGGCCGGTCCCCGCAATCAGCCAGCGGGTCCGCGCGGCCCCGAGCGCGGCAATCCGCGTCCGGGACGTCCTGGCTCGCGCACCGAGACGACGAGCAGTGGCGCGATCGACGACGCGTTCGGTACCGGCTCCGGTTCGGGAACGGGCGGAATGGTCGGCGACGTGTCGAACATTCTCCGCGGCGTCGACGTGAGCAGCGGTAGCGGTGGCACTGGCGGCGGGCTCGGTGGCCCGGGCGGCGGTGGCTCCGGCGGCAAGACGGTGCTCGGCTACGGACAGGGCGGGCAGGGCTCCAATCGCCCGGGCCGCGGCGGCATCGGTGGCGGACTGGGGACGGGCGGTGGTGGCGGCGGCGGGATCGGCGGTGTCGGGCGCGGCGGTGGAGTGTCGGCGGCGTCGGTCCGGGTGTCCGCGCCGCGCGTCGTGGCCGCGCCTCGCGGCAGCGGCCCGGGACGCGACGTCTCCGAGCTCGGCACATTCGTGCGCCAGCGTCAGGCGCAGCTCCGCGACTGCTACGTCCGTAATGGACTGAGCGTGAACCCGAACCTCGCCGGGACGGTGACGGTGGCGATCACGATCGCCAGCTCCGGCGCGGTCACCGGCGCGGACGCGACAGGCAGCACGTGGAGCGGACAGGAAGGCGCGGCGGCTTCGGAGTCGTGCATCCTCTCGCGCATCCGCGGCTGGCGCTTCCCGTCATCGTCGGTCGGCGAAGGGACGTACTCGTTCCCCTTCAACTTCACGAAGTAGCTGACGACACAGGGCAGCCACAACGATGGGGCAGGAGCGTCATGGATGCTCCTGCCCCATTAGCTTGCCATCGAGACGAGTGATCGGAACACGGTGATAGTGAACGCTCTCCACGTCGTCGCGCTGGCGCTGGCGCTCCAGGGCGCGCAGGCGGTGCAGCTTCCCGCACCGACCGGATACGTCAACGACTTCGCCAACGTCATCGATGCCGCGACGCAGACGCGGCTCGAGGCGCTCGCGCGGGAGATCGCCTCACGGACGCAGGGTGACATCGCGGTCGTGACGCTTCCCGACCTGCGCGGCCGTCCGGAGCAGGAAACCGCGCTGCGCATCGGACGTGAGTGGAAGGTCGGTGGCCGCGCCGAGATCGGGAGCCGGGCGCGCAATCTCGGCGTCGTCGTGCTGGTGGTGCCCAAGGAGACGAGCAGCGACGGGCAGGGCGTATGTCGCGTCGAGACCGGCTTCGGCGCGGAAGGATTCATCACCGACTTCGAGGCCGCGGAGCTCTGTCGCGCAGCGATCCCGCACTTCCGTGGGCGCGACTACTCGAGCGGTGTCGCGACGATCGTGCAGGGGCTCGCCGGGCATTTCGCGCGCGAGTTCGGAACGACGTTCGACAGCGGGATCGCGGTGCAGTCGACGCCGCGGCGCACGACGCGCGCGCCGGGCGGAGGGGGCGGCTTCCCGATCATCCTCGTCGTCCTCATCATCTTCTTCATCCTCAACGTCATCGGGGGCCGCCGGCGGCGCCGCGGCGGATGCGGGGGCGGCGGATGTCTCCCGCTTCCCGTCATCCTTCCACCGATGGGAGGCGGGCGGGGTGGTTGGGGGGGCGGTGGTGGTTGGGGAGGCGGCGGCTTCGGTGGTGGCGGAGGATTCGGCGGTTTCGGCGGAGGCGGTGGCTTCGGTGGCGGCGGTGGAGGAGGGCGCTGGTGACGCAGACGATCAGGTGACCCGATGGCTTCGATGACGCTCGATGAGCTCGTGTCGCAGCTCCGGTCCGTGTATGGCGACGCGCTACGAACGGTCGCGCTGTACGGGTCGGCGGCGGCCGGGGAGCACATCCCCAAGCGCTCCGACTACAACGTGCTCGTCATCGCAGACCGGCTCGGCGCGGCCGAGCTGCGCGCCGAGGCAGCGGTGGCGCGCGCGTGGGGAGAGGCGGGCAACCCGCCGCCGCTCACGCTCACGATGGAGGAGTGGCGCTCCTCGAGCGACATCTTCCCGATGGAGTACGCCGACATCCTCGAGCGCCACAGAGTCCTGCATGGGGCGTTGCCGACTGATGGCGTCACGGTGCAGCGTGAATACCTGCGGCTGCACGTCGAGCGCGAGGCGATGGGAAAGCTGATCCAGTTCCGGCAGGGACTCCTCGCCGCCGGCAACGATGGCAAGCGGCAGGTCGCGTTGCTCGACGCGAGCTTCAGCACGATGATGGTGATCTTCCGCGGCGTCATGCGCCTGACGGGCGAATCGCCGTCGACGGACTATTCGGAGCTCGCGCGCGCCGTGGCATCGCGTGCGCAGTTCGATGCCGCGCCATTCGTTCGGGTGGTCCGGCATGTGCGAGGGGAGGAGGCGCTGCCGCCGCGTGAGGCCGAGGGCGTTGTCGCGGGGTACCTGAGCGGACTGGAGCGCCTGGTCGCATTCGTGGACCGGCTCGCAACTACGCGGGGCGGGGGCTGAGGCAGCACAACACGTGGAGAGGAAAGAACGATGAAGAGACAGTTGCTGGCGCTGCTGGCCGCCGCTCCGTTCATCGCGGCGCTGACGGCTTGCCCGAAGGACGACAACAAGAATCGCGACTCGGTCCCCGTTGTCAGTGTGGCTCCGCCGGATACGGGCGACACGACCTCGACGGACCTGAGCCAGATCGCGAGCAACTTGCCGCCGGCGGAGCCTGATACGTTCAAGCGGCGCAAGCTGCCGACGGGCACGTCGAGTGGCGGCGGAGGCGGGAGCGTCCCCGCGGCTCCGGCGGCGCTGATGGAGGC
>DATAIS010000032.1:0-6673 GCA_036262535.1 Gemmatimonadaceae bacterium | reverse complement strand
GCCGACCGCCGCGCCGCTCAACCAGAACCTCGGCGCCGACTTCAAGCGCTGGATGGAGATCTACGGCAAGGGGAACGCGGCCGCATTCGACAAGCACGGCTGGATGTACTACTCGCGCGACGTCTTCGACTTCTACGGTCCCTTCTACTGGGACATGTGGCCGTCGCTCACCGGCGCGATCGGCATGACCTACGAGACCGACGGCGGGGGATGGAAGGGGCTGCTCTGGCGTCGCGAGGACGGCTCGCTGCTCTCGAACCGCGACGGCATCGCCAAGCACTACACGACCGCGATCGCGACGATCGAGACGACCGCGTCGCACCGCGCCGATCGCGTCCGCGACTACCTGCGCTTCCGCCAGCAGGCGATCGCGAATGGCCGCACCCAGCCGATGAAGCGCGTCGTCCTCGTCCCCGGACGAGATCCGGGGCGCGCCGCCGAGCTGGTGGCGACGCTCGTCCGCAGCGGCATCGAGGTTCGCCGCGCGCGCAACGCGTTCTCCACGACCTCCGCGCACGCCTACTACGACGACAGCCGCGCGGCACGCCGCTTCGACGCGGGTGCCTACGTCATCGACCTCGCGCAGCCGCAGGGGACGCTCGCCAAGGCGGTGCTCGAGCCGGTGCCGGCGATGGACACCGCCTTCTCGCGCTCGCAGATCGAGAAGTACAGGCGCAACATCCGCCGCGGACCGAACCAGTCGCGCGAAGGCTACGAGTTCTACGACGTCACCGCCTGGTCGCTGCCGGTGACGTTCGGTGTCGAGGCGTACTGGACGGAGGACACGCCGGGCGTCGAAGGCGACCTGCTCCAGCTGCCGCCGGAGGAGCCCGCGCTGCCGCAGGCACAGCAGGCCGCGGCGAGCGGCGCGCCGGCGCGGATGCTCGCCGGCCAGGTGATCCCGGTGGACGTCCCGAGCGGCGTCGTCGGCGCGCGCGCGCGTTCGGCGTACGTCTTCTCCCCCGACCGCAGCGGCGCGCAGCGGCTCGCCTATCAGCTCCTCGCGGAAGGCTTCCGCGTCAGCGCGTCGCTCCAGCCGGTGGACGCGGGTGGGCGCGCCTTCCCGCGCGGCAGCTTCGTCGTTCGCGTCGCGCGCAACGACACCACGCTCCACGCGCGCATCGACGCGCTGGCACGCGAGAGCGGCGTCGAGGTCGTGAGCGTGAACACCGCCTTCAGCGATGCCGGCCAGTACGGCATCGGCGGCGAGGCGATCGCCGAGCTCCGTGCGCCGCGCATCGCCTTCGTCGGCGGCGAGGGGGTGAGCCAGACGGGCTACGGCGCCGTGTGGTGGTCGCTCGAGCGGCGCTACGGCCTGCGCTTCACGCCGGTGGACATGACCTGGCTCAACGGCGGCGACCTGTCGCAGTTCAACGTCATCATCATCCCCGACGCGTCCTCCGGCGCGCTCAACCGGACGTTAGGCAAGGACGGCGCCGAGAAGCTCCGTGCCTGGATGCAGGCGGGCGGCACGCTCGTCACGATGGGCGGCGCCTCGGCGTGGGCCGCGCGCGAGAGCGTGAACCTGACGAGCGCGCGCGTCGTCGGGGGGGGAGACGAGAAGGACACGACGGGCATCGCCGGACCGCCGCGCGACACGATCACGGCCGCCAACCGCCGCCGCGAGCGGAGCGATCGCTCGCAGCCCGTGGACGACGTGCTCGCGGCGACGAGTCCCGGCGCGAACAACGCCGCGCCGATCTACCTCCCGGGGAGCCACTTCGACGTCGTGCTCGACCGCACTCACTGGCTCACGGGCGGCTACGAGCAGCCGCGCGTCACGGTGATGCTCGACGGCGGCACCTTCTTCAAGCTCTCGAAGGAAGGCGCGAACGTGGGCGTCTTCCCCGCGACGGGGAAGCTCCACCGCGCGGGCTGGGCCTGGCCCGACAACACCGAGCGCCTCCTTCGCGGCACGGCATTCCTCATCGAGGAACCCGTCGGCGACGGACACCTCGTGCTCTTCGCCAACGAGCCGATGTTCAGAGGATGGTGGCGCGCCCTCGACAAGCTGGTCTTGAACGCGATCGTGCTCGGGCCGGCGATGTAGTCTCTTTCGACGGGGGACCAGAGTCGAGCGAAGTCATCGCCTTCGGCTCGACGACGGGGGACGGGCGTCGGGCGAGGAGCCGATGAGAGACCTGGGACGAGAGAGCGACCGGCATCAGGTAATGTGCCGAGTCGCTCTCTTGTTGCGTGGACGGTTGTCGGCAGCCGAGGGAATTGGATTGCCCGCCGCCTTCGCGGCGCGCTCGTTCGCGATCATCGTGAGAAGCAGCCGACAGATACTCAACAGGTCGGCCAGTCTCGCCTTGACGACTCCAGGATCGAGAATGGGCTCCGCGCTCTCATACCAGTCGCACGACTCGTTGGCCGAGCCGAGCGCGTATTCGTAGAAGCGAATTCGATCTGCGCGAGAGCGGCGTGCGTAGCCTTCCGAGATCGCGGTGGGGATCGAGCCAACAGCCTCCACGAGTTGGCCGGCGACTTTGACGAGTCGTGGGTCGTGGAGGAGCAGCGTCGAATCCTCCCACGTCCCGGAGCGTAGCCGTCGCGCGATGACGTAAGCCTGGACTTTCCCCAGGGCTCCCAGCTCTTCGAGGGTTCGCATGGGCCCACAATACCAGGACCGGTAGCGGCGACCGTCATCGATTTATCTGCCCCATCGCCGCATCAGCCCCGGCGAGATACCCGATGCCGGTCGCTCGCCCGTCTCACGTCGCTCATCGGCTCCTCGCCCGACTCCCGTCCCCCGTCGTCGAGCGCAGCGAAGACTTCGCTCGACTCTGGTCCCTCGTCGATGCAAAACAAAAAAAGACTGCCGGCTGATGACATCGAAGGGTGTCGAGGTGCCCTTGATGCTACCAACCGGCAGTCCGAGCGCCGGGAACCCCGTCAGCAGCGTGTCCTGTCACACGCGCCGACTCCCGACGGAAACCGTCAGCCGCCGATGAGGCGGACCGTCATGCGCTTGCCGTTCCGGAGCACCTGTGCCTCGCGGGCCCGCTCGGGATCGAGCGAGGCCAGCGCGGCGCTCTTCACGCAGGTGCCGTCCACCGAGAGGAGGACGTCGCCGGCGTGCACCGCCTTCCATGCGCCCTCCGACTCCAGCACCAGATAGCCGTCCGTGCTTCCCTTGCCGAGGTACTCCGCGAGCTCCGGCGTGACCGCCGCGACGCGGAGGCCGCGGACGTGGATGATGTTCGAGCGCGGGCCCGCGAGCGCGCCGTAGCCGGAGGCTTCGACGGCCGCTCCGGCTGCCTCGGCAGACTGCGCGGACGCCGCCTGTTGCGCCGGCGGCGTCGCCATCAAGCCACTCCACGCCGTCGACCGCGGCGCGCGCTCGAGTGAGCGCTGGCGCGAGATCTCCTCATTGGCGCGCTTCACCTCTTCGCGCGTGCGCAGCAGCTCCTGACGAAAGGCGTCGGCTTCCGCTTTCGCGCGGGCGGCCTCGGAGCGCGCCTGCTCGATCTCGACGTCGGTCGCATCGTCCTCGTCGTCGACGTCGTCGTCCTCGTCGTCCATCCAGCCCGACCAGACGCGGACTCGCGGTACTGCCGGCACCGCGGGAACGGCCGGCATCGGCGGCATCGGCGGCATCGGCGCCATCGCCGGGGCGTCGAAGTCCATCGTCGGCATGAACATCCGGAAGCGACCGTCGCGATCCTTGTAGACGTCCGCGGCGCGGCCCGTCTGCACCGTCACGGTGCGCGACTGTCCGCCGCTGACGATGCGGAGCTCGACGCGGTCGCCCGCCTTCACGCCGCGCATCACGCGCTGGAAGCGGCTCACCATCACGCCCGAGATCTCGTCGTCGCCCACGTCCTCGCCGCGGACGCGCAGGTCGGTGCCGTTGATCGAGGCGATGCGGTCGCCCTCGACGAGGCCCGCCTTCTCGGCCGGCCCGTTCTCGGAGACCGTGTTGATCAGGATGCCGAGCGTGTCGCGGCGCGAGCCGGTCGCATTGACCTCGATGCCGAGTACCGCGCGGTCCTCGCCCGCGCGGCGGGCGTCGGCGACGGTGCGGAAGCGGGCGCTCCCGAGGCTGTCGCTCGAGATCGTGCGCAGGCGGACGTTGCGGAACTGGCCGTCGGCCCAGACGCGAAGTTCGACCTCGGCGCCGGGATCGAGCTTGCCCAGCTCGCGGGTCAGGCGCCGGCTGACGATGCCGTTCATGTCCTCCTCGCCCGCGTCGGCGGCGCTGAGGCGGAGGTTCACGCCGTTGATGGAGGCGATGCGATTCCCCTCCACGATCCCAGCCTTCTCCGCCGGTCCCCCCGGCGTGATCGCCGTTATGAGGAGTCCGAGCGTGTCGCGCTCCCCACTGGAGCTCGTCGAGACCCCGATCATCGCCCGCGGCGAGCGGCTGTACACCTGGCTGATGCGCGCCTTGGGGGTGACGATCACGCGCTCGTCCTTCATGACGTCCTTGTCCTTGTCCTTCTCCTTGTCCTGGGCGCTGGCCGTTGAAGCGACGGCCGCGAGGACGAGTGTCGCGGCGAGAATGGGGGTGCGACGCATGTGACCTCTACGGTGGGGTTCTTCTCTGGGTCCGCGAGTCAGACAACCAGTACGTGCCGAATGGTTGCCAGGATTCAGTGGAGTGAGGGATCGAGGAGTGGACCGCGGGGGTGAGGGGGGGGCGCGGTTCCTGCATGGGGTCGCTATTGCACGGTTCCCCCGGTTACGAAGCAGTGTACATTTCCGTCGCTTTCAGACTGCCCGCACCGACCGGTGAACGGGTGGTGGACGCATTTGTCGGAACTGATGCGCTCATGAGCGAGCAACGCGGCGAACGCACGATCCCCCGTCCAGCCACGGGCCCACTAAGTCATTACTCCCCGGACTCCCGCGCGCGGGAGTTGGTGGACAGCGACGGCGTCCGCTGGACGGTGCGCGAGATCGTCCCCGAGCCGCGCACGACGTTCTCCAGGGCGCTGCTCACCCGCCCCGGCTACGAGAACGGGTGGCTCTCCTTCCGCTCGGCGCAGCTTAGCTGCCGCATCGCTCCCTACCCTACCTACTGGCGTACCTGCTCCGACTACGAGCTCGAGCGATGGTGCATGCGCGCACGCGATGCCGCGCGCATCCGCCGCCAGGGAGGGGATGGCGGCAGCTGACTATCTTCCAGCCATGAACACGACAGTGAATCCAGGTCGGGAGGCGCCACGCGGCGCACCCGACCTCGATGCTTTCGTCCACCACTGGCAGGACGAAGGCGACGCCGCCTTCCTTTACGGGGTCCTCGCCGGCGCCGAGTCCGACACCCGGAAGAGCGATCTGTATCGCAAGCTCGCCGACGTCGAGCGCCGGCACGTCGAGATCTGGGAGTCGCTCCTCCGCGAGCACGGCCGCGCGCTGCGCCCCTTCCGTCCGAGTGGCCGGGCGCGGCTGCTCGCGGTGCTCGGCCGGCGCTTCGGGCCATCGTTCCTCCTGCCGATCCTGCTGCGCGAGGAGGGGCGCGAGGTGAAGGCCTACCTCGACATGCACCAGGCGACTCCGCGCGGCGTCGCAGGGAGGGGTGAGGCGCTCACCCTCGCGAAGGAGAGCGCCGAGCATGCGACGACGCTTTCCGAGATCGCGGGGCGTCCCGCGGGCGAGGAGCCCTGGCATCGCACCGAGAGCGGCGGCTTCCTCCGCAACGTCGTCTACGGGTTCAACGACGGGCTCACCGCCAACTTCGGCCTCGTCGCCGGCGTGATCGGCGCGAGCGTCGCCGCGCAGCACCACACCGTGATCGTCGCCGGCGTCGCCGGCGTCATCGCCGACGCGCTCTCGATGGGGTCGAGCGGGTACCTCGCCGCGAAGAGCGAGCAGGAGGTGTACGCGCACGAGATCGCGATGGAGAAGGACGAGATCGCGATGATGCCCGAGGTCGAGCGCGACGAGCTCGCCCTCATATATGAGGCGAAGGGGATGTCGGCCGACGCCGCGCGCGCGCTCGCGACCGAGGTCATGGCGGATCCGCAGCGGATGCTCGACGAGCACCGCCAGGAGGAGCTGGGGATCAGCGCCGAGCATGCGAGCCCGATGCGGGAGGCGTGGCTGACCGGCCTCGCGACCGCGATCGGCGCGTTCATCCCCGTCTTCCCCTTCCTCATCTGGGAGGGGAGCGTGGCGATCATGGTCTCCTTCGCGATCTCGATGCTCTCCCACTTCCTCGTCGGCGCGGCGCGCTCGGTCTTCACCGGCCGCTCCGTGTTCCGGTCGGGGATGGACATGTTCGTCGTCGGCCTCGGCGTGGCCGTGGTCGGCTACTTCGTCGGCGAATGGGTGAGCAAGGCGTTGTGAGCGGCGACGTCACCGTTGTCTGGGAGCCGCTCTTCCCCGACGCGCGGCGCCCCGCGCGCGCGACCGAGGAGTCGGCGGGCTACGACTTGCATGCGCACCTCGAGGGGCGGACGGTGCGCATCGCCTTCGAGGGCGCGGTGTTCGAGCAGCGCGCGGCCGATGGCACGCCGGCGCGGCTCGAGCTCGCGCCCGGCCATCGCGCGATCGTGCCGCTCGGCTTCCGCGCTCGCCTCCCCGCCGGTCACGAGGCGCAGCTGCGGCTCCGGAGCTCTGTGGCGTTCAGGAAGGGGCTGACGATGCCCAACGCCCCCGGCACGATCGACGCCGACTATCCCGACGAGTGGATGGTGATGGTAAAGAACGACACCGCGCATCCGGTCCG
>DATAIS010000031.1:0-22962 GCA_036262535.1 Gemmatimonadaceae bacterium | reverse complement strand
TCACGAGACCGCTGTTGGCGCCGAGGTAGTAGCTGGAGATGATCGCGATCGCGATCACGATCACCGGCATCACCGTCGACTCCATGCCGACGGCGAGGCCGGCGATGATGTTCGTCGCGGGACCGGTCTGGCTCGCCGCGGCGATGCCGAGCACGGGGCGGTAGCGGTACTCGGTGTAGTACTGCGTGATGAAGACGAAGGCGATCGAGGTCGCGATCCCGATCAGGCCGCAGGCGAAATAGTGCCACCATGCGTCGGACGCGCTCGCCGGGTTGAGCAGCCACCGCGTCGCGAAGAAGAACGCCACCGTCACCAGCGCCGCCGTCACGTAGTAGCCGCGATTGAGCGCGTCCATCGGGTCGGCGTCTTCCTTCGTGCTCACCGTCATCACGCCGACGATCGAGCAGACAAGGCCTAACGCCATAATCACGAGCGGGAACAGGATCCCGTTGATCCCGAACTGCCCGTAGAGCAGCACGCCGAGGATCATCGCGCCGATGTTCTCGGCGGCGGTCGACTCGAACAGGTCGGCGCCGCGACCGGCGCAGTCACCGACGTTGTCGCCGACGAGATCGGCGATCACCGCAGGATTGCGCGGATCGTCCTCGGGAATTCCCGCCTCGACCTTGCCGACCAGGTCGGCGCCGACGTCGGCGGCCTTCGTGTAGATGCCACCGCCGAGCTGCGCGAAGAGCGCCACGAACGACGCGCCGAAGCCATAGCCGACGATGAGGAACGGAATCTTCGTCGCCCACTCGTCGGCGCTTATTCCGGCGGGCGGGAAGGCGTCGAGCAGGGCGAACAGTCCGCCGACGCCAAGCAGCGACATCGCCACCGTGAACAGCCCCGACACCGCACCGCCACGGAGCGCCGTCTGGAGCGCCGCGTTGAGCGACGTCATCGCCGCCGAGGCGACGCGGATGTTGGCGCGGATCGAGATCCACATTCCCATGAAGCCGGCGATCCCCGAGCTGATCGCGCCGAGCAGGAACGAGCCCGTGACATAGAGCGCGAGCGTACGTGCGCTGCTCACGGGGTCGTGCTGCGTTGTCGCCCGGAAGAAGCCGTAGCCGACGCCGATGAGCGCGGCGACGACGACGGAGAGGATGCCGATCGTCTTGTACTGACGGGCGAGATACGCTTCAGCGCCCTGCTGGATCGCATCGGAGATGCGCTGCATCTCGGGGGTGCCGCGGCCGCGCGCGAGCACCCAGCGCGCGAGCCATGTCGCAAAGACGAGCGCGAAGACGCTCGCGCCGAGAATGATCCAGAGCAGGGTGGACTGCGAAGTGCTCATGAGACTGTTCGAGGTGGGGAAACGACCGCCGTCAGGCGGATTCCGGCGCGCGCCGTCCCGCGCCGCGCCAGGCGAAGTACACTGGAATGCCGATCAGCACGAGGACCAGACCCGAGAAAGCCTGTGTCCGCGTCTTCTCCGCGACGAGCAGGATGAGCGCGACCGAAGAGGCGAGGACGATATACAGCGCGGGGAGGACGGGGTAGCCCACGGCGCGATAGGGCCGCGGGATGTCCGCGCGCGTCCGACGCAGCACGAAGAGGCCGATCATCGTCAGCACGTAGAAGATCAGCGCTGAGAAGATCACGAAGTCGAGCAGCTGCCCGTACGTTCCGGTCAGGCAGAGGATGCTCGTCCAGATCGACTGCGCGACGAGCGCCGCGGCGGGGACGTGCTCGCGATTGAGCCGCCCGACCCGCTCGAAGAAGAGGCCGTCGCGCGCCATCGCGAAGTAGACGCGCGCCCCCGAGAGGATCAGGCCGTTGTTGCAGCCGAAGGTCGAGATGAGGATCGCGACGGCCATGATCGTCGCCGCGCCCGCACCAAAGATCATCTCGGCCGCCGCGGTACCGACCCGGTCCTGCGTCGCGAACTGGATCCCGCGCTCGAGCACCGTCGCGGCACCAGCGGTGCCGTGGAGGGGAAGCACGCTCAGGTACGCGAAATTCGCCATCACGTACAGCAGCGAGACGAGGCCCGTTCCGAGCAGCAGGGCGCGTGGCAGGTTCCGCTGCGGGTTCTTCACCTCGGCGGCGGCGAACGTCACGTTGTTCCAGGCGTCGCTGCTGAAGAGCGAGCCGACCATCGCGGCGCCGAAGACAATGAGGAAGGGTGTGGTCGTCGCCGGGTGGGCGAAGAACGAGCCGTTCGAGAAGTTGGCCGCAATCGCCGACGCGTTCCGGCCGATGGTGAGTCCAAGGATGATCAGCAGCGCGAGCGCTGCGGTCTTCACGACGGTGAGCGTCGTCTGGACGAGCTTCCCCTCGCGGATACCGCGGAGGTTGATCCAGGTGAGGACCCAGATCATCACCAGGGCGACGAGGCGCTGGGGGGTGAGTCCCAGCTGGACGCTCTGCGTGGCGGCGTCGCGGCAGCCGAGGGCGGCGACGCAGAAGTCGGCCTGCGGGAACCAGCCGAAGCGTTCCGCGGAGACCGAGGGCAGGAGCACACCGAGGAAGCGGCCGAAGGCGACGGCGACGGCGGCGATCGTCCCCGTCTGGATGACGACGAACATCGTCCAGCCAAAAAGAAAGCCCATGAGGGGGCCCATGGACTCGCGAAGGAACACGTACTGGCCACCTGCTCGGGGGTACATCGCCGCGAGCTCGCCGTAGGCGAGCGCGCCGAGGACGGTGATGACGCCCGACATCAGCCACGCCATCACGAGCCAGAAGGGCGACTGCACCTGCCGCGCGATGTCGGCAGATACGATGAAGATCCCCGAGCCGATCATCGAGCCGGCGACGAGCATGGTCGCGTCGGTGAGCGTCAGCGCCTTGACGAACTCGGGCTGAGACTTGGGCACGGCGCCCGGCGGTGCCGCGGCAACGCTGCTCATTCGGGTCCCTCGATGTGGGTGCAGATCGCCCGCGGCGGGAAGGCTATCCGGGGCGGGGGCGCGAGAACGCGTGAAAATACCGATCGCGGCCGGGGTTGGCTAGGCCGAAATCCAGACTTTGCAGCGAGTTGACTCGGGGTGCGCCTCTCGGGCGCTAGATCGCGTAGCGGAGCTGGAAGCGGGTCCGGATGGGCGTTCCGTCGGGGCGAACACCCGGGCGGAAGCGGACCCGGTTCAGTGTGTCGCGGAGCTTCCGGTTGTAGCCGCGATCGCGCGTTTCGTTGAACTCGACCGCGAGGACCTTTCCCGTCGAATCGACATCGAACGAGGCGACGAGCTGGAAGGGCCGGATGCTCGACGGGACCGGATAGGGGGGCAGGAACGTCTCGACCATCGTCGGCGGGTAGACGGAGTCGGCGCCGCCCCCGGTGCCCGGACCCATCGCGCTCCCCCGCCCCGTCCCGATCCCGGATCCGATCCCGCCGCCGCTCCCCGGGCCCGCCCCTCCGCTGCCCTCGTTCCCGGTTCCCGGCCCCGTCGCGGTCGACGGCTGCTGCTCCGGCTGCTGCGTCGGCGTCGCGGCCGGCTCTGCGGGCTTCTCTTCCGGTCTGGGCTGGGGCCTGGGGTCGGGCGGGGGCACTGCCTGCGGCTTCGGCTCTTCCTGCTTCGCCGGCGCGGGCGCGGGCGCGACGCGCACGAAGCGCAGCCGCTCGCGGTCGCCGAGGCTCCCCATCCGCCCTCCTCGCCCACCACCGCCCCCGGCGGGCCCGGGCCCGCCCGCGCCAGTCGTGATGGCGGCGCGGATCTCCGGCGAGAGCGCAATCGGAAGCAGGAGCGCGAGGGCGATCAAGCCATGCAGGAACAGCGAGACCCCCCAGCCTAACGCGCGGTCGTCGCGGACGCCGGATGGCCGGGGCATCTCGGTCGGCAGCCGCAGCGGCCGCTTCCCGAGTCCGCCCATGTTCGGCTCGGTGGGTTCAGACATCACGCATCACCATCATGGAGAAATAATACGGCGGGCGTCCCTGAAAGGTTCGCCCGCCGTACCCCTCTCTCGTCGTTCGCGGCCGGAGCCGCAGGGTTACTTCGTCTCCTTCGGCGGAACGCCGATGACCTTCACACCGGATCCGCGGGCCACGTCCATCGCCCAGACCACGTCCTGATACTTCAGCGTCGGGTCGCCCTTCACGAAGATGATCTTGTCGGGCCGGCCCGTGTAGATCTCCTTCAGCCGGTTCGCCAGGTTCTCCTTCGTCACGACTTCCTTGTTGAGCGCGTAATACCCGTTCGGTCCGACCTCCATCACGATCTGATTGGAGTTGCTGTTCGCGGGCGCCGTGCTCGGCGTCGGATCGGGGAGCTGCAGGTCGATCGCCTTCCGCATCGACGGCAGCGCCGCCATGAAGATGATCAGCAGCACCAGCAGCACGTCGATCATCGGCGTGACGTTGATCTCGTTCGTGAGCCCGCCGCCACCCCCCGTAGACATCGCCATATTACGGCCTCATAGCAGGTTCGGGTGTGGGGGCGTCGCCTTCCACCGTGGATGCTGTCCCCGGCGTCTGGTCCGAGATCATGCCCACGACGCGGACGCCGTTCTTCGACGCGATGTCGAGTGCGTCGATGACCTTCGCGTAGTCGAGAGTCTTGTCAGCCTTCACGTAGAGGATCTTGTCCTCGGTCCGCGCCTGATAGATCTGATTCAGCTTCGCGGCGATGTCCTCGTAACGGATCGGCTGCTTGTTCAGGTAGTACTTGCCGTCCTTGTCGATGCCCAGCGTCTGATCCGAGTTCTCGTCCTCGGGGTGCGACTTCAGGTTCTGCCCCTGCGGGGGCGTCGCGTTGAAGCCCGCCATCAGCGCCGGCGCGACCACCATGAAGATGATCAGCAGTACGAGCATGACGTCGATCATCGGCGTGACGTTGATGTCGGCCTTGACCGTGCCATGGGTGCTGTTTCCTCCGGACATTGCCATCGGTTACCTCCCGGTAGGAACGCGCTTACTTGCTGATCGGAGTGGTGCCGCCCTGCTTCGGATCGAACTCGCGCGTGAAGCGGCTGCGGCCGAACTCGCCCGACACGCCCTTGATGAGGTAGTCGATGAATTCCTTCGACACGTACGTCATCTCGGCCGTGAGGTTGTCGATCTTCGTCTGGAAGTAGTTGAACGCCCACACCGCGGGGATCGCGACGAGGAGACCGAAGGCCGTGGTGATCAGGGCCTCGGAGATACCGGCGCCGATCGCGGCGAGACCGCCCGAGCCGGTCGCGGACATGGCGGCGAACGCGTTCACGATGCCCATGGTGGTGCCGAGGAGGCCGACGAAGGGCGCCGTCGCACCGACCGTCGCGAGCACGCCGAGGCCGCGCTTCAGGTCCGTGACCTCGAGCAGCATGTTGCGCTCGACCGCGCGCTCGGCGCTGTTGATGTCGGCGACCGTCACGCTGCCGTCCTGGATGAGCGGCTTCACCTCGCCCAGTGCGCCACCGAGGACGCGCGCGACGTGCGACTTCTTGTAGCCCTCGGCGAGCTTGATCGCCTCGGTGATGTTGTCTTCCTCGAGGAACTGCGAGAACTCGGGGGTGAACTTCACCGTCTCACGCTTCGCGGTACGAAGCGCCCACCACTTCTGGACCATGATGGTCAGCGACCACACCGACATGATGGCCATCACGAAGACGATTCCCTTCGCGAACCAGCCCATCAGGTGCCACAGCTCGATCAGGTTAATTCCCATGGTTCTTTTTCCCCAGGCGAGGTTTGTCTACGACGATGAGAGAGAAGAGCGCGACGAGCGAGCTTACTTGTTGAGCGCGAAAACGAACGGCTGCTGCACGACCTGACGAACCTTCTTGCCGCCGATCTCGGCGGGGAAGAATCGCATGCGGGAGAGCGTGTTGCGCACCGCCTGCGTGAAGAGGTCGTGCGAGGACTCGAGCACCTTGAAGGTGCTCATGTCGGCCTTCCCGTCCACGTCGACGACGAACTGGGCCAGGACGCGGCCCTCGATGCCCGCTGACTGGAGCATCGACGGATAGGTCGGCTGCGGATTACCCGGCTGCGCGAGCACCGTCTTCTCGACCTGGAACTCGAAGTAGGCGCCTTCGTTGTTGGTCGGGCCGGTCCCACCCTCGACGCCGCGGCCGGAGCCGCCGGCGACGCCCTTACCCGTGAAGTCGGCCTCGTCCGTGACCTTCTTCGAGAGGTCGATTTCAGGGATGACGTCCGGGATGTTCACCGGGGCCGAGAGGACCTGGAAGCCCTTCGGCGGCGGGGGCGCGACGGTGACGTCGGGCGGCGGCGGGGCCTTCTCGGGCTCCTGCTTCGGCTCTTCCTTCTTCACCTCGACGAAGTCCAGCTTCTCCGCCTTGGGCTTCTCGAGGACCGCCTCTCCCGCCTTCGCCGTGCCGTAGACGGCGGCAGTGATGAGGACCGCATGGAGGACGACACTGAAGATCGATCCGGCGACACTGCGCTGCGTCTTCTTCTTCGTCTCGGGCAGGTTTTCGAACATCCGTCGGGACCTGTGTGGAGGGTGACGCGAGCGGGAATTGCAAACTCTGTGCGTCAAATTACACCCAGCCACGAACGGCGGAACGGGAGGAAGATTAAGAGTTTATTACGCGCCCGTTATAAGAGGTTCACGCTTCGGCGGCTGCCGGGCGGCCGATTCCGAGGACCTGCTCATCGGTCGGCAGGGGGAGGGTGACGGTGAAGGTGGTTCCGCGGCCGAGACGCGACTGCACCTCGAGCCGCCCCCCGTGCGCCTGGGCGATGTACTGGCTGATCGAGAGGCCCAGCCCCCACCCCCCCCGCTCCGCCGCGACGCGGGACCTCGCCCGGTCGGCGCGCCAGAACCGCTCGAAGACGTAAGGAAGGTCGGCGGCCGCGATGCCGATCCCCGTGTCGCGGACGGTGAAGGTCACTTCGCTCAGTCGTCGGGCCAACGAGACGTCGACGCGCCCACCCCGCGGCGTGTACTTGATCGCGTTGGTGACGAGGTTGAGGAAGAGCTGCCGCAGGCGGGGGCGGTCGCCCAGCACCACGGCGTCCTCGATCACGGGGAGGCTCACCTCCAGCCCCGCGTCCTCGCCGAGGATGACCGCCGTCTCGAAGACCTCCCGCGTCAACGGCTCGAGCCGGATCGGCTCCGCGACCAGCTCGAAGCGCCCCTCGTCGGCGCGCGCGAGGGTCAGCAGCGAGTCGACCAGGTCGGCCATCCGCGACGTCTCCTGGAGGGCCTCCTCGAGCGCGACGAGCTGCTCGTTGTGCGACGACTTCGGGTTCATCGCCCGCTCGACGTCGGCACGCAGCACCGTCAACGGGGTCTTGAGCTCGTGGCTCGCGTCGGCGGTGAAGCGCCGCAGCGCGCCGAACGAGGTCTCGAGCCGGGCGATCATCGCGTTGAGGGTGTTCGTGAGACGCCCGATCTCGTCGTTCCCCGACTCGGCGGGAAGTCGTCGATGGAGGCTGCGCCCGTCGGTGATCGCCTCGACCTCGTTGATGATCCGCTCGACCGGCTGGAAGGCGCGCCCCGAGATGACATAGGCGAGGAAGATCGAGAGCACGCCGAAGAGCGGCACGATCCCGACGAGCGTCGCGGCGAGCGAGCGCACCTGGCTGTCGGCGACGTCCGCGTCGGCGGCGGTCGCGATGCGCCCGACCTGATCGCCACGCGGATCCATGCGCGCCGAGAGCAGCAGGCTCCGGTCGCCGACGCGCACGATGCGCGCGATCCCGTTCGCCGGGATCTGGAGCGCCGCCTGCTGCAGCGTCGCGACGTCGTCGAAGCCGAGGTTCGTCGCCTCGAAGGAGAGGTAGAGCGCGCGGCCGCTCGGATCGAGCAGGAGGACGTAGTCGGGAAGCGCTTCGAGGGTGCGCCGGAGCTGCGGCGCGACGACGGCGCCGGTGAGGCTGTCGCCGCGGACCGTGATCGGCACCCCCTGCTCTTCCGCCTCCCGTACGACGGTGAGCACCTCGTCCGCGCGGGCCTGCACCTGCTCCCCCAGCTCGCGGTAGGCGCTCGCGCGGCGGGCGATGAGCAGCACCACCGCCAGCGCGACGATGGTTCCTCCGAGCGCGAGGGCGTAGGCAGTGGTGAGTCGGGCGCGGACCGTCGCCATGGCGCTCGGGCGACGGTGCTACGCCTTGATGACGTAGCCGACGCCGCGCACGGTCGTCAGCAGCTTCCGCTCGTGCCGGGCGTCGATCTTCTTGCGCAGGTGGTTGATCACGACGTCGACCACGTTCGTACCGGGGTCGAAGTGATAGCCCCATGCGTACTCGGTGATCAGCGTCCGGCTCATGACGCGCCCCGCGTGGCGCATCAGGTACTCGAGCACGGTGAATTCCTTCGGCGTGAGATCGATCGGCTCGCCGCCGCGCCGGACCTCGCGCGTCTGGAGAGCGAGCTCGAGGTCGGCGACGCGCAGCACCGTGGACGCGATCGCGCGCGGCCGCCGCGCCAGCGCCTCGACGCGCGCGAGCAGCTCCTCGAAGGCGAAGGGCTTGGTGACGTAGTCGTCGGCACCGGCGCGGAGCGTCGAGACCTTGGCGTCCACGGCATCCTGCGCCGTGAGGACGAGCACGGGACGCTCGAAGCCGCGGCCACGCAGCGCGGTCAGCACGTCGAGCCCCGACTTCCCCGGGAGGCGCATGTCGAGGATGACGAGGTCGTGGGCGCCCGAGAGCGCGCGCTGCTCTCCCTCCTCGCCGTTCGCGACCAGCTCCACCCCCCAGCGCTGCTCCTCGAGCCCCCGCTTCACGAACTGGCCAACGGTGGGATCATCCTCGATTACCAGAATCTTCATCGTGCGGTCAAACTGAACTCCGAGAGCACAACGAGCAAGGGAAACGCTGCGGGCAACGAGAGAACGAGCGGGTGAACGAGGAAGCCTGAACGAGCAAGCTGGTTTACCTGCTCGTTCCTCATTGCCCGCCGTAGGTGTGCTCGTTGCCTTTAGTCGCGGGGGCGTTGGAAGCCGTACTCGCGAATCTTGCGGTAGAGCGTCTTCGACGAGATCCCGAGTACCGTCGCGGCGCGGCCCTGGTGCCAGTTGGCCTGGTGCAGCACGGCCTCGATGTGGCGGCGCTCGAGCTCCTCGAGGGTGAGGTCGCCGCCGCCGCGCGTCGGTTCGGCATCGGTCGGCGTCGCCGTGAGGGGGAGGTCGCGGGAGTAGATGACGCCGCCGTTCGCGAGCAGGACCGCGCGCTCGATGACGTTCCGCAGCTCCCGGACGTTGCCCGGCCAGCTGTACGCCTGGAGCGCGCTCACCGCCTCGTCGCTCAGCTTCGGCGGATTGGCGCCGCCGTAGCGCCTGAGGAAGTGCTGGGCCAGGATCGGGATGTCCACCACCCGCTCGCGCAGCGGCGGAAGCGTGATGTTCACCGTGTTGATGCGGTAGAGGAGATCCTGGCGGAAGCCGCCATCCTGCACCGCGCGGTTGAGGTCCTTGTTGGTCGCGGCGATGACCCGCACGTCCACCTCGACCTTCTGCGTGCCGCCGACGCGGAAGAAGCTTCCCTGCTCGAGCGCGCGCAGAAGCTTGCCCTGGAGCTTGGGATCGAGCTCCCCGATCTCGTCCATGAAGAGCGTGCCGCCCGCCGCCATCTCGAAGAGCCCCGTCTTCCGCGTCAGCGCGCCGGTGAACGCGCCCTTCTCGTGGCCGAAGAGCTCACTCTCCATCAGGTTCTCGGCGATCGCGGCGCAGTTGATGTCGACGAGCGGCTGAGAGCTCCGCTGCGAGAGCCGGTGCACCGCGCGCGCGATGAGCTCCTTGCCCGTCCCGCTCTCGCCGCTGATGAGCACCGGAGCGTCGCTCGGCGCGACCCGTTCCACGAGCGCGAGCACGCCCTGCATCGGCGCGTGGTCGGTGATGATCTCCGGGACGTTGTCGACGCGCGAAAGACGCGACTGGAGGAACGCGTTCTCCTTCGCAAGCTCGCGCTTCTCCCATGCGCGCTTCACGAGTACGTCGATCTCCGCCATCCGGTATGGCTTCGACATGTAGTCGTAGGCGCCGAGCTTCATCGCCGTGATCGCCGTCTCGATCGTGCCGTTGCCGGTGATGATGATGATCTCCGGCGGGGTCGGCTCGTCGCGGACCTGGCGCAGCACCTCGAGGCCGTCCATCTCGGGCATCACGATGTCGAGCAGCGCGACGTCGAACGACTCGCTGCGCAGCGCGTTGAGCGCGGCGCGCCCGTCACGAACCGTCGTCACGGCGTAGCCGCGGCCGGTCAGGAATCCCTCGAGGATGACGCCGAGGTTGGCTTCGTCCTCGGCGACGAGGACCTTGATGCGAGGATGCTCTCTCATGCGGGCGTCCTCGAGGGGAGGAGGATGCGGAAGGTGCTGCCGCGACCGACGACGCTGTCGACCTCGATGCGGCCGCCGTGTTCGGCGACGATGCCGTAGCAGATCGACAGCCCCAGTCCCGTGCCACGGCCGGGGGGCTTGGTCGTGAAGAAAGGCTCGAAGACCTTCTGCAGGTCCGCGCGCTTGATGCCGTGGCCCTCGTCCGTGACTTCGGCGATGACCTCGCCCCCCGTCCCCGACGAGCCGCGGGTGCGGAGGCTGACGCGCCCCGTCTCCTGCATCGCGTCGGTGGCGTTGAGGAGCAGCGCCATGAAGACCTGGATGAGCTGCTCGGGGTTCGCCTCGACGAAGCACGAACGGACGCGATCGAGGTCGACGTCGAGGGACATCTTCTTGAAGCTGGCGTGGTGCTTGAGGAGGAAGAGCGTGCGGTCGACGACGTCGTTGAGGTCGACCGGCTCCTTGACCATCGGTCGCGGACGGCTGAAGTCGAGCAGGCCGTTCACGATCTTCTTGCAGCGCTGGACTTCCTGGTCGATGATCGACAGGTAGTCGTCGCTCTCCTTCGGCACCTGCTGCCCGCCGGCGCGCACCTCGTCGAACTTGAGCGCGAGGCTCTCGGCGCAGGCAGCGACGGTCGCGAGCGGGTTGTTGATCTCGTGCATCACCCCGGCCGCGAGCGTGCCGATCGCGGCGAGCTTCTCCGCCTGCGCGAAACGCTCCTGCGCGTTGTTCCACTCGGTGATGTCCTCACCGATGGTGATGACGTGCGTGACGGCGGTATCGTCGACGCGCATCGGGATCTTCGAGATGCGATAGGCCCGGCGCTCGCCGCTCGCCGACGACTCCATCTGGAACTGCTGGATGCGCCCGGTCGCGAAGACGTCCTCGAACTCCATGCGCAGCAATTCGGCGGGCTGGCGGTGGAGGATCTCGAAGATCGTGCGGCCGATCGCTTCCTCGCGCGAAACGCCCTGCATGCCCGTCTCGCGCTTGCGGTTCCAGGCCTGGATGCGGAACTCGCGGTCGATGACGTAGAGACCGACGGGGAGCGAGTCGATGATCCGCTCCGTGAATCGCCGCTGCTGCTCGATCTGGCGCGTGCGGAGCTCGACCTCGGTCTCGAGCTGGCGGGAGTGCGCGGCGTGAACGAGCGCCGGCGCGAGCATGGTGCCGACGGTGGTGAGGAGCACGAACTCCTCGGTCGTGATCTCGCGCTCGATGCGCGCCGCGATGACGCCGAGCGAGCTGGTGCCGGTGGTGAGCCGCGCCAGCACCACGCCGTCGGTGACGAGAGTGCCGGCATCGAGGCGCTCGCGGATCTCGCCCGCGGTGATGACCGGGTCGCCGAGGAACCAGGCGCGAGCGAGATGCTCGCCGTCCTGCCGCCAGAGGGAGCACTCGCGGGTGCCTAACGACTCGGCGACGATGGCGAGGACGCTCGGCACGACGCGGTCGAGCGCGTCGCCGCTGGCGAGGAGCGCCGCGACGTCGGCGGTGGTCGCCATCGACGGCGACACCATCTTGAGCGCGCTGGTCGGCGACAGCCGCGGCGGCGCCGCCGGTGTGCCCGCGGTCCGTGGGGATCGGGGGGTCATCGGCGGCAGGCGTCGGCGGACGCTTCTATAGGAATTAGCGGAAGCAGCGGCATCCCCATGGGACAATATGACCGATGAAGCGCCGAGTTCGTCACATCTGCCGTTCGTGCAAACCGGCGCGCAGCGCTGGCAGCGTCCTCCGCCAACGCGGCAACTCCTTGCGGGTACGTGCGTTGCCTTCCTCCTGGGCCGTCGCGCGCCGATTGGTCGGCCGCGCTCGACGAGAAGACCCAATGACCGAAGGAGGAATGAGTATGTATCGCACCACGCTGACACCCCCCGTCTTCAGCCTTCGCCGCGAGATCGACCGGCTCTTCGACGACGCGTTCGGGGGCGCGGCGCGCAACGGCGCGCTCTGGTCGCCCGCGGTGGACGTCCGCGAGTCGGAGAACGAGCTGACCCTCACCTTCGAGGTCCCGGGTGTGAGCCCCGAGCAGCTCGAGCTGACGGTGGACAACGGGATCCTGACCGTGAAGGGCGAGAAGCGGGCGGAACGGAAGGAAGGCGACGAGGGTCAGTACCACGTCGTCGAGCGGAGCTACGGCACCTTCTCCCGCTCGTTCCAGCTCCCGAAGGGGCTCGACGACTCGAAGGTCGAGGCGCGCCACGAGCACGGCATCCTGACGGTGCGCATCCCGAAGGCCGCGCTCCCGCAGCCGAAGAAGATCGCGATCGAGACCACGGCCGGCAGCCGTTAGGCGACCAGCCGGCAGGCGGCTGCTGGCAGCCGGCAGCTGGCAGCTGGAGTTCAGATCTCCATGCGCGTCCCGAGCCGCGACTCGCGGCGCGTGCCATCGACGGCGACCGATACACGGTCGCCGTCGATCGTTATGTCGAGCGTCCGACCCCGGACATGCACTTCGCGCAGCTCGACGCGATCGAGGCCGAAGGGGAAGGGATCGACCGTGATACCGTCGCCGTGCGGGCGCACCCCGGCGACGTACTGGATGATGAGATCGTTCACCGGCGCGAGGAGGTGGTCGTCGAGGCCGCGCGCGGCGCCGGGGTGGCCGGTGAAGGGATTGTAGTCGGGAAAGCAGTTCGGCCGGCCGAGATCTCCCTCGCGGAAGAGCAGTCGCACGAACCGCTGAAGGAGCCGCGCGACCGTCGTGCGCAGGTGCGGCGCGTAGGCGAGCGCCGCGCGCGCGGCGCCGTCGATCGTCTGCGCGATCACGAACGGGACGGCTCGTCCGCCGCGGGGCGCGGTGTCCCCCTCCCCGCCGCGCTCCGGGTATGGAGTGAACGCGAGGTCGTCGAGCGAGACCGACGGCACCGGAAACGCGGTCCAGAAGCGATCGGGATCGAGGAGATTCCGCTCGAGCCCCTGCAGATGGTCGGCGTTGGCGAGATCGCTGCCATAGACATAGAAGCCCGCGGCCGCACGCACCGTGGAGCGTCGCCAGCCGTCGGCGTCGACGTCGCGAAAGAGCCCTTCGCCGGGATCCCACATGCGCTCGCGCACTGCACGCATGGTGCGGTCGGCGAGCTCGCGCCAGCGCGCCGCCTGGGCTCCGGCGCGCGGCGCGAGTCGCTCGAGCGCGCGGAGCAGCGTGTACGCCCACACCGTCGGCTCGATCGCCTTGAGCGGGCGCGACATCGCGCGGCCGGCGAAGCGCGGCGACGGCTCGGGCGTGCCCGGATCGAGGATTCCGTCGTAGAGGCCGGACCGTTCGCGGTCGCGCTCCCGCGCGAGCCATTCTGCGTACTTCGCCAGCGCCGCGAAGGCCTCGCGCACGAACCCATCGTCCGGCGACGCGGCGTCGAGCGCGAGCAGCGCGTCGCCCCACGGGGCCGGCTCGGCGCCGCTCGCCGCCGACGGCTGGAGCGGGACACGCGAAGGAAGCGCGCCGTCTTCCGCCTGGCGGGCGAGGAACGCGCGCATCACGCCGCGCGCGTGCGCCGGGTCGTGCATCCAGCGCAGCTCGCGCACATGCGACGCGATCGCGGCCGCGCGTGGTGCGTGGCGCTCGCCCACCCCCTCGCAGAGCGCGGGCTCGGCGTAGGCCCCCGCGCCGCCCGCGACGGCGTTGAGCCAGACCCCGTACCACCGATACCAGTAGCAGGTCTCGAGGTACGGGTCAGAGCAGCGGAAGTGGGGGACGCGGTCGAAGAACCCATGCCAGCGGCGGCGGCTCACGCCGCCTAACGTTCCATGGCGGTCGGAGCGCGACGGCGCGGGCTGCCTGGGCGCGAGCGTCGGCGCGGCGGGCACGACGCGCATCGCGAAGGTCGCCGAGGCGCCGCGTCCGCCGATGGTCGCGCCGCGATGCACCGCCGCGAAGAGCGTCCCGCCCGACGCGTCGCGGGCCACGCGCAGCTCGCGCGGGATGCCGTCGCCACGCCACCGCTCCGGAAACTGGGTCCACGACCAGCGCGGCTGCGGCGGCCCGCCGTTCCCGACGTAGGCGCCCCAGCTGCGCGGCGTCCCGGGCGCCGAGAGCTCGAGCGTCACCTCGAGTGGTGCCCGGTCGCTCGTGCGCACCGTGCGCCGCATGCCGATCGCACCGTTCCACTTCGCCGAGAGCGCGTTGGCGACGGTGTCGGGCTGCGCCGTCCAGGCGACGAGCTGGATGCGCGTCGTCGACAGCGCGCGGAGGCGCCACTCGGAGACGAACACGCCGCCCGGGTGCACCGTGCGCACCTCGGTCGCGGTGACGCCATTCGAGACGCGATACTCGACCGTCAGCTCCGCGGGCGTCCAGCGGCGCGAGACGACGCGCAGCTCGAGCTCACGCCCTTCCTCGTCGAGCACCGCGACGGTGAAGAGAGGAGTGACGTCGGCCTGGTAGATGGTCGCCCCGTCCCAGAAGCCGGGATGGTCGAGCCAGAGGGGAGCGGTCGGCGCGTAGATCGCGCCGTCGCCCCCGCCCAGAAACCACTTGTCGTCGCGAGCCAGCAGCTCGAGCGGGTCCATGAAAGCTCGCGAGCCGCTCGCCGTGGGCGGCGGCTCGCTCGTCCTGACTCAGCCGAGCGCCGCGATTCGCTCCAACAGCTCGGCGTTCGCGCGCTTGCTCCCCAGCGCGTCCTCGACGAACGCCCATCGCAGGACGCCTTCGCGGTCGATGAGGAAGTACGCGCGCTCGGAGAAGAACTTGTCTTCACGCAGAACGCCGTAGCCGCGCGACGCGTCGCGCCTGAAGTCGCTGAGCAGGTCGGTCTTCATCGCGTACTTCGCCTTGAACTCCTTCAGCGACGGCACCGCGTCGACCGAGATCGGCAGCACGACGACGCCCTTCCCCGCGAACTGGTCGAAGTCGTCGGAGAAGGCACAGAGCTCGGCGGTGCAGGTGCTCGTGAACGCGAGCGGAAAGAACGCGAGAAGTACCGGAGACCGGCCGACGAACTCGGAGAGCCGCACGGTCGTGCCGGCCGTGGACTGGAGCTCGAAATCGGGGGCGGGTTTGCCCACGGGCGGAGTGCGCACGGGGCGCTCGATGCTGGAGGTCGTCACGTTGGCAGGGGTTGAGTCACGCGCCTTGAAAGCTGCGCGCGTACCCTCGCGAAGCAAGGCCGAAGCGGCGACCCGTGCTCAGGCTTGCGGCGGCCGCTGCTCCTCGTCGCCGAGCCGGCGACGAATCGGGGCTTCGACGGCCTTCTCGAGCAACTGCTCGATGTCGGCGTCGCTGAGCGAGATCCAGTCGGACGGGAATGGGGCGAGCCTGCGGCGTGCGCGGCCGTCGAGCGTCTCGAACGCCAGCCAGCCGCCGCGCAGCTCCCCGAGAAGGCGTTGCGCCTTCCCCGAAGCGCGGCCGGGGATCACGCTCCACGCCCGCCACTCGACACCGTTCCGGTCACGGAACTCGCGAATGCCCTCGAGATGGTCGGCCGCCCCACGCTCCTCGGGCGACGTCGAGACCTCACGATCGCCGCGCGCCTTGCGGCGCAGCGCGATCATCTGTTCCGTCGCCCGGGCCGCGGCGAGCAGCGAATCCTCGAGTCGGAGCAGCTCGCCCGTCGTCTCGGGAAGCTCGCCATCGGAGCTGTGCTCGCAGGCGTCACCGAGCTGGCGCGCAAGCTCGGCGCGGGCGCGATCGAGGGTCTCGGAACTTCCTTCAGGTCCACCGGGTGCGGTCATGGCGCGAGCGCGGTGAGCGGTTGCGACGCTATCTGGAGGGCAACGGTCGTGGCCCGTGCGGTAGCGCACTACCGCTGCCCACTTGGGCAGGGTCCGTGCCGCGGCTCGCGTCCGCCTCAACGGCGACGGGCGCGACGTTTGCGACCTGCCGGAGGTGTCGCAACCCTCTTCGGTCGAATGAGCCACCGTACCTACGTCACGCCGGACGGCACCGCCTGGAAGGTGTGGGAAGTGACGGCAAGCTTCGCGGAACGGCGGCGTGCCGAACGGCGAGCGGCAAAGGCCCCGGCGGCGCTGGAACGCCGCCGGGGCGATGAGCGACGCCGCGTCCGCGAAGTGCGGGCACCTGCTCGTCCCGGCTTCGAGAACGGCTGGCTGACCTTCGAGTCGCTCAATGAGACGCGGCGCTACGGCCCCGTTCCGCCGGCTTGGACGTCGATGTCCGACGCCGAGCTCGAGGCGCTGCGGAAGCGAGGCTATGCGGCGCCGCCGCGGCGGCATCGGCTCATCGAATAGCGAAGGCCCGCTCGGCGGATCCGCCGGCGGGCCTTCCTCTTGCGGCATGGAGCGGACCGGGATCGAACCGGTGACCCCCTGCTTGCAAAGCAGGTGCTCTCCCAGCTGAGCTACCGCCCCAGAGCTCGCAATATAGTGCCGACCGCAGTGAAGGAGGAGTCGATGCCGACCACCGAGACAGCCGTCGTGACGGTGCGCTGCCAGTTCTGCCAGTCGTGGAATCGCGTCGACGCATCGCGCGTCACCGACCGGCCGAAGTGCGGCAAGTGTGCAACCCCGATCCTCCTCGATCGCCCGCTGAAGCTCGACGACGAGACCTTCGACCGCACCATCGCCGAGTCCACCGTCCCCGTCTTCGTCGATTTCTACGCCGACTGGTGCGGGCCCTGTAAGATGATGGCGCCCTACGTCGACCAGCTGGCCGCCAGGCACGCCGGGCGTCTCCTCGTGGCGAAGCTCGACACGGAAGCGGCGCAGCGCACGGCGGCGCGCTTCGCGATCCGGAACATCCCGACGAGCGTGGTATTCAACGGCGGCGCCGAGGCGGTGCGTCAGGCAGGCGCGATGCCGCTCCCGGGACTCGAGCAGCTGCTGCAACGCGCGGGAGTGAATCTGCAATAGCGAGACGGCCGGGGCGCCATGCCCCGGCCGTCTCGTTCACACTCCGGCCATTGCGCCCTACTCGTGCGCCGGTAGCGGCTCCATCGTCCGCGGATCGACCGGCACCTGGACCTCGTCGCGGTAGGGGCTCGTCATCATGAACACCCGGATGCGCGGGAAGTTGTTCATGAAGCCGAAGTAGCAGGTCATCCAGAGCCCGAACATCCCGACGGCGATCCCGATCTCCCAGAGGCCGAAGGGGAGCGTGTTCAACGGACCGTAGAGCGAGGGATAGACCTCGAGGTAGCGCAGCAGCCAGAGCCCGACGAGCGAGCCGACGGCGAAGATGGACATCGTCAGCGTGCGTACCTTCGGCGCCTTCCCCATCAGTCCGAAGAACGGAAAGACGAAGACGAGGAAGATCATCGCCACGGCGAGCGGCAGCCAGGCGCCGATGAAGCGGAGCCGCATGAAGTGCGTCTCCTCGCCGACGTTGCCGTACCAGATCACGAGGTACTGGCCGAAGGTCAGGTAGCCCCAGAACGCGGTGAACGCGAAGCAGAGCTTCCCGATGTCGTGGAGGTTGACGTCGGTGATGATGTGCGGGATCGCGAGCTGCGTCCGCCACCAGCGCGTGAGCAGCGAGAACATCATCAGCGCCGACAGCAGCCCGCCGATGAAGAACCACCAGCCGTAGAGCGTGCTCTGGAAGTGGACGTCGAGCGCCATCGAGAGATCGAAGGCGAGGTCGCACCAGCCGAAGCCGAAGATCAGCGCCATGAAGACGGCGAGCTTCCCCTGGAGCGAGTGCGTCGAGTGGAGCTCGCGGCGTTCCTCGGCGTAGCTACGGCGCATCCGCTCGCGGAAGCCGCGCGCCCAGCGCGTTCCCCATTCCGGCAGGATGGCGACGTCGAGCCGGACGCAGGTCCAGATGTACCAGACCTGGAGCAGCGTCAGGACGAGGAAGACACCGAGCACACGCGCGGTGAAGAACCCGGGATCGAGCCAGATCGCCTTCTCCTTGACCGTCGGCGTGTGTTCGAACCAGGGGAAGACGTGTCCGCGGCCGACGAGCACGAGCAGCGCGAGCAGCACGAAGGCGACGGGGAGGAAGGCGACGTAGCCCTCCATGATGCGGATCGTCGACCGCGACCAGCGCGCGGTGGTGATGCGCTGCGCGGCGACGAACATCACCCCCGCCGACGACATCACCGTGAAGAAGAGCCAGTTGAAGTGCAGCGCGCGCCAGGCACGCTCCGGCGCGAGGAAGACGCCGGCGATGAAGACGATCGCGCCGACCGCGGCGAGGGCGAGCGAGACGCGCGCGAGCAGCCCGGAGACCGGGCGCGCGACGATCTCACCCAGCTCCTGGCGGGTCGGCACGTGCATGTGTGCGTGCGCGCTCACGGGTTGCCCTCCGGGGAGCGGGCGGTGGTGTCGGTGGCAGCGGGGTTGTTTGCCGTCGTCGTGTCGGCGCGCGAGGTACCGCGCCGGCTCCAGTACGGCGCGGGCCTCGTCGGCCCCATCACCGTGTAGCCGGGAACCTTGCGCCCCGTCTCACCCGGGGCGCCGGGCGGCGTAGTGTCCACGGTGACGACCGGCTTCTGCAGCTCGCGGATATAGTTCACGACGTCCCAGCGATCCATCTCCTCGATACGGTTGTACGACATCATCGCCCCGCGCCCGTTGCGGATCACGCCCCAGATGTAGCCGTCCGTGCGGCCGCGCGCCTGTTCGGTGCGGAGGCTGGGCGGGAAGATCGCGTTGTACCGCATGACCGGGCCGTTGCCTAACGCCCCGCCGCCCGGCTGCGTCGAGAGCGCGCCGCCGGCCGGTCCGTGGCAGACCGCGCAGTTGATCTGGTAGTACCTGCGTCCGTTCTCGATCGAGCGGGCGTCGGCGGGAACCGGATTACGGATCGCGGCCAGCGTCTGGTCGAGCACCGGACCGCCGCGGTCGTAGGCAACGAGGAAGCCGGGCGCCACCGAGCCGGTCGTCGGCACGGACAGCTGCGGGTTGCCGCGCATCCCGACCGAGTCGGCGGGGCTCTGCCACGGATCGATGTCGGGCTGCCGCTTGAAGTCGGAGAACCACTCGCAGCCCGAGCCGACGACGATCGCGACCGCGGCCGCGGCGAGGCGCGCGAGCCGGCGCAGGCGAAGGTCAGCGCTCACCGCGCACCTCCACCGCTCCGTGGCGTCGCATCGTCTCCTCGATGGAGCGCATCTGTTCCGGGTTGCCCTCGGCCCAGACGCCGTAATGACCCTGCGCGAAGCGCGGGTCGTAGCCGACCGTCGTCACGAGGCGCGGCACGCGCGAGAGCGCGAACATGCCGAACACGGTCGACAGGCCGCCGATGAGAACCATCACCTCGAAGCCGAAGATGGTGTACGGGACCCAGCTCTTGATCGCCTTGCCACCGACGACGAGCGGCCAGTACGCCGAGCACCAGATCGCGATCCAGTAGCCGAACGTCGCGCCGAGCAGCCCGCCGATGAGCGTGAACTTCCGGACGGGGCTCGGCGGATGGCCGAACGCGTCCTCGAACTCGTGGCGCGGCGTCGGCGTGTAGGCGGTGATCTTGGCGACCTTCGCGGCGCGCAGCGCGCGGATCGCGTCGCAGGCCGCGTCGAGCTCGCGGTAGACTCCGAGCACTCCCTGCATCAGTGTGCCCCTCCATGCGCGCCGCGCGCGTGCCTGAACTTCGGGGGCACGATCTCCTTGACTTCGGAGATGGCCACCACCGGCAGCTGCTTGATGAAGAGCAGGAACCACATGAAGAACCAGCCGAACGAGCCGGCGAGGAGCGAGAAATCGACCCAGCTCGGCGTATAGGTGCCCCATTGCCAGGGCTCGAACTCGTGGCTGAGCGATGGCACGACGATCACGAAGCGCTCGAACCACATCCCGAGGTTGATGAAGATCGAGAGGATGAAGAGCCAGATCGTGTTCCGCCGCAGCTTCTGCGAGAAGAGCGAGAGGGGCAGGACCATGTTGCAGATGAGCATGATCCACGCGGCCCACCACCATTGCCCGAAGACGCGGTTCCAGAAGTAGTTCTGCTCGACCGCGTTGCCGCTGTACCACGCGACCCAGAACTCGATGAGGTAGGCGCAGCCGACCACCATCGAGGTGAAGAGGCAGAGCTTGGAGGCGGCGTCGAGGTGGTTGAGCGTGACGTAGTGCTGGAGGCGGAAGAAGCGGCGGATCGGGATGATGATCGTGAAGACCATCCCGATGCCGGAGAAGATCGCGCCGGCGACGAAGTAGGGCGGGAAGATCGTCGCGTGCCAGCCCGGCGTGAGCGCCATCGCGAAGTCGAACGACACGACCGAGTGCACCGAGAGCACGAGTGGCGTGCTGAACGCGGCGAGGAAGAGGTACGCGCGCGTGAAGTGGCGCCACTCGGTGTCGCTGTTTCGCCACCCGAAGGACAGGATCGCGAGGAGCTGCCGCCGCACCGGATTCTTCTCGCGGTCGCGGAGCGTGGCGATGTCGGGGATGAGGCCGACGTAGAGGAAGGTGCTCGAGATCGTGAGGTACGTGAGGATCGCGAACACGTCCCAGACGAGCGGGCTCTTGAACTGCGGCCAGAGGAGCCGCCAGTTCGGGTACGGGATGAGCCAGAAGAACTTCCACGGCCGCCCGATGTGGATGATCGGGAAGAGTCCCGCCGTCATGACCGCGAACACCGTCATCGCCTCGGCGCAGCGGTAGATCGTCGTTCTGAAGCCAGCCCGGAAGAGATACAAGATCGCCGAGATCAGCGTACCCGCGTGACCGATACCGACCCAGAAGACGAAGGTGATGATGTAGACACCCCACATCACCGGCGGGTTATATCCCGCGTTCCCCAGCCCCCAGTAGATCTGGTAGATCCAGACGCCGGCCCCCCAGAGGAAGAACAGCACCGCGACGCCGAGCGCGCCGAACCAGCCGAGGGTCGGCGTGAGGGTGCCGGCGATCTCGCGATCGACCTGCTCGTAGTCGCGGACCGCGGGGAGCTGGATGTCGGCCGAGGCGATGTTCGCGCGGAGCGGGGTCTCCACGACCGCCTCGTCGTACTTGCGCGTCGCCATCAGCGTCCCTCCCCGCCCGCGGCGACCGGCATCGGCTGGCCCGGTCCCGGATGATTGACCTTCTTCAAGTAGACGACCGCGGTGTAGGTGTTCAGCTCCTCGAAGACGTGGTAGCCCCGCCGGTCCTGCGCGAGGCGGGCGACGGTCCACGTCGGGTCGGCGGCGTCACCGAAGGTGATCGCGCGCGACGGGCAGGCCTGCGCGCACGCCGTCGTGAACTCGTCGGCCGTGAGCTCGCGGTTCTCGAGCTTGGACCGGTGCTCGGCCTCGCGGATGCGCTGCACGCAGAACGTGCACTTCTCCATGACGCCCTTGCCGCGGACGGTGACGTCCGGGTTGAGCTGCCAGTTGAGCGGCTCGGGGAAGGCGTACTGGCGCCGCTCCGGCTCACCGAAGCCGAACCAGTTGAAGTAGCGCACCTTGTAGGGGCAGCCGTTCGAGCAGTAGCGCGTGCCGACGCAGCGGTTGTAGACCTGCACGTTCAGCCCGTCCGGCGAGTGGTACGTCGCATAGACGGGGCAGACCGGCTCGCACGGCGCGTTGCCGCAGTGCTGGCAGAGCATCGGCGCGAATCGTGTCTCGAAGTTCGCGTCGAAGCGCGTGTCGGTGTTCTCGCCGCCCTCGAAGTACCGCTCGATGCGCAGCCAGCTCATCTCGCGGCCCTTGAGGATGTTCGCGCCCGGGCGGGTATCCCAGCGCGAATCGGGGAGACCGGGGGCGAGCGCGCGTCCCTGGTGCGGCGCGCCGACCGTCGGGATGTTGTTCTCCGCGTAGCACGCCGTCACGCACGCGGAGCATCCGGTGCACCGCGCGAGATCGATCGCCATCGCCCAGCGGCGCCTGGCCATCCCGCTCCAGTGGTTCGGATCGTACATCCCCTTGTCCTTCGACGTCGGGTCGCCGAGGTCGCCCTGCGCGTCGTTGGCGACGGGCGAACGGAGACCGGGGAGGAACTGGTGGCTCGCGTCGCCGGGGAAGGCGTGCTCCCCACCCTCTTCCGTGCCGCCCTCGCCCGCGTGACCCGCGCCCCGCTCCGCCTGCGGCTCGCCACCGGCATTGAGCCCGCCGGCCACGCCCTGTCCCGCGGGATGCGTTCCGCGCTCGGTGTCGGCGCCGCCGCTGCCGGTCGGCGCGATCTCGTTCGCATGCTCGGCGCCGGTCGAGGCGACGGCGGTCCCGCTCGCGCCGGCGACGATCGCCTGCGCGATGCCGCGGCCGTGCTGGCGCGCCGAGCCCTCGGTCGAGACGAGCTGCATCACGTCGCCCGTGCGCGAGAGCGACGCCTTCGTGACGCCGACGATGCCCCCCGCGGCGTCGGTGCCTAACGGTACGATCGCGGCGGCGTTGACGCCGATCCCCTTCGCGTAGCGGCCGTACTCCGTATGCCCCTGGCCGAGCGGCATCGCGATGGTGTCCGGCCGCACGCCGAGAAAGAGGTACACCGGCGCGCGCACGGAACCCGTCGCGGTCTTCACCTCGACGAGATCGCCGTTCGTCACGCCGAGGCGCTTCGCCGTGGAGGGGTGGACCTCGACCCAGCTCTGCCAGCAGATCTTGGAGACCGGATCCGGCAGCTCCTGGAGCCAGGGCTTGTTCGCGCCGCGACCGTCGCCGAGCGTCGGCGAGGGATACGTGACGAGGAACAGATCACCGCTTCCCGCCGGGACGGTGACACGGGCCGCGCCGCGGCGCGCCGCCGGCGCGTTAGGCAGCGTCCCGGCCATGATCCCCTTCGGCAGCGCGGCCGTGACGCCGGCGATCCCGCCGGGGAGGCGGCCGATCAGCCAGGTGCGGTAGTCCTTCTGCGTATAGCGCGCGGCGAGCGCCTGGTCTCCCTGCGCCGCCTGGATGAGCACATCGGCGGTGGCGCGGGTGTCGAAGACCGGATCCATCGCCGGCTGCTGGAGCGAGATCGTGCC
>DATAIS010000030.1:0-18055 GCA_036262535.1 Gemmatimonadaceae bacterium | reverse complement strand
GGCGTCCTCGTCGGCTTCGTCGCGCTCGCGATGCTCCAGGCGATCTACAGCATCAACACCACCGCTTTCTGATTCGGGGGACCGATGTCGATCGACCTGAATGGACGAAGGGACGGGCGGCGGCGCGGCGCCTTCACGCTCATCGAGCTGCTGGTCGTCATCGTCGTGCTCGGACTCCTCGCCGGGCTCGTCGGGCCGCAGATCCTGGGACGGGTCTCGGAGGCGAAGACGAAGACGGCGCGCACCCAGATCGAGCTCATCTCGCTCGCGCTCGACAACTACCGGCTCGACAACGGCTCATATCCGACCACCGAGCAGGGGTTGGCGGCGCTGCGCGAGCGGCCGACGCGCGAGCCGGTGCCGCGCGCGTGGAAGGGGCCCTATCTGCGCAAGGCGCTCCCCGACGACCCGTGGGGTCGTCCCTACATCTATCGCAGTCCCGGCGAGCACAATCCGTCCGGCTTCGATCTCTCGTCGTTAGGCAGGGACGGACAGCCCGGGGGCGTGGACGAGGATGCCGACCTCGGAAGCTGGTAGCGCGCCGGGTCTCGTCCGCGCGCTGGCGCGGGCGGGGCGGCTTGCCCGCGGGCTCGCACGCTGGACGGGCGATCTCGCGCTCGCGCTCGCCGGTGCGGTGCTGCTCGCGGCGCACCTGCGGTCCGACGCCCTGCTTCCGCTCTCGTATGTAGGGCTCGTTCCCTGGGTCTGGCTCTGGGGGATCCGGGAGCGCCGCGCCGGCTGGGGCACCTTCGTGGCCGCGGCGGGGACGTACTGGGTCCTCTATCACACCTTCCTCGCGAGCTATGCCTGGTGGGTACCGGTGGCGATGGTGTTCGTGTACGGCCTGCCCTTCCTGCCTTTCGCCTTCCTGCTCCGCATCGCCCGCCGCTCGCGCCTGCCGTGGACGATCGTCGTGCCGGTCGCATGGGTGAGCACCGAATGGATCTTCGCCCACTTGGCGCTCGGTCGGGTCGCCGACATGCTGCTCGGCTACGCGCAGGCGCCGATCCTGTCGCTGATCCAGGTCGCCGACGTCGGAAGCGTCTACCTCGTCTCGTTCATCGTCGCGATGGTCAACGGCGCGATCGCCGACGTGATCGCGGCGAGAGCGTGGTCGCCCGTGGTGCTCTGGCGCTCCCGCGCGCGCTGGCCGCTCGCCGCCGCGGCCGGGATTCTCGTCGCGGCGAATCTCTACGGCCTGCTCCGGCTCCGATCGTTGCATCTGGAGCCCGGTCCACGCATCGGCGTCGTCCAGCCGGCGGTCGACCACACCGGATACAACACCTTCACTGTCTACGGCCCGACAGTCGCGCTCACAGCCCGCACCTGGGATGCACCCGGCAAGGTCGATCTCATCGTCTGGCCGGAGAACTCGATCCAGGATTATCTCGATCGCTTCGGCGTGTACGAAGAAGACCTCAAATGGCTCGCCCGCCGCGCCGGCGCACCGCTGCTCGTCGGGAGCTACGGGCGCCACCCGCAAGCGCCAGCCGTATCGACCAATACGGTCACGCTCGCCGGCCCCGCCGGGCTTTCGACGGAGCGCTATGACAAGATCCGGCTCATGCCGTGGATGGAATACGTTCCCTTCACACCTTTCCTCGCGGCGGTCGCGCCCGACCTGGCGCGATATCACGCGCGCCTGACGGCGGCGATCATCGGCTACGCCACGACCGGAAGCAGCGAGTTCCGCGGTCGGCGGGTTACTGTCTTCGATTGGCCGGGGCTCCCGCGCTTCTCGGCGCTCATCTGTTTCGAAACGATGGATCCGACGCTGGCGCGGGAGGCGGTAGTCGGCGGCGCACGCGTGCTCGTGAATCCCACCAGCGAAGGACTGGTCGGCACGCGGCTTCAGCTGCAGATGCTGCGCATCGCCGCGCTGCGTGCCGTCGAGACGCGGGTTCCGGTCGTCCGGGCCGGGAACATGGGGATCTCGGGATACATCGCGCCTGACGGGCGCATCCAGTCGATCGTGCGAGGACAGCAGCGCGGTTCGGTAGTGTTCGATCCCGGCGTCGCCACCCAACGCGTCATGCTCGCCGCGGGCTCCGCGTCACCGTACGCCCGCTTCGGCGACCTGTTCGTCTTCGCGGTGCTGGCGTCCGCTGTCGCCGGAGTCGCGTACGCCGCGACGCGGAGGCCGGCATGAGAAGCGCGGCAATGTCGCTGCTCGTCCTCGCATTCGCGGCATGCCGCGACGCGGCCGCGAGCGTCGAACGGCAGCGGGACATCGCGATCGCGGAGGCGACGGTGGGAGATCCGGTTGCCGCTCTGGGAATGCTGCGCGACGTCGTGGCTCGCGATCCGCAGGACAGCCTCGCCTACGCATGGCTCGCCGACGTGTACCGTCGCAACGGCTGGTCCGTTGACGGATACGCGTACTTCGGAGAGCTCGCGCGTCGGCAGCGCGCCGACCTTCCCGAGGCGCGCTACTACGCAGCCGCCTTCGCGGCGTACACCGGCCACGGAGACGAGGCCGAGCGCTGGCTCGCCGCGGCACGGGGCCGCCGCTCGCCGACGAAGTCCGAGTCGCTGCTCATCGCCGAGGGGCTGGAGGCGATCGGCCGTCGTGCAGCGGCGCGCGAGCTGCTCGCCGCGGCCGCAAGCACGCACCCCGACGATCCAGAGCCGCGCGTCCGGCTGGCGATCGCGCTCGCACGTGACGGCGACACGGCCGCGGCGAAACGCGAGCTCGCCGACGTGGTCAGCCGCTTTCCCGATGATCCCCATGCCCTGGGCACCGCGGCGGCGCTCGAGCTTTCGCTCGGCAGCCTCGACGAGTCTGTCCGGCTCACCCGACGCTGGTTGATGCGGGCGCCGCGTAGCGCCGAGGCGACCTGGAACCTGACGCGGATCGCGCTGCGGCAGGGCGACACCGCCGCCGCCGACTCACTACTCCGCCTGACGGCGGGAAGCGGGCAATGACCCGTCGGCGCGCGCTCGTCTGGGCCGGGTTCGCGGTCGGCGTCGCCGGCAGTGTGGGTGGCGCGCTGCTCTTCGTCACGCGTTATCGCGCCTACGCGGAAGCGATGCGCCTCAATCGGGGCGCCTTCTTTGCGCCGATGATCTGGCAGCTCTCGGCGGGCCTGGCGGTCACCATCATCGCCCTCGCCTTTCTCTTCGGCGTGCTGATGGTCGCGCTCGGGCGCACGATGGAGCGCGTCGACCGCCTTGAGACGCTGCTGGAGCGGAGCAGCGGGCCGACGACGCCTTGAGCGACAACCTGAAGGCCAAAACGAGACGGGGTGGCGCGTGCACGCGCCACCCCGTCACTCATCGCACGTGAGGCTCAGAGCCGATCGGCGAGCGCGCGATAGTGCGCCGCGTCGAACAGCGAAGCGTTGAACCTCGCGGTCGTGCCGAGGAAGGTCAGCGTGAGCGTCGCGTTCCGTCCATTCGCGTCGACCCAATCTGCAACCTGGTCGGCGATCGCGGCGGCGTTGCTGCCGCGCGGATCGATCAGCGCGCGCTGGTTGACCGGATCGTAGGTCAGCGTCACGCCGTCGAAGGCGAGTGTCGTCGAGGCGCCGGCCGAGCTGGTCAGCGTCACGCCGAAATTGGCGGGGGTCACTGTCATCCTGTAGCCGTTGATTCCCGCATAGCTGCCGTACGTCCCCGCCGCATCGAGCTGCCCGAGGGCGGCGATCGCCTGCTGCACCGTCACGCCGGCGAACGATTGGCCGCGGCCTCCGAAGTCCGAGCCCGGGCTCGTGGGGTTGCCATTGTTCCCGTCGCTGCCGGCTTCCTGTGAGCGCTGGGCGAAGGAGACCAGCACCGCGAGCGCCTCGCTGCCCTTGCAGTTCGCATTGAAGTCGAAGTCGAACGGGCTGACATCACCAGACACCGGGTTCGCCGCACGCACGTTCCAGCAGGTGTTGCGGTCGTCGTTCATGTACACGGTCCCGTGGAACCACGTATCGGGGTTCGCGACGAGGCCGATGTTCATGTGCGTGTACAGTGTCTGATTGCCGCGCTGGTCCTGATTCACGAACGACACGGTGTTGAAGCTGGTGTCACCGATGAAGCTCGCGACCTGGACCTTCTGCATGATGAACGCGCGGCCGGTGGTGTTGACGACGTGCGTTCCATTTGCCTGGCGGACCTGATCCTGGTCCGTGATCACCGGATAGTCGGTGATTGCGCAAGCCGAGCTGAGGGATATCAGCGCGGCCAACGCGAGAAGCTTCCGCATACGTAGGCCCCTCCATTGGGTGTTGACAGGCTTACACCAGATCCGACGTCCGGGCTTGCCGCCACCCGCGGCTCGCGACGCAGCGTCGTCGCGCCTGCGATCATCTCTCCGCCCGCGCATCGTCTGTGCGCGATGGCCACCTCCTTGGAGAAGTCCGACTACGGGGAAAGCCGACTCGCTGCTGCGCCCGACAAGACGTCAGTACTGCAGGTGGATCGGAGCCGAACTGCCTGCGGATGCATCCGGAGGTGCCGCTGCCTAACGGTTCCCTAACGCTGAGCGCGTCACGATTGGTGATGCAGCTCACAGGGGGCCGGAGGCCTACATTATCCCGCCCTCGAAAGAGCGTCAAGAAGCCGCGAGTACCCTGGCAAACAGCTGTATTTCAACGACTTCTCTAATCCTCGCGCGGGTTCCCAGCACCTCATTCCCGCCCGACACGGCGCTGTATGAAACATGCGTTTTCCTGCCCCGGACACGAATTGCACGTGACGTCTGTCACCCTGGCCGCAGGGTGGTGGAAACGGCGTGGCCCGGAAGCTACGCCCGTTCGGAGGTGCTGCATGCAGAAAAAGTCGTACGTCCTCCTCGCCGCAGGAGCGCTGGTCGCCACCGCTTGCGGTGATGCTACGATCACAGAGCCCACGCTGGAGACGTCACCGGCGGCCGTTGCCGCGAGCCAACCAGCGGCGGAGCAGCTTCGCGCGCCGAGCATCCGCTGGAATGAGCTTGCCCGGACGCTCGTCGCGGAGAACCGTGTCGATCCGCCCATGGCCTCGCGCGTCTATGCGCTGCTCGGCGTCGCTCAGCACGCCGCCGCGGTCCAGGCGCGCCGCGCCGGCGGCGTCAGCGACAACGATCGCCCGACCCGCGACGCCCGAGTCGGCGCCGTCGTCGCCGCATCCGCCGAGATTCTCGCGTACACTTTCCCCAACGCGCTGACGCGAATCCGGCTCGGCGAGCAGGCCGACGCCGCGCCGTTCACGGGCAAGGGCAACCAGCCCAAATTCTTCGAGGCCGGACGCGAGATCGGGCGCGGCGTGGCTGCCCGGGTACTGGCCGACGCGAAGGCGGACGGCTCCGGTGGTCAATGGACCGGCACGGCCCCGACGGGGCCCGGCTACTGGTCCGGGCCGTCTCCTGCGCGCCCGTACTGGGGCACGGTCAGGCCCTGGCTCCTGCGTTCGGGCGATCAGTTCCGGCCCGCCGCGCCGCCGGCGTTCGGCTCGCCTGCCTTCGCCGAGCAGCTGGCCGAGGTGCGGCGCATCGCCGACACCCGCACGAAGGCGCAGCTCGACGTCGCCGTGTTCTGGGCCGACGGCGCGGGGACGGCCACCCCACCCGGGCACTGGAACGAGATCGCGTCGTCGCTCATCGAGAAGTACCGCCTCGACGAAGACGTGGCGACGCAGGTCTTCGCGCTGCTCGGCATGGCGCAGATGGACGCGGGTATCGCCTGCTGGGACGCGAAGTACGCGTACTGGCTGATCCGGCCGTGGCAGGCCGACCCCGCGATCACGACCCCGATCGGGCAGCCGAATCACCCTTCGTACCCGTCGGGCCACGCCACGTACTCCGGCGCTGCGGCCACCGTGCTGTCGGCGTTCTTCCCCGCCGAGCGCGATCGCCTCACGGCGATGGCCGACGAGTCGTCGATGTCGAGACTTTACGGCGGGATCCACTACCGCATCGATGCGGACGCAGGGCTCGAGGTGGGCCGCAAGATCGGCGCGCTCGCCACCCAGCGTTTCCTCACGACGGCGTCGCGCTAGAGGCGGTGTCGAAAAAGGCGCGGCGGCGACTATCTCGCCGCCGCGCCTTTCTCGTGCGTGACGCCTTCGGCGAGCGGCGAGTCCTGGCGACATGCGCCGCCCCAACCTTCCCCTCTTCCTCGCGGTCGCTGCTCTCGCCGGCGGGATCATCGGCTTCACGATTTACGCGAAGGAGAACGAGTCGCCCTTCGCCTTCGGCATGTCGCGGCCCGGCGTCGAGTTCTCGGAGATGGACGACGACTCGCAGCGCAACCAGGGGCGGCGATTCGCCTGCACCCCGATCGACGGCGGCTACCGCGTCTGCGAGGTGTCGACCGACGGCCCACCGGGGAAGATGCGCGTCGCGGTGGACGACGCCGGCCGCGTCATCGTTCTCCGGATGACGATCAGCGAGACGTCACCGCGGGTCGCTGACCTCACGGACAAGGTGCGGAAGCAGTGGAACGGTGTTGATGGCGACGGCGTGCTTCGTACGGCCGCCACGCAGCAGGTGATCGACTGGCGCACCAACGATGGACGATGGTCGGCGCGCATGAGGCTGCGCTCGCTGAGTCTCGGGATGGAGGAGATGTCGATCGCCGACGAGCGCGCGCTCGGCCGTCTCATCCAGGGGGACGAGAAGGCGCTGCCGACGGCGATCGAGCTCGTGCGCCGGGGGTTGATCAGCGACACGCTGCTCACGGCGGCGGAACGGCGCGCTCCTGGGACGATGCTGCGTGCGGCCGACGCGCGCAGCACGGGCGCCCGGCAGCGATCGACCGCGATGCGGAGCCTTCCCCGCTGCGCGGGGAATCTCGTGCAGGTTCAGGACTACACCGCGCCGGATGAGCTCCTCGGTCAGCACGCCGCCATCGTCCAGCAGGCGGTGGCCACCGCCTATGGAGGGCGGCGCATCGTGGTCGCCGAGCAGCCGTATCTCGTGGATGCGGCGGACGTCGGCGAAGCGATCGCCATCACGCCGCCGACCGACGACGAGACGGGTGAGCGCGTCGCGTTCGCGATCACCTTCACGGCCCGCGCCGACTCCTCGACCGCGGCGGTGGATCGCGGCGAACGGCCGCGGCGTTGCCGCGCGGTCGCGGACGTGATCGTCGCGCGCATCGACACCTCGCTGCGAAAGGTCACCGAGGTGCGCGGAGGGGAGCTCGAGCCCGACGGATGGGTGACGCGCGCGCGGACGCTCCACTTCTTCGTCGGCGACGAGCGGCGGCCGCTCATCGCGAGCTATGAGTCGACGTACGCCGACAGCTCCTGGGTCGGCGAAGTGGCGTGGCAGGCGACGCTGACAAGCGACAGTCTCGTTGCGCTGCGTCGCAATCCCATCTCCTTCAGGAAGACGAGCGGCGGCCGCACCGTCGGCGGACGACTCCTTCCCGACGTCGGCTCCGGGGCCCCGGCCGGCGATGCCGACCCGTTCGCCGGCCGCATCGTGATAGTGCTGCCGCTCGAGGATTCCGACGGCAGCGCTCCCTACCCGGTCATGCTGCCGTCCGCCGTGAATGGCACCGCCAACGGGTGGACGCTGCTCGCGATGTTCTGAACGAGCACGCCGAGCGGTGTGCGCAGGGTTGCACGCGACGCGGCCCTGACTCGTGGGTGAAGAGCGGAGAGACGGGTCCGGGGGCGATTGGCTGCCGAAGGATTGCGGACGGGCCGCCACGGCGTAGAATTGCCCGGCTGCTGTCCAGGCCGCCAACTACCCTCTTGGAGATTCGCGATGCTGCGTTCGCGTGGAGCGCTCTGTTTTTCTTACCTGCTGTCGGCCGTCGTCGCCCTCGCCACCGCGTGCGGCGGGGGCGGCGACGGCGGAACCGGCCCGAAGCCCCCGACGGTGACCGTCGCGGTGAATCCGCAGACGCAGACGAAGGTCGCCGGCGAGACCCAGCAGTACACGGCGACCGTGAATGGCAGCGCGCCGAGCGCGGGACAGGTCGCGTGGAGCTCGAGCAACACCGCCGTCGCGACGGTGAACGCCACCACCGGGCTGGTGACGACCCTCGCCGCCGGCACGACGAAGATCCGCGCCACCGTGGGTACCGCGTTCGCGGAGGGCGATCTCACGGTCATTGCAAACACCGCCCCTACGGCGAACGCGGGAGCAGACGTCGACGCCGACACCGGTGCGACGGTCTCGCTCAACGGCAGCGGCACGGATCCCCAGGGACAGCCCATCACCTACCGCTGGAATCAGACCGGAGGGATCGACGTCACGGGAGGGGTGGGGTTCCTCACGGGTCAGAATCCGAGCTTCAAGGCACCCTCGTCGGTGACTGTCCTTCGCTTCACCCTCGTCACCAGCGACGGGGCTCTCACCAGTCCCGGCGACGAGGTCCTCGTCTGGGTGCTGGAGGATCGGACGAAGGCCGTCTGGGTGCGGCCGACGGGCGACGATGCGAACGCCGGAACGCGGGCGGCGCCCTTCAAGACGATCAACGCCGCACTCGCGGCGGCGCAGCCTAACGGCAGCGACGTCTACGTCGCGGAGGGAACGTACCTTGGCGCGGTCCTTCTGCGCAGCAACGTCAGCATGTATGGCGGCTTCGCGACCGACTGGACCGCGCGCTACCCGGCCGTCGATCCGACCCACAAGACCATCCTCCGCGCCAACGACGCGGCCGTATATGGCAGCGGAGTGACCGATCTGACTTTCAACGGCTTCGTCGTCGAGGGCGAGACGAACACGGCGGCGACGGCAGCGACGACGTACGGAATCAGGCTCGCGAACGCGCAGCGGGTGGTGGTCTCGCGCAATCTGATCAGCGCGGGTGCGGGCACCTCGGGCGCAGCGGGCGGGAACGGGTTCAACGGCCTCCTGGGCGCCGCGGGTCAGGCAGCGCCGACCGGCTCGACCCTCGGGGGGAATCCGGGTGGGAACGGGGGCCGGGGAGGAAATGGCGGAACCGGCTCGAGTCCCGCACAGGCCGGAGCATCCGGGACGCCCGCCGGTTTCGGGGGATTCGGCGGCGCGCCGGGAAACTCCGGCTCCGAGGGCGGCATCGGCGGTAACGGATCATCCGGTGCTTCCGGGGCGGCCGGCGCCGGCGGCGCACAGCTGGGGACGTTCGGCGTCACGGGATACGTGCCTGCTGCAGGTGGAGCGGGTGGCGTCGGTGGCCAGGGCGGTGGGGGCGGCGGAGGCGGCGGGGGGCGGAACGTCTACATCTTCCCGATCGACTACAACGGTGGTGGTGGCGGCGGCGGAGGCGGCGGCGGCGGCCCGGGTGGCGGGGGCGGCGGCGGAAGCGGCGGCGGTGGCTCCTTCGGAATCCTGATCGTCTCGCCGACCAACGTGTCGCTGCTCGACAATACGATCAGCTCGAGCAATGGAGGCGCCGGGGGCGCCGGTGGTCAGCCCGGCTTCGGCGGTCCGGGCGGCGCGGGCGGCGCCGGATACGACCCCAATCCCGGCACGAGCGACGGCCGCGGCGGTGGCAACGGCGGTTCGGGCGGGGCCGGCGGGACCGGCGGGCGAGGGGGGGGCGGCGGCGGCGGTCCCTCGATCGGCATCGCCATAACCGGCACGGCGACGTACACCAGCACGGGCAACGTCATCACCGTCGGGAGCGCCGGGGCCGGCGGGCTGCCTAACGGCAACGCGGGGCGCAGCGCGCCGCTCGTGATCATCCCCTGACCTCGCCCTGTGATCGACGACACACGGCGCGCCGCCGGGCTTGCCCGCGGCGCGCCGTGTGCATTATCTCGCACGGGTGAGCAGCAGCATCTTCCTCATCGCCAACCCCGCCGCCGGCGCGGGACGCGGCGCGAAGCTCCTTCCCGCGGTCCGTCGCGCCTTCGACGCGATCGGCGCGCCTAACGTTCTCCTCACCCGCGGCCCGGGTGACGAGGCGCGGTGCGTCTGGGAGGCGCTCGACCGCGGCGCGACGACGCTCGCCATCCTCGGCGGCGACGGCACGCTCAACAAGGCGACGGGCGCCCTCCTCGCGGCGCGCGCCGGCGCGAGCTGCCGCATCGTGATGCTGCCCGGTGGCTCCGGGAACGACTTCGTCTCGACGCTGCCCCTCCGCTCGCGTGCCTGGGTCACCATGGCCCGGGCCGCCGTGGACGGCGTGGCGACGCCGATCGACTGTGCACGCGTCGACGGCCGGCACATGCTCAACGTCGCCGGCTTCGGGTTCGACGTCGCGACCCTCGCGACGCTCGAGCGGGTGGGCGCGTTAGGCAGGCTGGCCGGCGGGACCTTCCGCTACCGCCTCGCCGCAGCCCGCCACATCATCGGCTTCCGTCCCTTCGAGGCGGACCTCGACGACGGGCTCGGCTTCCGTCCGGTGCTGCTCGTCGCCCTCGCCAACGGGCGCCGCTACGGGGGCGGGATCGTGATCGCCCCCGACGCACGCTCCGACGACGGGAAGCTCGAGGTCGTCTCGATCGACGATGCGCCGGCGATGGAGCGCGTCGCGCTCTTCCGCGAGGCCGGAGAGGGCAAGCACGTTGCGCGGCCCGGCGTCCGCGTGCAGCGCGAGCGCGCGCTGACGCTGCGCTTCGCCGAGCCGCCGCGCTTCCAGATCGACGGCGAGCTGCATCAGGCGCGGCGGCGCGAGGTCGAGGTCGAGGTCCTGCCGGGCGCGCTGCGCGTCGTCACCGCTCAGGCGCAGGCGGCGACGGAAGGGTCGGGGCGCCCGCTGGCGGCTGCGCGTCAGGCAGGAGCGGCGCGGCCGGCGCCGCTTCCGCGCTAGGCGGCGTCTTCTTCCTCGGATCGGCCTTCCTGGGGTCGATCTGCTCCATCAGCCGCGTCTCGATCGTGCGCACGTCGAGCGGCCCGAGCATCTCGCGCAGCTCCGCGTCATCGGCGAGCGGATGCCCGAGGCGGCGGTAGAGTCCCGTCACGAGCTGCAGCGTCTTCGTCACCTCGCGCTCCGTCCAGAGCTGCACCTGGAGCGACAGCTCCTCGCGCAGCTCGGCGATCGCCGCCTCGCGCTTCTGCGCGAGGAGGACGAAGATCGAGAGGAAGATCGCCTCGAGCGAGACGACCATCGTCAGGAGCCCGAATGGGAACGGATCGAACGGCCGAAGGCCGAGCGCGCCGACGTTCCACCCGATCCAGACCACGAACCAGACGACGTGGACGACGAAGAACGCGGGCGACGCCGCGATGGCGTTCAGCCGCTCGGCGAAGCGCTCGAGGGGCGAGCGGTCGGCCCAGTGCTGCGCCTTGACGGCGATGATTGCGCGGTTGGCGACGTGGCGCGCGCCGCGGCGGTCGCGGAACGTCGGTGACGTGTCGCTGCTCGGGGGCGACTGATCGGTTTGCTCGCTTTCCATTGGCCGAAGGAAAAGCGAGAAGCGTGCCCTGCGGTTAGCGCCTGCTGGAGTCGGGTGGAGCCGCGGCGCTGTCGGGCGTGGCGGCGGCGCTGTCGGCCGTCTTCGCCTGCTGCCGGCGCAGCGCCTCGGGAGTCGAGAAGAGCGCGACGACGGTGTCGCCCGGGGTGACGTGGACGTCGAGCTGCGAGGGGAGGAAGGCGTCGCCGGCGCCGAGCACGGTCACGAGGTGGTCGCCGGATTCGGCGCGGCGCACGATCGGCGTCGAGCCGAGCCGCTCGCCGTCGATGAACGCGGGCGCGGTGCCGCCGTTTATGACGACGCGGATCCAGCCCCACTGCATCCGCCGCGGTCCTCCCTCGAGCCCGAGGGTGCTGTCGAGACCGATCGGCGTCCGGGCGCCGAGCGCCGAGTCCGAGATCACCGGCACGACCGCCTGCGGTACGTTCGCGGTATCGCGCAGCACCGAGTCGATCGAGATGCCGCCGTTAGGCGCGGCGACGGCCGGCATGGGCTCGTGCGCCAGTCCAGCCGCGCGGAAGACCGGCTGGAGCGCCTCCATCATCGGGTCGCGCGTCTGCGGAAAGGCGAACGCGGCGCCGACGCCGGCGATGAGCGAGAGCGTCATGAGCACGCCGCCGGCGCCCTTCTTCCGCGCCAGCGTCTTCGGCTCGAAGCGGCGATGCCGCTGCGTCTGCATGCCGATGCTCGCCGAGCGCAGTCCCTCGAGCGCGTCCACGAACGCGCTCACGCTCGAGAAGCGCTGCGACGCGTCCTTCGCCAGCGCGCGGCGGAGCGCGTCGTCCACTCCTTCCGGGAGGCCGGTGCGGAAGTGCGCGACCGGGGGCACCTCCGCCGACAGGTGCATGCGCAGGACGTCCTGGATCTGCGGCGACTCGAAGGGGCGCCGCCCGGTCAGCATCTCGAAGGCGACGATCGCGAGCGAGTACTGGTCGGCCCGGCCGTCCACGTCGCTCCCCTTCCACTGCTCGGGCGACATGTACCCCGGCGAGCCGATGATCCCCGTACCGGTGCTGCCGACGTCGCGCGGGCCTAACGCCTTCGCGATGCCGAAGTCGGCGACGAGGGCGTGGCCGGTCTCGCCGAGCAGGATGTTCGCCGGCTTGATGTCGCGGTGCACGACGCCCTGCCGATGCGCGGTGTCGAGCGCGGCGGCGACGTCGCGCAGGAGCTTGATCGCATGCTCGAGCGAGAGCTGCTTGCCGGCACCGAGCATCTCCTCGACGCTGCCGCCGCGCACCAGCCGCATGGTGTAGAACGCGACGTTGTTGCGCTGGCCGACGGCGAAGATCGGCACGATGTGCGGGTGGTCGAGCCGTGCCGCGAGCTTCGCCTCGCGCTCGAAGCGCTCGTAGGCGTCGGGCGCGAGCAGCGGGTCGAGCGCGAGCACCTTGAGCGCGACCTCGCGGTCGAGCGCGACCTCGCGCGCGCGGAAGACGATCCCCATCCCGCCACGCCCGAGGAGCTCGACGAGCTTGAAGCCGTCGCCGATCGCGTCCTGGAGCCGCGCGCGGAGCTTCTCGTTCTGCTCCGTCGGCGGCATCGTCATGTCGCTGGCGATGGTGACGCCGTCGTGCGAGATCTTCCGCGTCTCGCTCATCAGCTGTGGAGACGCTTGATGGCCTCGCGCGCCCGCTCGCGATCGCCCCAGGAGGGAAAGAGCTCGCGCGATCCGGCGATGCAGCGCGAGTCCGCCGCCGACTGCCCGGGCCCTCCCATCGGCAGCCAGCCCATGATGCAGCGCATCACGGCGGCGACCTCGTCGTTCGCCAGCGCCCCGCGCGACACGCCGGCCGCGACAGGCTGCCCACCGCCAGCGATGAGCGGACGGAGCGCCTCATACGCGGCCTTCCGGATGCTGTCCGTGCGCGCCTTGGCCGTGTTCTGCCGAACGTCCCCGCGGTACATCGCGTGGACGGCCAGCTCGACGTCCTTCGTCAGCTTCTCGAGGGCCTGCGCGAGGGTCTGTTCGGGGGTGGGCATACTGCTAACAGACTCTCTCTTGGCGGCGCCCGTCACGCCGGAACGGGGCTTTTCGCTATTAGCTATTAGCGTAAAGCAACGGCGTCCGGCGGGATTTCTTCCGCCGGACGCCGTTGCTCAACGCTAATAGCTAAAAGCTTATAGCCACTCCACTTACGGCTGCTTCACGTCCACCGTGTGCCCGATGATGCCGCCGAGGACGGCGCCGGTCGCGGCGCCGATGATGCCGCCCTTGACCTTGTCCCTGCTGGTCGCGACGCCGATCGCTGCGCCGGCTACGCCACCGATGATCGCGTCACGCTTGGTGTTGCGGATAGGCTCGGCGCGGCGGGTCGTCCCGCTCGAGCGCGAGGCCGTGCTCGTCCGGCGAACCGGCGCAGGCGCCGAGTACACCGGCTGGCTCTGGTAGACCGGCCGCTGTGCGACCGGATACTGCTGAGGCTGGCCGTAGTAGCCCGGCTGCATCCCGTAGCCCATCTCCGTGGGGGAGACGAACTGCTGGGGCTGGTACGGCTGGACCTGCGACGCCAGCGCGAGATCCTTGCTCAGCGCGTCGTCGAGCTTCGTATCGTCGCTCCGTCCACCGCAGGCCGCGAGGGCCGCGAAGACGGGCAGGACGAGCAGCTTGGCAAAGTTACGCATCTGGTTTCTCTCCTCGGTATCGGGCCGGGACATCCGGCTGCCTGCCCTTGTAAGGCAGGGGTGGTGCCGGGGGTTATGCCCGCGTAGCGAGGGCCAACGGCGCTTGGCGTCCTCGGCAGTATGGGCAACTGTCCATGTCGCTGGACACGCTGCCTCCCTGCCGTCATCATGCATGAGTTCCCACCGAGGAGACTCATGTCGTACACCTTCCGGCGTGGCGCTCGACACGCGCTGACTCTCACAGCCCTCGTCGCGCTCGGCGCGACAACGCGCGTGCACGCACAGTCGGGGGCCGCGGCAGCGACGGCGCCCGCTCCCGGGCTCAAGGTCGGCGACCAGGCGCCCGACTTCGCGCTCCGCGGCGCGACGCGCTACGGGCTTCTCGAAAAGCAGGTGAGGCTCAGCGACTACCGCGGCCAGACGGTGGTGCTGGCCTTCTTCTTCAAGGCGCGGACGAAGGGCTGAACGGTGCAAATGGAGGCGTACCGTGATCAGTACGCCACGCTCTTCAACAATGGCCGCAAGGTGACGGTGATCGGTATCAGCGTCGATCCCGACACCGCACTTCACGGCTGGGCGCGCGACGCCGACTTCCCGATGCTCTTCGTGAGCGACCCGGGTGGCGCGGTCGGGCAGCGCTACGGCGCCTACGACGTGAAGAATCAGCTCGACAACCGCTCGCTCTTCGTCGTGGCGTCGGACGGACGCATCAGCTACATCGCGCAGCCGTTCCGGCAGACGTCACCGCGCGCCTATGCCGAGCTCGACTCGGTGGTCGATCGTCTCGCGCCCGCGCCGGCGGCGCCGCAGTGACCCATCGCCCGCGTCATGACGCGGGCGATGCTCGTCGCGATGTTCGACGCCGCGGTGACCGCGGCGATGCCGCGTCCATTCTCTGCCCGCGCGCTCGCCGCGCACGGCGAGCAGCTCATCCGTCATGAGCGTCTCTGGATCGTCGCGTTAGGCAAGGCGGCTCACGCGATGGCCGCGGGCGCCGTCGACGCCTTCGCCGCCATCGGACGGGCGCCGACGGGCGGGATCGTCGTCGCGCAAATGGAGGCGCCTCCGGCCCATGCGGCGCTCGAGGCCCTCGTCGGCGACCACCCGGTTCCCGGGCGCCGGTCCGCCGAAGCCGCCGAGCGGCTGGGCGCGTTGACGCAGCGCGTGCAGCCGGGGGATGGCGTGGCCTGTCTCATTTCGGGAGGAACGACAAGTCTCGTCGGCGCGCCGATACATGGCGTCTCGGCCGCCGAGCTGGCGCAGCTCGGCGACCTGCTGCTCGCGTCGGGACTGGATATCGTGCGCATGAACGCGATCCGGAAGCGCGTCATGCGGTGGGGAGCGGGGCGACTCGCCGCCGCCCTCGCACCGGCGATGCTCTACCCCGTCGTGGTCTCCGACGTGATCGGCAACGACCTCGCGACGATCGCGTCAGGACCGCTCGAGCCCGATCCTCTTCGCGCCGTCGAGGTCGTCGCAATGCTCCGTGAGGCGCGCCTTTGGACCAGGACACCCCCGGCTGTGCGCCACGTTCTCGAAGGAACCGAACGCGGCGCGGTGGTGGAGACACCGAAGCCCGGGGACGCGGTATTCGGGCCACGCGTTCCGACGGCGCTGCTCGACAACGGCGTGTCGCTCGCCGCCGCCGCCGAATGTGCGCGGCGGCTCGGCGTGCGCGATGTGGTGCTCGCCAGCGAGCCCCTGCGCGGCGAGGCCCGGTCGGCGGGTGCGGCGATTGCCAGCGCCATGCTCGCACGCGACGGCGCAGAGCGGCGCGACGGCACGTCGTGTGTCCTCTGGGGAGGCGAGACGACGGTGACGCTGGGCGACGGACCGCGGGGCGCGGGGGGACGCTGCCAGGAGCTCGCGCTCGCAGCCGCCGAGGTCCTCGCAGGGGGAGGCGTCGGCGCTGGCGACGTCACGCTGCTCGCGGCAGGCACCGACGGTCGCGACGGCGTAAGCGGCGCGGCGGGTGCGATCGTCGATCGCCATACCTGGCAGCGAGCACGTGCTGCCGGCCGCGACCCGCGGTGGGACCTGGACAATCACGATGCCGCAGCCGCATTGGGCGCCGGCGATGCGCTGCTGGTCACCGGCGATACGGGCACGAACGTGATGGACGTGGTGTTTGCGCTTCGCGCCCCATACGCCGGCTCTCCCGGCGGTGCTAGCTTACGGGCATGACAAGCACTCCTTTTACGATCGGCATCGTCCAGGATACCGCCGGCGACGACGTCCGGGCGAACGTGGAGCGCGGCGTCGAGCAGGTTCGCGAGGCGGCGCGGCGTGGGGCGAAGATCATCTGCCTCAAGGAGCTGTTCAACGCGCCGTACTTCGCGAAGACGCAGCAGGCGGAGCGCTTCGACTACGCGGAGCCGATTCCCGGGCCGACGACCGACGTCTTCCAGAAGATCGCGAAGGAGCTCGGCGTCGTGATCGTCGTGCCGCTCTTCGAGCGGCAGGCGGCTGGCGTCTACCGCAACTCGGCGGCGATCATCGACGCCGACGGCGAGATGCTCGGCGTGTACCGCAAGATGCACATCCCCGACGATCCACTCTTCAACGAGAAGTACTACTTCACCCCCGGTGATGCGGTGCACGACGACCGCATGGATCGCATCGGCCAGATCGCGCGCCAGGCGAGCGGCTTCCACGTCTGGAAGACACGCTATGCGAACGTCGGCGTCCTGATCTGCTGGGATCAGTGGTACCCCGAGGCGGCACGCATCACGAGCCTGCTCGGCGCCGACATCCTCTTCTATCCGACCGCGATCGGCTGGCATCCGGCGGAAAAGGCCGAGTGGGGAGAGGCGCAGGTCGAGGCATGGCGGACGATGCAGCGCGCGCACGCGATCGCGAACGGGATCTTCGTCGCGTCGCCCAACCGCGTCGGCCACGAGGATGAGCCGGGGACGAACGGCATCACCTTCTTCGGCCACTCGTTCATCAGTGATCCCTTCGGCCGGCTCATGGCGGAGGCGGGAACGGAAGAGGCGATCCTGACGGCGACGTGCGATCCGAAGCTGATGGAGACGATCCGCCGCAACTGGCCCTTCCTGCGCGACCGCCGCGTCGACGCCTACGCCCCGATCCTCTCGCGCTACCTCGGCGCAGCCTGACGAATGGCACGGCAGCTACATCCCTCGTTGCGGGACGGGCGCGAGGAGCAGGCCGAATCGCGCAGCGATTCGGCTTCTCATGAAACGCCACTCGGCGGGCATCCGCTCCTGCGGATGCCCGCCGAGTGGGAACGGCATACCGCGACGTGGATCGCGTGGCCGCACCACGAGCCTGACTGGCCGGGGAAGCTCGGCCCGATCCCGTGGGTGTACGCCGAGATCGCGCGCGTGCTCGCCGAGCACGAGCGGGTCGAGATCCTCTGCCATACCGAGGGCGTCGCGGAGATGGCGCGCGAGCACCTCGACGCACACGGCGTGCGCGAAGCGACGGGCGACCGCAGGACCTCGGGCTTCCGGCTCCACGTGGTGCCTAACGACCGCGTCTGGCTGCGCGACTCCGGGGCGACCGGTGTGCACCGCGCGGACGGCTCGGTCGCGCTGGTGCACTGGCGCTTCAACGCCTGGGCGAAGTACGACAACTACGCGCGCGACGCCGAGGTCCCCAAAGCGATGGAGCGGATCGCGGGGCTCGAGCGCATCGAGGCGATGCGTCCCGACGGCCACGGCCGCGTCGTTCTCGAAGGTGGGGCGATCGAGACGAACGGCGAAGGCACCATCATGGTGACCGAGGAGTGCCTTCTCTCGCCGATCCAGGAGCGCAATCCGGGGCTCGATCGCGCCGGCTACGAGCGCGTCTTCCGCGATTACCTCGGGATCCGCGAGACGATCTGGCTCGGCGAGGGGTGCGTCGGCGACGACACGCACGGTCACGTCGACGATATCGCGCGCTTCGTCGCCCCGGACGTGATCATCCTCGCCTACGAGGCCGATCCGGCAGACGACGAGAACCACCGCCGTTCGGCGGACAACATGCGCCGGCTCGAGCTCGCGGGCGCGTCGAACGGCGCGCTGCGAGTCGTGAGGATCCCGTATCCTCGCGCGGTCACGATGCGCACCGAGCGACTCCCGGCCAGCTACGCGAACTTCTACATCGCCAACGGGGTCGTGCTCGTTCCCACCTTCAATGACCCGAACGACCGGATCGCGCT
>DATAIS010000029.1:0-3628 GCA_036262535.1 Gemmatimonadaceae bacterium | reverse complement strand
CAGCGTCGGCCCCCTCGGGGGCGTGCTCGTCGGTGCCGCGTGGCAGGTCGGCGCCGGCGAGCGTGGCGTCGTCGTCCTGATGGGGATGGATGTCGCGTCGTTCGCGCATGTGTCGTCTCACCCGCGGGTCGAAGCGGGAGGAAAGTCGTTGGGGCCGCTCTGAAATCTAGCGGAGGTCGCCGGGGGTGGGTGCAACGGACATGCCCCCCAACGGCTGCCGGAGCGGCTGCCGCGCACCATTGTCGTACGCCCGGATGGCGGGCGGAGTGTCAGTGGAGCGCTAGCGCGAGACTTCGGCGACGGTGACGCCGATGCCGCCGTCGACGAAGGTCGCGTCGCAGCGGTAGTCGCGGGAGGGGATTCCTTCGGCCTCGCGAGCCGGGAACGACCCGGTGACGACGAGCGTGTCACCCGCGCGGTTGATGAGTGGAGCCGGGTACGGGTCGATCCCCGGCCACGCCGCGGCCGCGGCCTCGAGGCAGCGCACTCGCGCCTCCTCGTATACCCCGTTCGTAGCACTCCACGTAGCGGAGGTGCCGTCGAAGGTCGGGAGGATGTTCACCACCGGGCCGCCCAGCCTCCCGAAGTCGAAGTGGGAGAGTGCGCAGTGCCAGACATACGGCGTACGGTCGCCATCGCGGGCGAATCCCTCGATGATCAGCGAGTCCCCGGCCCCCGTCTTCGGATCGCCGACGCCGAAGATCTCGGTCGTGAGCGGAAGTGGCAGCGAGGTCTTCGACATGAACGCGGTCGTACGCGCGACCTGGCCGCGGCAGCGCTCCTCGGCCTCCTTCGTCTTCCCCTCGCTCACGGGCGATCGCACATGGCGCAGCTGCTGGCGGGCGAAGCGCGAGCCCTGGATCGTCGGCAGCGTCGATCCCGCGGCCGCCTGCTCCGGCTGGGCAGGTGCTGGCGGGGCAGCCGAGGGCTTCGACGCGCCCGTGCCGCCGGCCGCCGGAAGGAGGAAAACCGCGGCGAGCACCGCCCCGATCAGGACGCCGATGCCGAGCATCTTCGCCGGCCGGGTCGCGCTCATTTCACCTCGACCGCGTTGAGGGACGCGACGCCACCGTTCCGGATCACGGCCGTGCACCGGTACTGGCGCACGATGTCGTTGTAGAGCGGAAAGGCGTCGCCGGTGACGATGAGCGTGTCGGCCCCTCGCGCGACGCGCTGACCGCGGAGCGCGTACTCCTTCCAGAGCCTGAAAGCGCGGGTCGCGCACTCCTTCGCGGCCGCGTCGGAGAGCGCGCGCACGAGCTCGAAGCGCGGCTCCGTGCCCGGCCAGGGCAGCTCGCGCTCGCTCCGGATCTCGCCGATGCGCGACGAATTCCACGTCGCGGGGACGGTGCAGTGCCAGGTCCAGAGCGTGCCGTCGGCGCCGGTGACCGTCCCCTCATAGACCGCCGAGTCGGGCCGGTCGCTGAGCGCGGACCGCACGCCGAAGCTGTCGGCGACGACGACGACCGCCGTCGCGGAGTCCGGCTCGTAGTAGTTGCCGTGCGCCATCGCCTGCAGGGCGCAGCCATCGCGGAAGAGGCGCGCCGCCTCACCGCCTAACGGGATGGCGATGTGCGGGCGGATCACCGGCCGCACGCCGAGGAGCGCGGCCGAGTCGCCGCGCGCCTCCTCGCGGTCGGCCACCGACGACCGCCTCGCCGCGATCGCGCCCGGGCGGATCGAGGCGATCGCCGCCCCCGCGACCGCGAGCGCGAGGAGCGCCGCCTCCCAGCGAAAGACCTTCGCCGCCGACCGTTGCTCGGGCATCAGGCCTACCGCTCCAGCCGGCGCCGGAGCATCTCGAGCGCCGCCTGCGTGGCACGGCGACGGATCTCGTCGCGGTCGCCGATGAGGTTGAAGCGCCGCGTCTCGCCATGCCGACTGTCGTCGAGGCCGATCCAGACGGTGCCGACCGGCTTCTCGTCGCTCCCGCCGCCGGGGCCGGCGACGCCGGTGATCGCGACGCCGAAGTCCGCCGCGAGACGCTCGCGCGCGCCTCGCGCCATCTCGCGCACGACCGGCTCGCTCACCGCCCCGGCGGCGTGGAGCGTCTCGGCGTGCACGCCGAGCTGTCCGAGCTTGACCTCGTTGTCATACGCGATCACGCCGCCCGCGAAGACGTCGCTCGAGCCGGGGATCGCGGTGATACGCGCGCCGAGCATGCCGCCGGTGCAGCTCTCGCCGACGGCGAGACGCGCGCGGGCGCGCCGCATCCCGTCGAGCACCGTGGCGGCGAGGTCGTCGCTGCCCTCGCCGTAGATCCATTGCCCCACTCGCTCCCTGATCGCGGCCGCACCGCGCTCGAGGGCGGCGTCGGCATCGCTCGCGCGCAGGTCGCGCGCAGTCAGCCTCAGGTCCACCCCCTCCCATCCCGGGAGGTAGGCGAGTGGCAACCCCTCCACCCCCGACGCGAGATCGGCGAGCGTGTCGGCGAGCGCGGACTCGGCGATCCCCGTCGTGCGCAGCGTCCGCGAGCGGATCACCGTCGGCGCTGCTCTGCCGCGTGTCCTGGACGCGAGCTCGGGGACGAGGACGTCGGCGAGCATGCCACGCATCTCGCGCGGAACGCCGGGAAGCATCGCGACCCAGCGGCCGCGCTCGTCCTCGAGCCAGATCCCCGGCGCTGAGCCGTAGTCGTTCCTGAGCAGCGTCGCCCCCTCGGGAATCATCGCCTGCTGCTCGTTCGACTTCGGGAGCGGGCGGTCGAAGCGCTTCCGCCAGCGCTCGCGCAGCCACTCGAGGTGTCCCTCGTGCAGGTGCATCCCGCGGCCGAAGAGCGACGCGATGGCGGGCTTGGTCTGGTCGTCGGCGGTGGGGCCAAGGCCGCCGGTGGTGATCACGGCACCCGTGCGCTCGAGGGCGTCGCGGACGCCGGCGGCGATGTCGTCCGCGGCGTCGCCGACCGTCGTCCGGCGCACGATCTCGACGCCGAACGCGGCGAGCTCGCGCGCGAGGTGCGCGGCGTTGGTGTCGATGGTGTAGCCGAGGAGCAGCTCGTCGCCGATGGTGACGATCTCGACGCGCATCCGGCGCCTAACGCGCGGGGGCGCGCCGCGCCGTCAGGAGGTAGCCGTAGCGGCGGGCGTAGAGCCAGAGCGACCAGAGCGTGAGCACGACGGCGCCGACCATCGCGAGGGTGCCGACGATGCCGTTGAAGTAGGCGAAGCCGACCGCGAAGCGGCGCGTCTCCGCGTGCGCCGGCGTCCAGTCGGAGAGGAGCCACGTCGCGTAGGCGAACCAGAAATAGGCCGCGCCGACCCACGTCCACTGGAACCCGGTCTTCCACTTGGCGGGACCGATCGCCGCGATGATGACCCCGCGCCGCGCGGCGACCTGCCGGAAGATCGTCATCGCCAGCTCGCGTCCGAGGACGACGAGCACGATCCAGAGCGGGAGGCCTACCGCGCCGAAGGGTGTCACGAAGGCGAGATCGCGCGACAGCCCCCCCGCGTACGGGTCGAGCGTGAAAAGCGTCTGCGTCGTGAAGGGAGACCACGCCGTCGTTCCGCCGCCGACGAGGTACATCGGGATGAAGGTGCCGAGGAGGAGGAGCTTGTCGGCGAGCGGGTCGAGGATCTTCCCGAGGTCGGTGACGAGGCCGCGGTTCCGCGCCAGCGTGCCGTCGACG
>DATAIS010000028.1:0-7767 GCA_036262535.1 Gemmatimonadaceae bacterium | reverse complement strand
GAAGGTGAAGGACGCATTCGCCGCGGCGCGGAAGCATCCCGAGATCTTCGACGGCGTCCTCTGCCCCTGCCACTGCCAGCGCGAGCACCGCTCGCTTCTCGTCTGCTTCGAGACCGACCAGCCGACGGGCTGCCTCGGCTGCCAGGAGGCCGCGCTCTTCGTCGACAAGCACGCGGCGGCGGGGGAGTCGCTGGAGAAGATCCGGAAGGCGGTGGACGAGGAATGGGGGTAGGTCGCGGCCGCCGTGCGGCCTGCTGATGCGGGGATTCGAAGAGGATCCGTTTCGGAGATGCGGAGATGCGTCGAGCATCGCCGCATCTCTCTTCGCATCCGGCCAGATACTCGAATCAAGATTCCGCTCTCACCTTGCCGTCATCCCGCAGGCGCGCAGCGCCTGCTGGGACCTACCGGCCCTTCACCGGGGGCAGCCACGGGAGAGCGGAAAGCAGGTCCCAGCGCTCGCTCCGCTCGCGCGGGATGACAACGACGCGTCCTCTCACCGCATCCACGAATCGACGCAACGGCTACTCTCCGAATCTCCGAATCAGCCCGCGGCACGGCCGCGGCGACTCTCCTTCCTCACTTCAGATGCCGAGCGAAGAAGGCCGCGGCGGCTCCACGCTCCAGTCGTAGAACCCTCGACCCGACTTCTTCCCGTACCACCCCGCCAGCACCATCCGCTTGAGCAGCGGCGGCGGGGCGTAGCGGGTCTCGCGGTATTCCTCGAACATGATCTCGGCGATGCGGTAGACCGTGTCGAGGCCGACGAAGTCGAGGAGGGTGAAGGGGCCCATCGGGTGGCCGGTGCCGAGCGTCATCCCCTTGTCGATGTCCTCGATCGAGCCGACGCCGTGCTCGAGGGCGCGGATGGCGTCGAGCATGTAGGGGACGAGGAGCAGGTTGACGACGAAGCCCGAGTTGTCCTTCGCCGCGATCGGCTCCTTGCCCATCGCCCTGGCGAGCGCGAAGGCGGTGTCGAAGGTGGCGTCGCTGGTCGTCACGGTGCGGACGACCTCGACGAGCTTCATGAGCGGGACCGGATTGAAGAAGTGCAGCCCCACCATGCGGTCCGGGCGTCCCGATGCGGCGGCCATGGCGGCGATCGTCAGGCTCGAGGTGTTCGAAGCGAAGATCGTCGCCGGGGGGCAGATCCCGTTCAGCTCCTTCCAGAGCGCGTTCTTCGTCTCGAGGTCCTCGACGACGGCCTCGATGACGACGTCGCGGTCGGCGAGCGCGCTCACGTCGCTCACGAAGCGGAGCTTCGCCATCGCCGCGTCGCGCTGCTCGGCGGTGACCTTTCCCTTCTCGATCCCCTTGGCGAGTGTGCGCTCGATGCTCGTGCGCGCCTTGTCGGCGAGCGCGGGGGTGATCTCGCGGACGATGGTGTCGAAGCCCGCCTGGGCCGCGACCTGGGCGATGCCGCTGCCCATCAGACCGCCGCCGAGCACCCCGATCTTCCTCGGTGCCACGAAGAGCTCCTTGCCTGACGTTGGGTGAGAGGACGCGTCAGCGGACGCGCCCGAGGAGACCGAGGACGTCGGCCACGGGGCCGCGCACGGTGCCCGCCTTGCCGTGCTCGATCGCGTCGAGTGCCTGCTCGAGGGCGAGCTGCGCGCGCTCGGCGGTGCCACGATAGCCGCGGACGATTCCCGCCGCGCTTCCCGCGCCGATCGCCACCGGCACCGCGGCGACGGCGACGACGGGAAGCATGATCGCGCCGACGATCGCGCCGAGCGTGATCGTGGCCGCGCCGACGAACGTCCCCGTCGCGGCCGACGCGACCGCGCCGGTGACGCGTCCCTGCCGCGCGCTGGTGAGGTCGGCGTCGAGCTGCACCATGCAGGTGCCGTCGCCGAGATCGACGGCGGTCGCGCCGACCTCGCGCGCGCGCGTGAGGTTGTAGCCGCGTCCCGAGACGTTGAAGCCGCGCTTGATGTTGCCGAGGAAGTCGCGGCGCGGCTCCCAGAGCACACGCTCGACGTGGCGACGCTTCACCTGCAGGCACTCCTCGCGCCGCATCCATTCGTCGAGCGTCGAGAGCAGCGCCTCGCGCGTCCCGCGAACGACGCGCTTCGCGACCACCGCACCCGGTCCGACCCAGCGTCCGGCGAGCGAGTGATCCTCGGGAAGCACCGGCCGTGTGCTCTCCTCGGCGAGTGCCTGCCTGATGTGCTGCGGCGAGAGCCCGACCTCCTGAGCGAGCGCGATGAGCTGCTCCTCGGTCACCGCCTCGGCGACGTCAGTCGGGTCGGCGGCGGCGGTCTGCAGCTCGCCGGCGCGGCGCAGGACGCGCTCGAGCGCGGCGCGGTCTATCGTGCGCTTCGCGGGGAGGTTCGACGGATCGTTCGCCATGACATCCTACTACGTGCCGCGGGCCCGCTCAGATTCCGCCGAGCACGGTCTCGAGCTGCGACGCGATCGAAGTGCGGACACGCTCGGGGAGCGGGAACTGCTGCGCCAGCGCCGCCTGCACGTCCCCCGTGGCCGACGCGCCCGCCGCCCGGAGATAATAACGCGCGTAGCCGTCGGCGAGATCCGGCGACACGCGCTGCAGCAGCAGCGCGCCGCCGCGGACGAGCGCGTTGGCCGAGATGCGGTCCGCCAGCCCCTCGCGACGCTCGGCGGGGGTGACGTTGTCGGCGATGGCGGTGTTCGCGATCGCGCCGATGACCTCGTGCGCCGCGACGTAGATCGCCTCGACGGCGCGCGATCGGTCGTCGGGAAAGCTGACGGCGACGACGTTCGAGCGCTTGCCGGCGGTGATCGTCCGTCCCTCGCCGTCGAGAGGGAGCGAGAGGATGAAGTCGCCGTTGCCCTGCTGCGTGCGGTCGAGGAAGACCTGCATGCGCGGCCGGTAGATGCGCTGCCAGAGCGAATCGACCGCCGCCAGCGCCGGTCCGCGCGTGCGCTGCTCGGCGAGCCAGTACTCGTGGTAGAAGCGCGAGCGCTCGTCCTCGATGGCGCGCGCGAAGAGCTCGAGCCAGGTGCGGTCGGCCTGGCTCTGGAAGGTTCCGGCGAGGAAGGCGATCACTGCCTGCTGCTGCGCGTCGCGGGCGCGCCCCGGGTCTCCCCCCGCCTGGAGGAAGATGGAGATCCCGCGCGCGAGCTCTTCCCACGAGCCGAAGTAGAGGGCGATGAACTGCGCACCGACGAGGTTGCGGTTCACCGTCAGGCGCGCCGCGAGCTGCTCGCGATTCTGGTCGAGGAGCGTCGTGATGCCGCGCCGGTTCTTCTCGACCGTCATCTGGTCGCGGTAGCCGCGGCGGAAGAGCGGGACGCGCGTGGTGTCCTGCGTGATGATGGCGAAGCCGTGCAGCCAGAGGTCGAGATGCTCGCGCGTCTTCACCGGCCATGGTGCGTCGGCGGTGGTCTGGACACCCGACGGATTCGCGGGTGCGGGAGCGCCACCCGCTCCCTGCTGGCTCCCCGCACCTCCGCACCCAGCGGCGGCGACCAGCGCGGACAGCGCGACGATGCTCGTGATTCGTGACTGCATGTCGTCCTCTCGTGCGTTCTAGTTCAGTGCCTCGACGATGACCGCGACGCCCTGCCCGCCGCCGACGCAGGCGGTGCCGAGCCCGTACCGCTTTCCCTCCCGTCGCAATGCATGCACCAGATGGGCCGTGATGCGGGCGCCCGAGGCGCCGAGGGGGTGACCGATGGCGATCGCGCCGCCGTGCACGTTCATGCGGTCGCGGTCGATCTTCAGCTCGCGCTCGACGGCGCAGGCCTGCGGGGCGAAGGCCTCGTTGACCTCGACGAGGTCCATGTCGGAGAGCGAGAGCCCGGCGCGGCGGAGCGCGATCTTCGACGCGGGCACCGGCCCGATCCCCATGATGCTCGGATCGACGCCGGCGATTCCCCAGGCGACGAGCCGTGCGAGCGGCTTCACGCCGCGCTCCTTCGCGTGCTTCGCGCTGGCGATGACGAGGGCCGCGGCGCCGTCGGCGATCCCCGACGCGTTGCCGGCGGTGACGACGCCGTCGGGCTTGAAGACCGGCTTGAGCTTCGCGAGCCCTTCGGCGGTCGTGTCGGGGCGCATGTGCTCGTCGCGGGCGAAGCTCTCCATCTGCCGCGTCTTCGGATTCTTCACCTGTACGGGCACGATCTCGTCGGCGTAGACGCCGGCCGCCCAGGCGTCGCGGGCGGCCTGCTGCGAGCGGAGCGCGAGGGCGTCCACGCAGCCGCGGTCGAGCTGGTACTGGCCGGCGAGCTTCTCCGCGGTCTCACCCATCTTCATCCCGGGGATGGTGTCGGTGAGCGCGCTCCAGAGCGTGTCCTCGAGCGCGGGCGCGACACCTAACGGCGTGCCCCAGCGGATGCCGCGCGCGACGTGCGGTGCCTGAGACATCGACTCGCCGCCGCCGACGAGGCAGAGCTGCGCCTCGCCGAGCATGATGTCCTGCGCGCCGCTGATCACCGCCTGGAATCCCGAGGCGCAGAGCCGGTTCACGGTCAGTGCCGGCGTCTCGACGGGGCACCCCGACTTGAGCGCGATGTGCCGCGCGAAGTAGGCGGCGTCGGTCGACGTCTGGAGGACGTTGCCGAAGACGACGTGATGGACCCCGTCGGGCGCGACACCGGCGCGCTCGAGCGCGCCCTTCGCGGCGACGACGGAGAGGTCGATGGCGGAGATGTCTCGCAGCGAGCCGCCGTACGTGCCGAACGGCGTGCGCAGCGCGGAAAGGAAGACGACGTCGGTGTCGCTGCCCTGCGTGCCCATACGTGTTTCTCCTGCAGCGCGCGTCAGCGCGGAAGGTCCTGGTTCGGCTGGGTGACGCTGTCGAATGCCGTCGCAGTCGGGAGCGCGGCGCGGGCCGCGGCGGAGTCGCGAGCGACCGATCCCGGGTGCGCCAGCGAGTATACGTACACCGCGATCTGATGAATGGCCGCCGAATCGAGCTGCGAGCGGAACGCGGGCATGCGTGCCGTCCCGCCCTTCGGCTGGGCGACGCCGTCGCGGATGACGCGCGCGATGCCGCGCACCGTCGGATCGGTGTCCACCCAGGACGAGTCGCGCAGGCTCGGCCCCAGGCTCGCGTTGCCGGTGCCGCGCGGCCCGTGACAGGTGATGCAGCGCCCGCGCGAGTTGTGGTACAGCACGTCGCCCGCGGCGCTGTCGTCGGCGACGACGAGGATCGTCGCCGTGTCGGGCCGGACGGCACTGTCGGCGCGTGTCGTGGTGTCGCCAGTGCCCGTCACGCCGTCGCGGCGCGTGGTGTCGATCGCGGTCGCGGTGCCGATGCCGGTCACCGCGGTGTCGGCGGTGCTGTCCTGACGGTCGCCAGCACCGCCGCACGCGCTCGCCCAGCTCATGGCGGCGAGGACGAGGAGCGTTGCGATTGCTGCCGTTCGAGCGTTCACGAGCCGACGCCGCGGCCGCAGGTCGTGCAGAACTTCCATCCCACTTCGAGCTCGGTGTTGCACGCGGGGCAGTGCTGCACCGTCAGGTTCTGGCCGCAGTGCGGGCAGTAGGTGAGCCGGCGTCCCGCCGGGAGCGTCCCGCCGCAGTAGCGGCACTTGCCACCGACGGCGTCGGCGGTCGTCGAGCGCGGGGGAGCGGCCATGGTGTTCTGGAGGCTCGGGGACGAGACGGGCGAACGCATAGGCGCGAGCGGAGGCGTGGCTGGCGCCGGACGCGCGGGAGGCGCCGAAGGCGCGGGAGGCGCGATGGGCGCCGCGGGTGCGGCAGGCGCGGCAGGCGCGCGGCGCTGACCGGTCGCCGGCGGAACGCGCGGCGTGGCCGCTGGCGTCGGCGCCATCTCGCGCGCACCGTCGACCCGGCGCACTGCTTCGGCGGCGAGGGCGACGTGCGACTGCGCGTACGTGCGGAAGGCGCCCGGATCCGGGTTCGGCGTCGTGAGCTCGCGGCGCATCGCCTCCTGCATCTGCTCGTCGCCGACGACGTAGCCGCGCTCACCGGAGAGGAGGCGCAGCAGGGCCATCTCGTAGTCGGAGTTCGTCTCCATCCCGAGGGCCCGGCGATGCAGCCGGTAGGGGAGGATCGATTGATAGATGTCGGCGACCTCGAACGGACGGTGCAGCAGCTCGCTGTGTTGCGTCCGGATGGTCTCGACGAGAAGTCGAAAGAGTCGGTCCAGCTCGTCCATTGGCGTGATTGAAAGCGCCTTGAAATGGCGCAGCGGTCACGCCCTTCCGCAAGCCCCGTGCGTGGATGCGAAGCGCGGGGCGGAGCGTGCTCAGCGCACGCCGCTCATCTCACGCCGTTCAGCGGACGGACTCGGTCCGCTTGTCGACGTCGTTGCGGAAGTTGTCGCGGTTCTTTCCGCCGACTTTCGAAACGGTGCGCGAGACCACGTTGTACTTGTGCTTCTGCGCATCAGCGAAGCCGTAGAAGTAGCCGATGCCGATGCCGAGGGCGAGCGCGAAGGCGAAAATCTTCATTGGAGACCACCAGGAACGGGGGGACGGCTGGGGCTACAGGTCTGACGCCCCGCAGGTCCCGGTGGCAACGCGCTTTAGCCCCGCCAGGCGGGGGGAAACGCCGTCGGCTCGCGCAGCTTTCCCTTCTTCGACTTTCCCTCGAGCCAGGCCTCGAACGCCGACGGCACCGCGCCCCGCGACGCGTTCTGCTCGCGCGCGGCGCGGACGGCGATGTCGTTCGCGTACTCGTTCTGCGGATGACCGTCGTGACCGCGCACCCAGCGCCACTCGACGTCGTGAGGCGCGACGAGGGCGTCCGCTTCCTTCCAGAGCTCGAGGTTCTCGATCGGTCCGTTCTTCTTCGTCCAACCGGCGCGCTTCCAGCCGTGCCGCCACTCCTTCATCCCCTTCACGACGTAGTTCGAGTCGCTCGTGAAGACGACGCGCAGCTTCCGCCCCCTGGCGTTGAGGATCCTGAAGGCCTCGATCACCGAGCGAAGCGCCATGCGGTTGTTGGTCGTCGCGCGGTCGGAGATCCAGTAGTCGAGGCGAACGAGCTCGCCGCTCGAGGGACGCGTGCACTCGATGAGTCCCGCCGCACCGCCCGGATTGTCCCCCTCGCGCCCGTTGCCAAGGCAGCTCTCGTCGGCGTAGACGGCGACGAGCGGCCGCGACGCGCTCACTTCACCATCTCCACCGAGTCGAACTCGTCGACGTAGAGCGTGAGGGTGTGGCCGGTCGTCGGATGCACCGAGTCCACCGCTTCGCGTCCCTGCTCGAGCCTCAGCCTGCGCGGCACGATCACGTACTCGGTGCCGCGTCGCATGACCGCGACGCGAGTGCCGGTCGCGATGGCGTGCTCGAGGACTTCGTACTGCCGATGAGTCAATTGCGCCATGCACCCAAGTCTAACTGCGTGCGCCGCTGCCGTGCCGCGGCTGGTGCGAAGGTTCGGAGAGGAGCCGGTGCGGTGATTCGAAGGTGCGGTGAGCGGGGGCGTCGTGATGCGCGCCGCATCACCGTCGTCGAGCTGACCCTACTCCGCTCTCACCTGGCGAGAGCGATCGGTAGAAGCAGGTATCTGGCTGGATGCGAAGAGGATGCGGAGGTGCTCTTCGCACCGCCGCACCCTCGCACCGCCGTTTCTCGCACCTCGCACCAGCAGGCCGCACGGCGGCCGCGCACTCGCTCGTCTCTCGTCTCTATCGGCCGAAGTCGAGCGCCAGCCGTTCGAGCACCGTCGTCGCCCGTTCGATCTCGTCGATCTCCACCCACTCCTCCGCCGAATGCGCGAGGGTGATGTCGCCGGGGCCGAAGCAGATGGCGGGGATGCCGGCGGCGTTGAGGAGGGCGCAGTCCGTCCAGGCGCTCATCCCCTCGATG
>DATAIS010000027.1:0-7171 GCA_036262535.1 Gemmatimonadaceae bacterium | reverse complement strand
CCGATGCCCTCGCGTCCCTGGCTCTCGCACTACGATCCCGGCGTCCCGCCCTCGCTGGCGCCCTATCCTGACCGCACGCTCGTCGATTATCTCGCCGAGACGGCGCGCGATCATCCGGAGAAGCCGGCGCTCCTCTTCAAGGGACGCACGATCGGGTACGGTGAGCTCGAGCGGGAGAGCGACCGCTTCGCGGCGTCACTGGTCGCGATGGGGGTCAAGCCGGGCGACCGCGTCGCGATCTGCCTGCCTAACTGTCCGCAGTTCATGATCGCCGAGTACGGGGCGTGGAAGGCACGCGCCATCACCGCGCCGGTCAATCCCACGTACACCGAGAAGGAGATGGAGGAGGCGCTCAACGCCGCTGGCGCGAGCACCCTCGTGGTCCTGAACCGCCTCTACGACCACGTGAAGAAGGCGCAGCCGAAGACGGGCGTGCGCACCGTGATCGCGACGGGGATCAAGGACTATCTCCCCGGTCTGCTGCGCATCCTCTACGGGCTGCTCAAGGAGCGGAAGGACGGCGAGCGCATCACGCTTCGCGACGGCGACCGTCGCTTCATGGACGTCATCCGACAGGGTGCGACGCTGCGCCCGCCCGCCGAGCGCCCGCGCCCGGCCGACAACGCGACGATCCTCATGAGCGGCGGCACCACCGGCACGCCGAAGGGCGTGCTTGGCACGCACCGCAACATGATGATCTCGGGGGTCCAGCTCGCGACGTGGCTCAAGCCCGTGCTCAACGAGTGGACGGACATCATCATGCTGCCACTGCCGCTCTTTCACACCTACGGCAACACGGGAGTGCAGAGCCTGGCCGCGGTGACGCACAACCCGATCGCGCTCATCCCGAACCCTCGCGATCTCCCCGACCTGCTCAAGTCGATCAACAAGATGAGGCCGGCGTTCATCTGCGCCGTGCCGACGCTGCTCAACGCCATCCTGAATCACGAGCTGACGCGCGCGGGGAAGATCAACTTCCGATCGATCAAGCTCTGCTTCTGCGGCGCGGCAGCGCTGCTCGTCGAGACGAAGCGGCGGTTCGAGGAGATCACCGGCGGCATCATCCTCGAGGGATACTCGCTCACAGAGGCGCAGATGGCCGTGATCGCGAACCCGGCGAAGGGAGAGAAGAAGACCGGCTCGATCGGTGTTCCGCTTCCCGACATCGACGTCCGCATCCTCGACTCCGACGACGGCCGCACCGAGATGCCGCTCGGCGAAGTCGGCGAGATCGTCGTCAGCGCGCCGCAGCTCATGCTCGGTTACGTGAATCGCCCCGAGGAGACGAAGGAGATCCTGCGCGAGGGTCCGGGTGGGCAGAAGATGCTCTACACCGGCGACCTCGCCTACATGGACAAGGACGGGTACATCTTCATCGTCGACCGCAAGAAGGACCTCATCAAGGCGAGCGGCTTCCAGGTCTGGCCGCGCGAGGTCGAGGAGGTCATCGCGTCGCATCCCGCGGTCGCCGAAGTCGGCGTCGCCGGAATTCCCGATCCCGGGAAGGGCGAGCTGGTGAAGGCGTGGATCATCACCCGCCCGGGGATGTCCACCAATCGCGACGAGATCCGCGCCTACTGCCGTGAGCGTCTCGCGCCGTACAAGTGCCCGAGCGAGGTCGACATCGTCCCCGACCTGCCGAAGTCGATGGTCGGCAAGGTACTGCGGCGCGTGTTGAGGGAGCGGGACGCGAAACAGACGGCAGGCGCGGCTCGTTAGGAGGAACGCGGGAGGAGCGCGGGCGGAACGCCGCGGCCGTGCCGCGGCTGGTGCGGAGGTTCGGAGAGGAGCCGGTGCGGTGATGCGAAGGTGCGGAGAGCGGGGGCGTCGTGATGCGCGCCGTGTCACCCTCGTCGAGCTGACGCTACTCCGCTCTCGCCGGGCGAGAGCGGTCGGTAGAACCAGGTATCCGGCCGGATGCGAAGAGGGTGCGGACGTGCTCTCCGTACCCCCGCACCCTCGCACGCCGTTTCTCGCACCTTCGCCGCGTCTGATGAATCGTGACTGATCGCTCGAAACGTCGCGCCCTGTTCGTCGAGTCCGCGAAGATCGGGCTCGACAGCCTGCGCGCGCATCCGCTGCGCACCTTTCTCTCGACGTCGGGGGTCGTGATCGGCGTGCTCGCGCTGGTGGCCACCCTTGCGATCACCGACGGGGTGGACCGCTGGTCGAGGGCGTTGATCGAACGCGAAAGCAGCGTGCAGGACATCGTGCTCTCGACGCGGCGGACCATCGACGTGGACGGGATGTCGCTGCGCGTCCACAAGGCGCCGGTGTTCGGAGTGGACGACTGGTCGTCGGCGCGCGCCGCGGTGCCGCAGGTGACGTCGGCGCTGCTGACGGTGACCGGGCCGGCGACCGTCGCCGCGAACGGGCGCCGCAAGCGGGTGTTGCTCACCGCGGCGACGGCGAATCTCCCCGGCTTCTCGGGGCTCGACATCGGCCAGGGGCGCTACTTCACGGAGAGCGAGGTGCTGCGCGACGCCGACGTCGCAGTGCTCGGCCACCGACTCGCCGAAGAGCTGGCGATGCCGCGCGATCCACTCTGGCTCGTCGGGCGCACGGTGCGGGTGGGGGGCACGCGGCGCGAGGTGATCGGCGTCGTCGCGCCGCGCCCGGGAGAGTCGGATCTCGTCGCCTTCGTCCCCGTCGGGCGCAGGCCGGCGATCGTGTCGTTCGACTCCGACGTGCTCACCCCGGTGCTGCGCCTGAAAGCCGCGTCGGTGGAGGCGGTGCCGGCGGCGCGCGACGCGGCCATCGACTGGATCGCGCAGCGCTTTCCGCAGCAGCGTGAGGCAGTGGACGTCAGCGTCGGGCTCGATCGTCTCGAGCGAACGAAGCAGGGGATGCTGCTCTCGAAGCTCATCCTCGGCCTGCTCGTGGCGCTCATGCTCGCGGTCGGCGGGATCGGGATCATGAACGTCCTCCTCGCGTCGATCGCCGAGCGCACACGGGAGATCGGGATCCGCAAGGCGGTCGGCGCGCGGTCGCGGGACATCATCGTCCACTTCCTCGCCGAGTCGCTCACGATCTCGGCGGTCGGGAGCGCAGCCGGCGCGACGTTGGGGATCGTCGTCGCGCTCGTTGCGACCGCGGCGTTCCGCTACTTCACCGGCGCCCCCATCCACCCCGTCTTTGCGCCGGTGACGTTCGAGCTCGTCGTCGCCGCCGCGCTGCTCGTCGGGCTCGCCTTCGGCACCTACCCGGCGCGCCGCGCCGCGCGCCTGACGCCCGTGGACGCCATCCAGCGCGAGTAGCGAACGCGCGGCTCCACGCTAGTATCGAGACATGAAGCGCTACGAGTACGAGATCCTCATCGGCCGCGACGCACCCAACGCAGCCGGTGGCGTGCTGTGGTACCTCTCGAGCGACATGCGGCAGGTCGTCGGCGACAACGTGCGCATGATCCTCAACGCGCTCGGCGACGACGGCTGGGAGGCCGTCGCCGCCGCGGACCTGGGGTACGACGCGCGGACGGAGATCCTGCTCCGGCGGCGCTGCGACTAGCCGCGGGGATTGCTTCCCGCGTCGCCGCCGTCGATCGGCGTGACGTCGGGGATGTCGCCGGGCTGGACCCGCGTCGCCTCGATCATCGCCGCGTCGCGGTGGATCTCCTGCGCGACCTCGCGGACGCGCTGCAGCTCGCGCTCGCGCGCGGCGAGCTCGTTCCTGTTCCGCTCGATGTCGGCCGCGGTGCGGTTGAGCGTCTGCTCCGTCGCGTCGAGGCGGCGCTCCGCCGCCTCCTGACGAAGCTCCGTCGTGAGGTCGTCCTCGGCGCGGATCCGCGCCGCACGCTCCGGCTCGCGCGTTTCCTCCGCTGCTCGCTCCATCTCCTCGCGCTGCTCCCGATCTTCCATCGTTCGCTCCTGTGAGTCGACGCGGCCCGCGGCCGCGCCGGAGATCAACGCAAACAGCTCGCCAGCGCCCTGAGCGTCAGTGGCCGATCAACCCCCGGACGACGGCGAGCAACGCTTCGGGGAGGTGTTCGGGGTCGCGCAGGACGACGTGCGCGGGGCCGAAGATGCGCGGCAGGTACTCCGCACCCTCACGATCCACCGTCAGGCAGAAGGGGTGCACGCCGCTCGCACGCGCTTCGTTGATCGCCTGGCGCGAGTCCTCGACGCCGTATTCCTCGTGGTAGACGCCGATGTCGTTCGGCCGGCCGTCGGAAAGGAGAAGGAGCAGCCGGTGTCCGACGGGCTGCGTCGTGAGCAGCGACGACGCATGGCGGATCGCGGCGCCGAGCCGGGTGTTGCCGCGCGGCGAGAGTCCAGCGATCCGGCGGCGCACCGTGTCACCGTGCCGCTCGTCGAAGCTCTTCACCGTGGTCATGCGGACGTCGTCGGGACCGATGCCGGCGAAGCTCGCGACCATGTACCTGTCGCCAAGCGCCTCGAGCGCCTCGCTCGCGAGGAGAAGCGCGATCTTCTCGACGTCGATGATCATCACCCCCGGCGCGACGGGGGCGTCGGTCGAGCCGCTGGTGTCGACGAGGAGCATGATCGCGATCGGGCGCCGCGCGGGGCGGACGCTGACGTAGAGCCGGTCGTCGGCGGCGTTGCCCGCCCGGGTGTCCGCGAAGGCGCGGACGCAGGCGGTGAGGTCGAGCTCCTCGCCGTCGCGCTGGCGGTCGAGCCGCAGGCGACGCGCGCGCAGCCGCTCGAACTGCTTGCGAATGCGGCGCACCACCGCCGCCCGCTCGGCGAGCACCGCCGACGCCCATGCGCCCTCTCCTTGCGGCGGCTCGTATTGCCGGATCGTGGTCGCGCGCGGTCGATACGCTCCGCGCTCGTGGTCCCACTCGTCGTAGTGCGCGACGGCCGCCGTGCGCGGCAGGTCGTCGGCGGCGACGGGCCGCGAGACGAGATCGTCCTCGTCGAGCGCGCCGGCGCGATCGGGCATCGCGACCGGCGTCCCGGCATCGTTCTCGATCAGCTGCTCCGCGTTCTCGATGTCGCGGGTGAGCGCGGTCTCCGCGCCCTGCCTGGCGGGCTCGCGCTTGCGCGGGTCGTCGGGGATGTCGTCGCGCTTCTCGTCGTCGCCCGGCTCATCGTCGCCGGGCCCGCGGCCGCCGTCGGGGGGACGGGCCGCGATGCGCGGCGGCTCGACCTTTCCCCAGATCGCCACGGGATCGATGGCTCGATACCAGCCTTCGGGGGAGCGCAGGCGTCCGGCAGCGGCACGCGCCCAGCGCAGCGAGTCCTGCGGCGTGCTCCCTTCCCCCAGCTCCGCCGGGAACGTCGCCGGATCCGCGGCGAGCGTGCGGCGCAGAAGCTCCTCGACGGCGCGCTCGGTGGGCGGGAGCGTGTGCAGCTCGGGGCGCCGCACCAGCGAGTGAGCACGCGCGTCGGCGATCGCGGGCGCCGCCGGCGCGAAGTCGCGCGCGATGGCCGCGTCCACGAGCGCCGCCTCACGGATGAGAAAGAGATCGCGCACGAGCGGATCGGTCGCCTCGGCGAGCGTCATCGACGTTCCGCGAGCCACTCGCGCACCCTGCTCGAGCGCGAGAAGGCGATAGCTGGCGATCGCGCTCTCCGGCGCGTCGCCACGCACGTCGGGCGGGAGCCGGATCGAGGCGCCGTCGCTCGACGCGAGCCCGCTCCCCTGGGTGAACCAGCGGCGCATCGCGGCGCCGACGCGGCCCCTCACACCCGGCGAAGCGGCCGGCTCGGCGGAGCGGATCGTGATCGAGCGGCCGTGGATCGCGGCGAGCAGCAGCTCGAGGCGACGCCGCACCACGTCGAGCTCGACGCGCGCCTCATCCTGCTCGCGGCGCCGGAGTCGTCGCGCGACGCGCGCGGCTCGTGCGACGAGACCGCCGAGCCTCAGAGCGTCGCCTCGACGAGGTCGGAGATCGCGGCGCCGAGGTCGGGGTCGTCGGTGAGCGGTCCCGCGATCGCGGCGCGGCACGCCTCGGCAGCGGGAATCCCGCTCGCGATGAGGCGGCCGGCGCTCACCAGCAGGCGCGTCCCCGGTGCCTCCGCCAGCCCCTGGTCGCGCAGCGTCCGCACGCGCTTCGCGAGCTCGACGAGCGACGTCGCGACGCGGCGCGAGACGCCGCTCTCGTGCGCGACGATCTCGGCCTCACGGTCCGGCGACGGAAAGTCGAAGTCGAGCGTGACGAAGCGCTGGCGCGTGCTCGGCTTCAGGTCCTTGATCGCGTGCTGGTAGCCGGGATTGTAGGAGATGACGAGCTGGAATCCCGGCGCGGCGGCGACCAGCTCGCCCGTCTTGTCGATGGGGAGGATTCGCCGGTCGTCAGTGAGCGGATGGATGACGACGATGGTGTCCTGGCGCGCCTCGACGATCTCATCGAGGTAGCAGATCGCGCCCGTGCGCGCGGCGATGGTGAGGGGGCCGTCCACCCACACCGTCTCGCCGCCGCGAATGAGCCAGCGGCCGGTGAGGTCGCTCGCCGAGAGGTCGTCGTGGCAGGCGACCGTTACGAGCGGCCGGCCGAGCTTCCACGCCATGTGCTCGACGAAGCGCGTCTTGCCGACTCCGGTCGGCCCCTTGAGCATCACCGGCAGGTGCCGCTCGTGGCACTCGGCGAAGATCTCGATCTCGCGTCCCTGCGCGAGATAGTACGGCGCGTCGGTGCGGCGGGGCGGAGCGGCAGTGGTCGTCATCATCGAACGGGTAACGCGCGACGCATCGGGCCGTAACTCGGCGCCGCGCTCTTCTCACCAAGGTCTGACGTTCGGCTAACGCTCGAGCGTCACGACGGCCGCGGCGGTGGTGGCGGTGTGGGTGATCGAGAGATGCATGGCGGTGACACCCAGCTCGTGGGCGCGGCGCTGCGCCAGGCCATGCAGGATCAGCCCCGGCCGCCGATCGGGGCCGTTCACGACCTCGATCTCACGCCAGCCGATGCCGCGCGACTCGTCGCTGCCGGAGAGCGCCTTGTATGCCGCTTCCTTGGCGGCGAGCCGCGCGGCGAAGGAAGCCGCTGTCGAGTGGCGCGTCCGCAAATAGTCCATCTCGCCCTCTGTGCAAAGGCGGCGCAACGCGCGCTCGCCCTTCGCGCGCAGCATCTTCTCGACGCGCGCGACTTCCACGAGGTCGATGCCGACGGCGACGATCATCGCGAGCCGCCGGTGAGACGCGACCAGAGGCTCGGCGTCGGTCCCGGGCGCCAGCTCTCGATCGTGCGCGCGACCGCGGGCCAGCA
>DATAIS010000026.1:0-7709 GCA_036262535.1 Gemmatimonadaceae bacterium | reverse complement strand
GGTCAGCTGGAGTGGTCGTGCACGATCTTCCACCCGTCGTCAGTCCGCAGCATCACCAGTGAGGTCGGGCCGCGGGCGATGAGCGAGTCGCCGCGCGTGAGCACGTACCACGCGACGACGTGGGCGACCCCGGGCGCGAGCGGATCGACCTCGATGCCCTCGAAGGAGAGCGAGTCGTGCAGCGCGCCGGGAGCGAAGCGAGGTGCATAGCGGGCGCGGATCTGCTCCGGTCCGCGCACGAGGCCGCGACTCGTCACGTAGGTCGTGCGCTCGCCGGGGAGGTAGTCGCCCATGAACGCGTCGAGGTCGCCGCGCGTCCACGCCGCCGCCGACCGGGTCATCATCGCCTCGATCTCGGTGCGCGCGCCCGCGTCCGCGTGAGGCGGTACGTTCGCGTACCTGTTGCTGCACGCGACGACGGAGGTCGCGACGATCGCGAAGAAGAGAGTACGGATGTGCATGGTCTCGCAGGCAATTGGGACGGGAGACGATAACTCACCGCGCGTCGCGGTGCATCGCAATCACGAGACGCGATGCACTTCGTTGTTGTGTCCGTCCGCACTCCCGAGGCATGGACGTTGCGCGACGGACCGCTCCAATGACTGACCTCGCAAGGTTCCTCGGTGACCGTAAGCTCGTGCTGCTCTCCAACCGGGAACCGTACGAGCACGTTCGAAAAGAAGGCAGCATCGAGATTCGACGTCCCCCGGGCGGGCTCGTCTCCGCGCTCGACCCGACGATGCAGCACGCGCACGGCATCTGGGTCGCGTGGGGATCGGGGAGCGCGGACCGCGACGTCGTGGACGAGAACGACCGCGTCGGCGTCCCGCCGGAGAACCCTTCCTATACGTTGCGCCGCGTCTGGCTCAGCGACGACGAGGTCGCCGGCTACTACGAGGGTTTCGCGAACAGCGCCCTCTGGCCGCTCTGCCACCTGCTGACCCAGCACTTCGAGCCGGGCACGGAGAGCTGGGAGACGTACAGGACCGTCAACGAGCGCTTCGCGCGCGCGGTCGCCGAGGAGGTCGGCGACGGCTCGAACGCGACGGTGTGGGTGCAGGACTACCACTTCGCGCTCGTGCCGGCCGCGCTGCGTGCGCTCGTGCCGGGGATCTTCATCCACCAGTTCTGGCACATCCCCTTCCCGCCGCGCGACGTCTTCCGGCTCATGCCACTCGGCATGGCGACGGCGCTGATCCGGGGGCTGCTCGGCAACGACCTGCTCGAGTTCCAGACCGATCGCAACGCGCGCAACTTCCTCGACTGCGTCGAGGAGCTGATCCCCGACGCCGAGGTCAACGCCGACCGCGCGCGGGTGCGCATCGGCGACCGCGAAGTCGTCGTCGGCGCGTATCCGATCAGCATCGACGTCAGCGAGTACGACCGGCTCGCACGCACGCCGGAGGCCGAGCTGCTCGCGTCGAAGCTGCGGCAGCGGTACGCCGCGAACGGCCGCCAGCTCGCGGTCTCGGTGGACCGCGTGGACTACACGAAGGGCATTCCCGAGCGCCTGCGCGGGCTCGAGCGTTTCTGGGAGCAGAATCCCGAGATGCGCGAGAAGGTCACCTTCCTCTTCGTGGCGACGCCCTCGCGGACCGGGATCCGCGCCTACCAGGACCTCGACGACACGGTCAAGGAGAAGGTGCGCGCGATCAACGCGCGCTTCCGAACTCCGGGGTGGACGCCGGTGGTGCTGATCGCGGAGAACATCGGCGCCGACCGGCTCGCCGGGCTCTATCGCGCGGCGGACCTGTGCATCGTCTCGTCGCTCCAGGACGGGATGAACCTCGTCGCGAAGGAGTTCATCGCCTGCCAGGTCGAGGAGCGCGGCGTCCTGCTCCTCTCGCGCTTCACGGGCGCGGCGGACGAGATCGAGGGTGCGACCCTCGTCAACCCGTTCAACGCCGACGGCCTGGCGCAGGGGATCTGCGCCGCGGTGACGATGCCCGCCGACGAGCGCGAGTCGCGGATGCAGCGGATGCGGGCGAGCCTGCGCCGGGCGACGATCTTCGACTGGGTGCAGGGGATCTTCGGGGCGGCGGCGGCGATCCAGCCCGACGAGCGGCGCCCGCGCCCGCGTGCGCGGCCATTGCCGCCCGATCCGGCGACGCTCGCCTACGCGCTCGACGGACGCCCGCTGGTGATGCTGCTCGACATCGACGGCACGCTGGCGCCGATCGCGCAGCGTCCCGAGGACGCGCGCGTCCCGGAGGTCGCGCGGCAGGCGCTCGTCTCGCTCGTCGAGGCGCCGGACGTCCACGTCGCGATCGTCACCGGCCGCGCCGCGATGGACGGCCGGGCCATCGTCGCCGTCGACGGGGTCTGGACGTTAGGCAACCACGGCCTCGAGACGATCACCCCCGACGGCACGGTCCTCACCGATCAGCGCGTCGAGGTCCACCTCGACCGGATCGCGGCCGCGGCGAAGGAGCTCCAGCGCCTGGCGGCGCGGACGCCGGGGGCGGTCTTCGAGAACAAGCGCCTGACGCTGAGCCTCCACTACCGGCTCGTCGAGCCGGAGCTCGCGCTCACGCTCATCCCGGAGGCGGAGCGCATCGCGTCGAAGCACGGCCTGCGCACGACGCACGGCCGCCTCGTCATCGAGACGCGGCCGCCGATCGCGGTCGACAAGGGGACGGCGGTGGTGGCGCTCGCCGAGCGCCTCGGCGCCCGCGACCGCCGCGCGTCGCTGCTCTTCGCGGGCGACGACCTCACCGACGAGGACGCGCACCGCGCGCTGCACGAGTTCGGCGGCGCGGTCACGATCCACGTTCGTGGCGGCCCGCTGCGCGAGACCGCGGCCGACTGGGTCGTGGGATCGCCGGAGGAGTTCGGCGAGTGGCTGGCAGCGCTCAGCCGGTGGGTGAACGGACCGCGCGACGCGGCGTCCGAAGACCGCCGCGCCGCGCGCCACCCACGAATCCGTCCCCCCGCCTAACGCTTCTTCGCGGCCTTCTTCGCGGCGCCCTTCTTGGCGGGCGCGGCGCGGTGTGCCGACTTCGCGGCGGTCCTGGCCGGGGCCTTGGCGCTCTTCGCCGGTGCCTTGGCGGCGGGCTTCGCCACCTTGGCCGCGGGCGCCGCGGCGGGCGCGGCGGCGGCCGGTGCGGCCACGACCGGCGTCGCGACCGGAGTGGGGCGCGGACCGTTGCTCACCACCGGAGCGGCCGCCGCGACCGGCGGCGGCGGAGCGGCCGCGGCGCGGGCGGCAGCCTGGCGCGCCTCGAGGTCGGCGCGCGTCGGCAGCTTCTGAGGGCCGCGCTTCGTGTTCGCCTCCTCGACCTCGCGCATCAGCCGGTCGGCCTCCTCGCTGCGCATCTGCCCGCGGCGGACCATGTACTGCACGAGGTCGCGCGCGCTCTCGACGGCGAAGCCGGTGATGCCGGCCGCCGCGTAGATCACGTCCTTCATCGCGCTGGCGACCTTGCTCCCTGCCTCGAGGGAGAGGAGCTGCGCCTTTTCCGTCATCTCCGCGACAGTATCGCGAACGTCGGCGCCACGATGTCCGGGGCCGCGACGCGGAGCGGGTGCCGTGGCCGGCGCGCCTTCCGCGGCCGGGGCCTTGGCTTCTGTAGTATTCACTTTATCCGCCATTTGGGGTCCTGCGTTTTTCGACGGCGTTCCAGAGCGGCTTGCGGAGCGGCCCGAACGGCGCCAAGTATATGATTTTTCTTGCTCTACGCAAGGGCAGCGCCGGTGATTTCCGGGCACTCCGGAAGGCCGCGGCGCGAAGCTTCTCCGCCGAACGGGTACCGATTGAGCGACAGTATCCCGTCAGTTGCGAAACATAACGGCGCCCTCGGGCCGCTCGACGGCGTGCGCGTGCTCGATCTCTCCCGCGTCCTCGCCGGTCCGCTCTGCACGATGATGCTCGGCGACCTGGGCGCCGACGTCATCAAGGTCGAGCACCCTCGCGGCGGCGACGAGACCCGGGGCTGGGGACCTCCGTTCGACGACCGCGGCGAGAGCGCCTACTTCCTCGGCATCAACCGCAACAAGCTCTCGGTCGCCGCCGACTTGGGTACCCCGGAGGGACGCTCACTGGTCCGCCGGCTCGCCCTCGATGCCGACGTCGTCGTAGACAACTTCCGCGCCGGAACCCTCGAGCGCTTCGGGCTCGACCCGGACGCATTGCTCGCCGACCGGCCGTCGCTGGTCTGGCTCACGATCACGGGGTTCGGCCCCGACAGCCCCCGGCCCGGCTACGACTACGTCGTCCAGGCGGAGTGCGGCTGGATGTCGATCACGGGGGAGCCGGACGGGGAACCGATGAAGGCGGGGGTCGCCCTCGCCGACGTCGTCACCGGCAAGGATGCGGCGGTCGCGATCCTCGGCGCCCTCGTCGCGCGGGGGAGGACGGGGAAGGGAGCACGCCTCTTCGTCTCCCTCGCCGCGAGCGCGACCGCCGCATTGATCAACGCCGCGCAGAACGTCCTCGTGAGCGGTCGCGACGCGCGGCGCTGGGGGAACGGCCATCCCAACCTCGTCCCCTACCAGCTCTTTCGCGCCGCCGACCGGCCGTTCGTGATCGCCGTGGGTAACGATGGGCAGTGGCGCGCCTGCGCGCGCGTCCTCGAGCTCGCCGACCTCGCGGCCGATCCCTCGCTGGCGACCAATCCCGGCCGCGTCGAGCAGCGCGAGCGCGTCGTGCGCGCGGTGAGCGCCCGGGTGCGCGAGCGGCCGGCGTCGCACTGGCTGCCGCTCCTCGAGGGAGCGGGCGTTCCGTGCGGGGTGGTGCGCACCGTCCTCGAGGCGCTGGAACGGGTGGAGGCGTCGCCCCTCACCGGCGTCGCGTCTCCGGTGGGCGGAACCGTGCGCTTTCCCCCGCCCCGGCTCGACGAGCATGGTGCGGGGGTGCGAGAGGTCGGATGGGAGATCTTCGGGCGCGCGGCGCGCGACCCGTGAGTGGCTAGTTCGTTGTCCGCGCGGTGCTTGGCGTCACCAGCCTGACGTTTGCTATGGGCCTTCTCCGGTGGCGGTGCGGTTGCGGACACCCTATGTTTGGCGAAGGCGCCGCTGCCTGAGCGTTACCCCCTCCCACCCGGCCCGAATGATGTTGTTACCTGTCCGGCGACCGATCGTCTTGGCGTCGTGGCTAACGTCCTCTCCGCGACGACTCGCCGGCAACCTCTCGCCAAACGCCAGGATCGGCGTTACGGTGGCACTGTGAAGCAAACCGTGACCACGCAGCAGCAGGCGCTGGGGCAGCAGGTTGCCGACCAGCCGGAAACGGACCAGGTCATCATTGGCCGGGTCTTGGCGGGTAACCGGGATGCATTCCGGACCCTCATCTCCCGATACAGCGATCCGCTCTACCGCCATGCCCTGTGCATGACGGGGAGCCCCGACGTGGCGGAAGACATCCTTCAGATGTCTTTCATCAAGGCGTACCAGCACCTCGCCGAGGTGAGGGGACGCTTCGACGCCTGGGTGTTCCGGATCGTCGCCAACGGGTGCAAGGATTGGCTCAAGAACATCCGACGCACCCACCTGAGCTACGAAGAGGATGATCAGCCGTCCGGATTTGCGACGCCCGACGAAGAGCTCGACCGGACGGAACTGAGAAGCGATCTCGATCGCGCGCTGGCCGCACTCCCCGCTTCCCTGCGCGAAGCCTTCGTGATGAAGCACGTCGAAGGACGCTCGTACGAGGAAATGGCGGACTTGCTGGGGACGACCGTCGGAGCACTGAAGATGCGCGTGCACCGCGCACGTGAGGCGCTCCAGGTCCTTCTCGAGGAGAAATACGCCTGATGCATCACGACATGAATCCCCAGGGCAACCGTCCCGACGGCGAGGAGACGCTTCGTTCTCGCGCCGAGCGTGCGCAGCCGCTGAGCGACCGCGAGGTTCCGCTCACCCCGGCGACGCGTACGTCACCCTCCATCCACGCGTGGCTCGACGGCGAAGTCGAAGAGTCCGCGGTGCGCACGGCCGACACCTCGCGCGACATCGATTTCTGGCGCAAGGTGACCGAGGAGACGGAGCGCCGCCGCGCGGTCCGTACCCCGGCGTACCTCGAGGCGCAGATCATGAGCGCGCTTCCGGGCACCACCGCCGACGGCGTGCAGCCGTGGTGGCGCAAGGAGGTCGTCATGACCCCCACCGGCGCCGCAGCCGCTGCGGCCGGCCTGCTCGCGATCGGAGCCGCGGCGACAGTCGCGGTTCTGAGAACGATCCGCTAGTCGCTAGGCGGAGTCGTTCGAGGGCCGGGCGCGTTTCGACGCGCCCGGCCCTTTTTCGTTTTCCAGGTTGTTCCCGATTCACGCATCGCTCGACGGAGGCCGGGAGGGGGAGCGGGGAGCTGAACAGAACCGCAACGGGGATGCGGGATTGGAAGGCACCGATCGGGAGTGGGAGTGGGAGGTGGGAGGGTCGCTCTTGTGGCGGTTCTCCACGCCCACGTGTCGGCTACTCGTCCCGCTTCTTCCTGGTTCGGGCGCGGTCGTTTCGCATCATCGTGAGCAGGAGGCGGCGAATGCTCACGAGCTGCGTCCTCCGACGTTGCAGCGTTTCGGCGGCGAGCCCCCGGTGACCCGTGCGATACCAGGTCCGCGCCTCCTCGGCTGACGTCATGGCGTATTCGTAGTAGCGTACTCGATCGAGTGGCGATCGACGCCCATATCCTTCCGCGATCGCTGCAGAGATGTCGCCGACGGCGCGGAACATCTGCTCGGCATGGCCCGCGAGCAGCGGTTCCTTCCTCATCGTCACCGCATCATCCCACGCATCGTCGCTCAGTGCGATCGCGAGCTGGTACGCCTGCACCCGATCGAGTGCACCCGAATCGTCGTCGGAGTCGATCATGGTCGTAGAGTAACCGCGCCGACGGCGGAGGACTCAAGCGCTCCAGCGCACCGACAATCAATCCACTTCGCCAGGCAACTCGGGCGGCCCATACGGGGGTGCGCAACAAATGTCCTCCCACCTCCCACTCCCTCTCCCAATCGGAGCCTTCCAATCCCGCATCCCCATTGTGGTTCTATTCAGCTCCCCGCTCCCCCTCCTGAGCGCCGGCTGCCGGCCGCCGAACCCAGATCTCCATCCCCTCGTCGTCGGAATAGAACCGCTCCACCTCCCCCTCCCGCTCGAACCCGCACCGGCCGAGCAGCGCTGGTGCCGCGCGCAGCGAGGTGGAAACCTCCGCGACGATGAGGCGCATGCCGTCGAGGCGGGCGACGGCGTCGGCGACGAGCGCCGTGCCGATGCCGCGCCGCCGCACACCGTCCGCGACGGCGAGCCAGAGGAGGGCGCCCGTGCCTAACGCTCCGGCGACCTCGCCGTAGAGGAGGACGCCGAGGAGGTCATCGCCGTCGAGGGCGGCGAGGGCGATGCACTCGCGCGTCGGCGGGTCGGCGACGGCGCGCGCGAGGAGCTCGCCCGCCCGGCCGCCGCCGACGAGGTGGCGCGCGGCGTCACGCTGCTCCGGCGCGAGCCGCGCGATCCACACGCGAGCGCCGTCCTAGATGTGGATCGCTCTGCCGAGTGCGGCGAGCGCCGCTTCCTTCACCGCCTCGGAGAGCGTCGGGTGCGCGTGTACCGTCATCCCGATGTCGTCGCTCGAGCCGCGATATTCCATCGCCAGCACCGCTTCCGGGATCAGCTCCGACACCGTCGGCCCGATCATGTGCACGCCGAGGATCTCGTCGGTGCGCGCGTCGGCGACGACCTTGACGAACCCGCTCGACTCGCCGGCGGTGCGCGCGCGGCCA
>DATAIS010000025.1:0-11277 GCA_036262535.1 Gemmatimonadaceae bacterium | reverse complement strand
CTCCAGCGCGAGATGGAGCGGGCCGGCATCCGGAACGTCGAGGTGACGGGACGCCCGAAGCACCTCTGGTCGATCTACAAGAAGATGAAGCAGCGCGAGAAGCCGTACGAGGAGATCTACGATCTCCTCGCGATCCGCGTGCTCGTCGACACGGTGCCAGACTGCTACCACGCGTTAGGCGTGATCCACGACGGGTGGACCGCCGTCCAGGAGCGGATCAAGGACTACATCGCGCAGCCGAAGTCCAACGGCTACCAGTCGCTGCACACGACCATCTTCGGGCCCGGCAAGCATCTCTTCGAGATCCAGATCCGGACGCGCGAGATGCATCGCACCGCGGAGTACGGCATCGCCGCGCACTGGCTCTACAAGGAGAACGACAGGAGCTCCGACGAGCTCGATCGCCACCTCACCTGGTTCCGCCAGGTGCTCGAGCTCCAGCTCGACGCCAAGACGCCGGACGAGTTCCTCGAGTTCCTGAAGCTCGACCTCTACCAGGACGAGATCTTCGTCTTCACGCCCACCGGCGACGTCATCCAGCTGCCGAAGGGGGCGACGCCGATCGACTTCGCCTTCGCCGTGCACACCGAGCTGGGGCTGCACCTGGGCGGCGCGAAGATCAACGGCAAGATCGCGCCCCTCTCGCGCGAGCTGCGGAACTCCGACACGGTCGAGATCCTCCGCAGTCCGATCAAGAAGGCGAGCCGCGACTGGCTCGCGCACGTGCGGACTGGCCGCGCGCGCCACAAGATCCGGCAGTGGCTGCGCCACGAGGAGCACACCTCGTCGACGAAGCTCGGCCGCGAGATCCTCGATCGCGAAGTCCGTCGTCGCCGCCTCGACAAGCCGAGCGACGAGGTCCTCGCCGGCGCGGCGAAGGCGCTCGGTCTCACCGACGCCACGCACCTGCTCGCGTCGCTCGGCCAGGGCGACGTCGACATCTCGCGTGTCCTCAAGCTCCTCTACCCGGGCGTGGAAGCGGCGCAGGAGGCGCCGCCGACGCCCGGCGTCATCGACCGGCTCGTCGACCGCGTGCGCGGGGTACCGCGCGGGGTCCGCATCCAGGGGGTGGACGGGCTCATGGTCCGCTACGCCCAGTGCTGCCAGCCCGTCCCCGGCGACCTCGTCACCGGCTACGTGACGCGCGGCCGCGGCGTGAGCATCCACCGCGCCGACTGCCCCAACCTGCTCCTGCTCGAGCACGAGCCCGAGCGCCGACTCGAGATCGAGTGGAAGGAGCGGGAAGGGGAGCGCTTCCACGTCCGGCTCCTCCTCGAGGGGAACGACCGCCGCGGACTCTACGCCGACGTCGCGGCCGCCGTCAGCGCGACGGGAACCGACATCCGCGCCATGGAGCTCAAGGGGGTCGACGGCAAGGTCGTCGGCTATATGCTGGTCGAGGTCGAGAACCTCACCCACCTCGAGAAAATCCTCCGCGCGGTCCGGAAGGTGAAGGGGATCAGCGACATCGCCCGACGGGACAACGTCACGGCCGAAGACTGACCATGGAGGGGCGGGCAGCCCCTCCATGGCTGCTGCGCGAGACCCGAACAAACACCGGCGCCATGCATTATATTGCAGAGCCATGAGCGGCCCTGCCTTCGACCTTCGCGCCCCCTTCGAACCCGCGGGCGACCAGCCGCGCGCCATCGCCGAGCTGTCGGCGGGGCTCGCGCGCGGCGACCGCTTCCAGACCCTCCTCGGCGTCACCGGGTCCGGGAAGACGATGACGGTCGCGAACGTCATCACCCAGCATAAGCGCCCCGCGCTCGTCCTCTCGCACAACAAGACCCTCGCGGCGCAGCTGTACGGGGAGCTCAAGAGCTTCTTCCCGCACAACGCGGTCGAGTACTTCATCTCGTACTACGACTACTACCAGCCCGAGGCGTACGTCCCGACGACGGACACCTACATCGAGAAGGACGCGTCGATCAACGAGGACATCGACCGGCTCCGGCTGCGTGCGACGTCGTCGCTGATGGAGCGCGAGGACGTCATCATCGTCGCCACGGTCTCCGCGATCTACGGCCTCGGCGATCCGGTGAGCTATCGCGAGCAGATGGTGACGCTGACGCGCGGCCAGCGCATCGCGCGCGACGAGATCCTGCGCGCTCTGGTGCGCATCCAGTACACGCGCAACGACGTCGCCTTCGACCGCGGGACGTTCCGCGTCCGCGGCGACACCGTCGAGATCTTCCCGGCGTACGAGGAACAGGGCGTCCGGATCGAGATGTGGGGCGACGAGGTCGAGCGCGTGTCGAAGATCGACCTCCTCACCGGTGACACGATCGCGACGCTCGAGCGGGCGGCGATCTATCCGGCGAAGCACTTCGTCACGACCCGTCCCACGCTCGAGCGCGCGGTCGGGCTGATCCGCAGCGAGCTCGCCGAGCGGCTCGAGGTGCTGAAGTCGTCGGGCAAGCTCCTCGAGGCACAGCGGCTCGAGTCGCGGACGAACTTCGACGTCGAGATGATGCTCGAGATCGGGACCTGCGCCGGCATCGAGAACTACTCGCGCCATCTCTCCGGCCGCTCGGTCGGCGAGCGTCCGGCGTGCCTCCTCGACTACTTCCCCGAGGACTACCTCGTCGTCGTCGACGAATCGCACGTCACGCTGCCCCAGGTGGGCGCGATGTTCAACGGCGACCGCGCGCGCAAGCTGACCCTCGTCGACTACGGCTTCCGCCTGCCGAGCGCGCTCGACAACCGGCCGCTGATGTTCGACGAGTTCCTCGCGCTGACGCCGCGGGCGATCTTCGTCTCGGCGACGCCGGGAGAGCTCGAGCTCCAGCTCAGCGAGGGCGTCGTCACCGAGCAGATCATCCGCCCGACGGGCCTCATCGACCCCGAGATCGAGATCCGTCCGGTTCGCGGGCAGGTAGACGACCTGCTGCACGAGATCCGGCTTCGCGAGCGCAAGGGCGAGCGAGTGCTCGTGACGACGCTGACGAAGCGCATGGCCGAGGACCTCACCGACTACCTCCAGCAGATGGGAGCGCGTGTGCGCTACATGCACTCGGACATCGACGCCATCGAGCGCATGGAGATCGTGCGCGGGCTCCGGCTCGGCGAGTTCGACGTCCTCGTCGGCATCAACCTGCTCCGCGAAGGGCTCGACATGCCCGAGGTGTCGCTGGTCGCGATCCTCGACGCCGACCAGGAGGGCTTCCTGCGCAGCGAGCGCTCGCTCATCCAGACCGTCGGGCGCGCGGCGCGAAACGTCGAGGGGCGCGCGATCTTCTACGCGGACCGCATCACCGGCTCGATGCAGCGCTGCATCGACGAGACGAAGCGCCGCCGCGAGATCCAGAGCGCGCACAACGCGGAGCACGGGATCACGCCCTACACGGTGAAGAAGTCGGTCGACCAGGTGCGATTCATCACGCGCGTCGCCGATGCGCGCACCGAGCGCGAGGAGGACGCGCCGAAGCGGGGCAAGCGGGTCGCCGAGCGCATCCGCGAGTTCGCGAAGGGCGATAGCGGCGAGACGATCGACATCCCCGCCACGATCGCCGCGCTCGAGAAGGAGATGCGCGAAGCGGCGAAGAACCTCGACTTCGAGACGGCGGCGCGGCTGCGCGACGAGCTCTTCGAGCTCCGCGCGCGCGCCGAGGGTGCAAGCGCGGGAAATGCGGGGGTCCAGCGGCCCGCGCTCGCCGCGGATTCGCGAACGAACCGCGCACGGCGATGAGCGAGCACTCGGCGCACCCGCTCCCGCCGCTGGCCGCGCGCGGGAGACTGGCGCTCACCCTCGAGGAGCTGACGGCGTGGGGGGAGCGCTTCGGGCGGGCAGCGAAGGCGCCGCTCGTCGTCACCATCGCCGGCGATCTCGGGGCGGGGAAGACGACCCTGGCCCAGGCGATCTGCCGCGGCTACGGGGTCGTCGAGCCGGTCACGAGCCCGACATTCGCGCTCGTGCACCGCTACGGCGCCCCAGCTTCGCCCGTCTATCATCTCGACCTTTACCGGCTGCGCAACGCCGACGAGCTGACGAACATCGGCTGGGACGAGGTCGTGACGGCGCACGCACTCGTGCTCGTGGTGTGGCCCGAGCGCGCGGCGGGGCGGATGCCTCCGCACGTGCCGATCGACCTCGAGCATCTTCCCGGCGACGAGACGCATCGCGCCCTGCTGGCCGGATGACGCCCCTCACGATCGCGCTCGACGCCAGCACCTACACCGGCTCCGTCGCGCTGCTGCGGGGCGGCGTGGTGCTCGCGAGCCGCGACGCGGCGATGCGCGGCGAGCGCGAGGAGCGCCTCCTCCCCGCGGTCGCAGACGCGATGAAGGAGGCGGGCGCTCGCCCCGAGGACATCCAGGCGGTGGTCTGTGGTGCGGGGCCGGGGAGCTTCACCTCGCTCCGCATCGCCGCATCGATCGCGAAGGGGGTGGCGATGGCGAGTGGTGCAAGCTTCTCGTGCGTCTCGTCGCTCGCGCTGATGGTGGCGGCCGCCATCCCGGTGCCGGGGCGCTACCTCGCCGCGCTCGACGCGATGCGGGAGGAGCTCTACGTCTCACTCGTGGAGGTTGCGGCAGGGGGGATCGTCGTCGCCGCGACGCGGCCCGAGGTCATCACCGCCGCGCTGCTCGAGCCGCGCGCCACCCGGGACGATGCGACGCCGCTCGGTCCGGGGCTGCGCATCGACTCGCGTCCGCAGGCGGCGGCGCTCGCGCGCATCGCGCCCGCGCTCGTGACGCCGGTGTCGCTGGCCAGCTGGGAACCTCAGTACGGGCGCCTCGCCGAGGCGCAGGTGAAATGGGAAGCGACGCACGGCCGGCCGCTCCTGGCGCGCTGACGCCGACGCTCCTCCGCGACGCGGTCGCGGACGACCTCCCCCGTCTGGTGGAGATCGAGCGTGCGAGCTTCAGCGACCCCTGGAGCGCGACCGCGTTTCGCTCGGCGCTGCGCGAGGAGCGCGTCCAGCTCCTCGTCGCGACGGAGGCATCGGTCGTCGTCGGCTATGCGGTGTGGTGGTGCGTGGCGGGAGAGGTCGAGCTGGCGAACGTCGCCGTGGCGCCCGAGGCGCGCGGGCGCGGAATCGGCGGCCTGCTGCTCGACACGGCCGTCGAGCGCGGGCGCGACGAAGGGTGCGAGTGGATGCACCTCGAGGTCCGCGAGTCGAACCTCGCCGGGCGCGCCCTCTATTCGTCGCGCGGATTCTCCATCGTCGGTCGGCGCCGGCGATATTACAGTCATCCCGTCGAGGACGCGCTGCTGTTGCGCGCGCACCTCGTGAAGGGGCAGTGAATGCACGGCTTCGCCGCGTGCCGCATTCGTTCGTTTGCGCGCCGTTCGGGCGCGGGCCATATTATGCGCGACGAGAACATGACTCTCGTCCAGGAGGAACCGTGAGCCGCAGTCTCAACAAGGTCACGCTGATCGGGAACCTCGGGAACGATCCCGAAGTGCGCTCGACCAGTGGTGGTAATCGCGTCGCGACGTTCTCGCTCGCGACGAGCCGTTCGTGGAACGGCCCGTCGGGCGATCGCCAGGAGAAGACGGAGTGGCATCGCTGCGTCGTCTGGAACACCAAGACGTCGCAGCTCGCCGACATCGTCGAGCGTTACGTGAAGAAGGGCGACAAGCTGTACGTCGAAGGACGCATCGAGTACCGGCAGTGGCAGGACAAGGAAGGCCAGACCCGGTACAGCACCGAGATCAACGTCCGCGAGCTGATCATGCTGAGCGGCCGCTCCGGCGGCGGCGACTTCGACTCCGAGGGCGGCAGCGCTCCACGCGCCCGCGCGGCGGCGCCCGCGGCAGCGGCGAAGGCCTCGGGCTCGAACAGCGGCAAGGCGGGAGGGGAGGACTTCGAGGACTTTCCCGGCGCGCTGAACGACGAGGACGACGACCTGCCGTTCTAGGCGGGCGGCGTTCGCAGCAGCCAGCCATCGGCCGTTAGCCATTAGCTGTTGGCCGTCAGCCAACGAGGGGCGAGCAACCAGCAGGTTTGCTCGTCCCTCGTCGCTCGTTCAGCCAACGGCTAATGGCTAACAGCTAACGGCCACCCCCCTCCGCGCCCCCACTGTCGCGGTCGTTACCTGACGCCTGCCAGAGCGTCCTCGATGTAGCGACAGGGCCCAGTCTTACGTGGGCTCCGTCGGGTACGTCCGGACCTCACATCTGCCGGCTCCACGTTCATGACGTCACCAACTCCGCGCTCCTCGGAACGGTCGCCACGCTCGCGCCTCTGGCTGCGACTCGCGCTCGCCTTCGCGCTGCTCTCCCCGGTGGTGCTGGTGGCGCAGACGCCCGACAGCACCGCGAGGGACACGACCGTCGCGCAGGACACGACGAGCGGCCGCCCCGCGACACATACCGTGAAGAAGGGCGACACCCTCTGGGACCTCGCCCGGCTCTACCTCGGCGACCCGTTCCTCTGGCCGGAGATCTATCGCATCAACACCACGGTGGTCGAGGATCCGCACTGGATCTATCCCGGCGAGGTGCTTCGCCTCCCCGGCGGGACCAGCGGTGAGCCGGCGGTCGTCGCCGGCGTCCCGACGCAGGTCGAGCCCGGCCCCGGCGAACCGACGGGCCCCACGGGCCCCATCGAGGAAGGACCGATCGAGGCGACCGGACCGACCATGTTCTCCCGCGCGGGGCAGAAGCGGGTGGCGCTCGGCTCACAGCGCCTCAGCGATACTCCGATCGACCCACCGCCGGCGGTTCGCGAGTGGGAGTTCTACGCGGCGCCCTTCGTCCTCAGCGGTCGGCAGCGTCGCGACGCGGGGATGATCGTCGAGACGTCGGAGATCCCCGGCATCGCGTCGGCGAGCAGGCGGTCCGCGGTGCAGACGCACGAGCTGGTGTATGCGCGCATGAAGGGCGGCCTGCCGGCGCGCGGGTCGCGCTGGCTTGTCTACCGCGACGGCCCTGACGTGGACGGGGTGGGGCGCATCATCATCCCCACCGGCGTCGCCATCGTCGAAGGAGCGCGCGAGGGTGAGGCGGCTTCGCTGCGCATCGTGCGCCACTTCCAGGACATGCATCTCGGGGAGCGGCTGATTCCTCTCGAGAGCTTCACACCGGTCCCCGCCGAGTCGCGCACGCCGATCGAGGGCGGCGCGGAGTCGCGCATCGCGTACATCGTCGGCGAGCCCGACGTCGCGTCGATCCAGCACTACGTGATCGTCAAGGTCGGAGCGCGCGACGGCGTTCGCCTCGGCGATGCATTCGAGATCTACCGCGAGCGGAAGCGCGGCGAGCTCGGCGACCGGCTCCCCGAGGAGTCGATCGGCGAAGCGACCGCGGTCCGCGTCGACGACCGCTCGGCGACGCTCATCGTCGTCGGGCAGAGGCACCCCGCGATCCGCGAGGGTGCACGCACGAGAGTGATCGCGCGCATGCCGTGACGCAGGACCCGGCGCGCTAGGAGCCCTCCGCGCCAGGAGTTACATTGCGGGCGAGCGCCATGATCGCGATCGCCCACCTCGTCGCCACCCTGTGCTATCTCGGCGCCGCGGCCCTCGCCGCGGCGCCGTTCGCGCGTCCCGTGCGGGTGTCGGTGCGCTGGGTCACGCTCACGCTCGCGGCAGGGACGACGGCGCACATCGTCGCGCTCGTCGGACTGGCTCGCACCGGCGCCGCGCCGCCACTGACGGGGCTGGGTCCCGCGCTCTCGTTTGCGGCGCTCGCCCTCGCCGGTACCCTCCTCGTCGTCGAGCTGCTCGCACGCGAGGCGAGCCTCACGCTCCTCGTCGCGCCCCTGGCAGCGATCGTCACGATCGCTGCCACGACGGTCGGCCTCGTACCCGCCGTCGAGCCGCCGGAGATTCGCGGGCCTTGGTTCGTCGCGCACATCGCGCTCAGCTTCATCGGGATCGCGGGACTCGGCACGGCCGCCGCGGCGGGCACGATGTATCTCGTCCAGCGAAGGGAGCTGCGGTCGCGCCGCTTCGGCGCGCTCTTCCGGCTCTTCCCGCCGCTGCAGACGCTCGACCGCGTCAACCACGGGGCCGTGATCGCGGCCTGGATCGGGCTCACGCTCGGGATCACCATCGGCGCGGCCTACGCGGTCACCTACCGGCAGAACGACACCGCCGAGATCGTGTGGGGTACGGCGGCCTGGCTGGGCGCGACGATCCTCGCCCTGGGGCGCATCGCGCGCGGCTGGCAGGCGCGCCGCGCCGCGATCGCCAGCGGCGCCGCCTTCGCGGCCGTGATCGCGCTCTGGATCGTCGTGCGGCTCACGGTGCGCGGCAGCGGGGATTTCCTGTGAGCGTCGCGATCGAGGACCCCCGGCTGGCGATCGTCGTCCACGCCGACCACGTGCGCGTGCTCGTCGTCGGTGGCGGTGCGGTCGCGGGACGCCGCGCGTTAGGCTTCGCGGCCCGCGGCGCTGCGGTGCGCGTCGTCGCGCCGCGGGCGAGCGAGGCGGTGCGCGACGCCGCCGCGAAGGGCGCGATCGACCTCGTCCTCCGCTCCTTCCGTCCCGACGACATCGCCGACGCCGACCTCGTCGTGGCGGCGACCGACGACCGCGCGGTGAACGCGCTCGTCGCGCGCACCGCGCGCGAGTCGCACCGGCTCTGCAACGTCGTGGATGCGCCCGACGAGGGCACGTTCTCCGCGGTCGCCCAGCGCACCGCGGGCGCGCTCCTCGTCGCGGTGAGCGCGAACGGCGTACCCGCGGCTGCGATGCGCGTGCTCGACACCATCACCGAGCGCTTCGACGCCCGCTACGGCGAGGCGCTCGAGGAGCTGCGTGCGCTGCGTGCGCGCCTCCTCGCCGCCGGCGAGGCGGACGAATGGGAGCGCGCCTCCGCCGAGCTGCTCGGCGGCGACTTCGCGGCGCGCGCCGAGAGCGGCGCCCTGGCGCGAGAGGCGCGCACATGGCGCTGACCGTCGTCGGCGTCAGCCACCGAACGGCGCCGCTCCCCCTCCGCGAGCGCATCGTCGTCTCGGCGACGGAGACACGGCGCACGCTCGCCGACCTGCTCGCGGACTCGGGTGCGCGCGAAGCGCTCGTCATCTCGACCTGCAACCGGACCGAGTTCTACGTCGCGGGAGCCGCGGACCCGGCGCCGTCGGTGCTCGCGGCCTTCTCGCGCCGGCTCGGTGAAGCGGCGGAGCCGTATGCGTACGTGCGGCGCGACCGTGAGGCGGTTCGACATCTCTTCAGCGTCGCGGCGGGACTCGACTCGATGATCCTCGGCGAGGCGCAGATCCAGGGCCAGGTGCGCGACTCCTGGGAGCTGGGTCGCGCCGCCTCGGGGGTGGTGCTCAACCGCCTCTTCCACAGCGCGCTCGGCGCCGCATCCCGCGTGCGCACCGAGACGTCGCTCGGGCGCGGCGCGGCGAGCGTGAGCTCGGCGGCGGTGCAGCTCGCGAAGCAGATCTTCGGCTCGCTCGGCGGGCGGCGTGCGATGATCCTCGGGGCGGGGGAGATGGCGGAGCTCGCGCTCGAGTGCCTCGTCGCCGAGGGGGTCCGGACGGCGGTCGTCGCGAACCGCACCCACGAGCGTGCGACCGAGCTCGCCGCGAAGCACGGCGCGACGGCGATGCACGTCGACGAGTGCTGGAGCGAGCTCGCGGGCGTCGACGTGCTCCTCTGCTCGACCGCGGCGCCGCACCCCGTGGTCCGGCCCGCGCACCTCGAGCCGGCGGTCGCCGCGCGGGGCGACCGGCCGCTCTGCATCCTCGACATCGCGCTCCCGCGCGACGTCGATCCCGCCGTGCGCGCGATGGAGAACGTCTTCCTCTACGATCTCGACGACCTCCGTGCCGTCGTCGCGGCGAACATCGAGCGCCGGCGCGACCAGCTGCCGAGCGCGGGGCACGTCATCGACGAGGAGGTCGAGCGCTTCTGGCAGTGGCTCGCGGGGCTCGAGGCCGTGCCCGTGCTGACGGAGATGCGAGAGGCAGCGGAGCGGATGCGCGCGCGCGAGGTCGCACAGGTGCTGCGACGACGGCCCGACCTCGACGAGGCGCAGCGCGAGGCGATCGAGAGCCTGTCGCGCGCGCTCCTCAACAAGTTCCTGCACGAGCCGAGCGTGCGCCTGCGCGAGGCGGCCGCGAACGGCCGCGGCCTCGCGATCGTGGACGCGGCCCGATACCTGTTCGGCGTCGCCGGAGGGGGGAAGGCCTCCGAGAGCGGCACCGCAAACCAGACGAACGAGCGAGAGGGCGATGGCGAAGGGTGACGGAAAGCGGGTGCTGATCACTGGCGGAGCGGGCTTCATCGGCTCGCACGTCTGCGAGCTGTTCCTCGGCCACGGCTGGCGCGTCGACGTCGTCGACAACCTCGTCACCGGCAAGCGCGCCAACGTCCCTCGCGACGTCACCCTGCACGAGCTGGACATCGCGTCGCCCGATGCGGCGAACCTCGTGCGCGGCGGCGCCTTCGACGTGCTCGTTCACCTCGCGGCGCAGATGGATGTCCGCCGCAGCGTCGCCGATCCGGTGTTCGACGCGAACACCAACGTCGTCGGCACGCTCAACCTGCTCGAGGCGGTCCGCGCCTCCGGCAGGCGCACGCGCACCGTCTTCTCGTCGACGGGCGGCGCGCTGTACGGTGAGTTCACCACCCCGCCGAACGAGGAGACCTTCGTCAAGGATCCGGAATCGCCATACGCGATCTCGAAGCTCGCCGCCGAGCATTACATGGCCTACTACGGCCGCGTCCACGGGCTCGAGAACGTCGCGCTCCGCTTCGGCAACGTCTACGGTCCGCGGCAGGATCCGCACGGCGAGGCCGGCGTCGTCGCGATCTTCTGCGGGCGCATCCTCAGCGGCGAGCCGTTGACGGTCTTCGGCGACGGCGAGCAGACGCGCGACTACGTCTACGTCGGCGACGTCGCGAACGCGACGTTCATCGCTGCGACGGCGCCGCTGCCCCCCCAGGCGAAGCTGGACTCGCGCGCCTTCAACATCGGGACTGGGACCGGGCGATCGGTGCTGGACCTCGTGGAGACGCTGCGCCGGGTGAGCGGCCGCGAGGCAGAGGTCAGGTTCGCACCGCGCCGGCCGGGCGAGCAGCAGCACTCGTCGCTGAGGATCGAGAAGGCGCGGCGCGAGCTCGGCTGGGCGCCGGAGATCTCGCTCGAGGAAGGACTGCGCCGAACCTTCGAGTGGTTCGCCGAACGCTCCGCCGCGAAGCGCGGCGCGGGGGCAGGCGCATGATGGCGATGCTCCAGGTCTCGCAGGCGGTCCCGACGACCCCCGTCGAGCTCATCACGCACGCGACCGTGATGACGAAGTTCGTGCTCGTCGTGCTGCTCGTGCTCACGATCGTGAGCTGGGGCGTGATGCTCGCGAAGTGGCGCGAGCTGCGC
>DATAIS010000024.1:0-1926 GCA_036262535.1 Gemmatimonadaceae bacterium | reverse complement strand
CCTTCCTTCGGGATCACCATCGATATCGGAGTGCGGCGTTGGCCATGAATCCCTCGAGCGGCGCCCAGACGTCGGTCGTCCAGCGCCCGCCGGTCGCCGGCGTGGGGCGAACGAGTGGGTCGGTGTCGGTCTGCCTGACGTTCAGCAGGTTCTCGAAGTTGACGACGGCCTCGAGGCGGCCGAATTGCCGCATGTAGATGGCCATCAGGTATAGATAAGGCTTCGACTCGCTCCTGAACGGGTTCTCGTCCAGCGACTGGACGCCGTACCAGATGCCCTCGATGCCCCCGCGATAGGCGCCTTCGCGCTCGAACATCAGGTCTGCCCCCACACGATGACGCGGCAGGAGCGGGACGGGCTCCCGGACTCCGGTCGTCGCATCAGGCCGCGTGCCGCGCGCGTAGCCGTAGGTCGCGAGGAACTTTCCGCCCTCGAAGCGCCAGATCGCCGCACCTTCGAGCCCCGCGATGCGCATCGCCGCGTCGGCGTTGCGGAGGACCCCTTCGTCGCTGCCATCACCGGCATCGGCGAGCATGATCGCGTCGTCGACGGCCGAAGCATACGCCGTGACGAGCAGCTCCGCTCCGGCGAGCTCGCCGCCGATGTCGAGCATGGTGCCGAGACTGCGCTCGCGACGGAGCTCGACACCCGGTCGTACGGCGCGAAGCCCGATCGCTTCCGTCTCCTCGATCGTCGCCGCCGGCGGGGAGAAGCCGGTGCCGGCACTGGCGCGGATGGACCAGCCCTCGACCGGCTTGACCATCGCGGCGATGCGCTCAGTCAGCTGGATGCCCGCGTCAGGATGCGCGTCACCGCGGACGCTCGCCGACAGGGTGAGAGGTCCGATCGGCCGCTCGGTGGTGACGAAGAGACTCGGCGTCGTCCAGCGGTGGTCGTAGGCGGTGTTGAGCGAGTTGTCGAAGGCATCGACCTGCACCACCGCGCCGACGACGGTCGTCGCGCTCGCGTGGACGAAGGAGCGAGTCGCCTCGACGAAGGCGGTGGTCGCGCGGTCGAGCTCCAGCGGACCCGGTCCGAATTCGCGACGGCGGCGACTGCCCGCGAGCGCAAAGCGAATCGCCACGCTGCCCGAATCGCGTGTCGGGATCACGACGCGCGCGCCGACGTCGGCGCGGCGGCTCGTCAACCCTTCACGGAACGCCGATCCTCCAGGGGTCCGCGCGTCGCCTGACGTTCCGCCGTGGCGACTGTCGTACCCGTAGCCGGCGGTCGCGAACAGCGATCGACCGCTCTCGTCGACGCGGCTGAATCGCGGACGCAGGTTCCAGCGCCGCGCGTCGGGCTGGTCGGCCCAGCCATCGTCGTCGACGTCGGCGTCGTGCTGCACCGTCCCCGACGCGAGGAACGAGAGGCCGGTCGTCGGCGTGAGGCGGCGGCTGAGCCACGCGGCGGCATCCGTCACGCCCATCGTGCGGCGATTGAGCAGGACCTCGCTGCGCCCCGTGGGCGGCTTCGAGACGAGGTTGATCACGCCGCCGAGCGCCTGTCCGCCGTACAGCGCGGACGCCGCGCCCTTGATGATCTCGACGCGCTGCAGGTCGACGGGCGAGATGTCGAGCGGACCGAGCGCGCTGGCGCCGCCGCCGTAGAGCGGGAGTCCGTCCGAGAGCATGGCGGTGTACTGGCCCGGCAGCCCGAGGATCCTCACGCTGCCGGTGCCGAGCGTCGGCGACGCGGCCTGCACGCGGAGGCCGGGCGTCTCGTTGAGGAGCATCGTGATCCCACTCGGCGCCATGAGCGTGTTCTCGTCGACCTCCATCTGGTCGAGCACCTCGACGCGCTCAGGCGTCTCGCCGGCGAGGCGCTCGGTGCGCGTCGCGCTGACGCGCACCTCCTCCATCACCATCTCGAGCATCTCGACCCTGACGGTCGCAGTCACCACGGTGTCCGGGAGGATCTCGACCC
>DATAIS010000023.1:0-16889 GCA_036262535.1 Gemmatimonadaceae bacterium | reverse complement strand
TCGCCGCAGGTGAACGACCAGTACGGTGGCTCGCGCTGGCTGTGGCACGCGCTGCTCGCCCAGCGCGGCTACGTCGTCGTCGTGGTGGACAATCGGGGCGCGGCGTGGCGCGGGCGCGACTTCCGCAAGATCACGCAGCTGCACCTCGGACGGTACGAGTCGCGCGACCAGATCGACGCCGCGAAGTGGCTCGGGACGCAGCCGTGGGTGGACGCGTCGCGAATCGGCATCTGGGGGTGGAGCTACGGCGGCTACATGACGGCGCTGACGACCGCGCTCGGCGGCGACGTCTTCCGGATGGGGATCGCGGTCGCGCCGGTCACGGACTGGCGGCTCTACGACACGATCTACACCGAGCGCTTCATGTGGACGCCGCAGGACAACAGGCAGGGATACGACGAGGGCGCGCCGCAGACCCACGTGAACGGCCTGACCGCCCACTTCCTGCTCGTCCACGGTACCGGCGACGACAACGTGCACCCGCAGAACTCCATCCAGTTCGCCGACAAGCTCGAGGCAGCGGGGAAGCCGTTCTCGATGCTGCTCTACCCGAACCGCACGCACTCGATCTCGGGCGGAAACACGCAGGCCCATCTCTTCGACCAGCTCACGCGCTTCGTGCTCGCGAACCTGTGAGACGACTGTTCGCCGCGGGGCTCTGCCTCGCGGCGCTCCCGGGCTGCGGCGCGGTCGGCCGCGCGGCGGGTGCGGTGGGGCGCGCGATCGCCGAAGCCGCCGCGGCCGGTCCGCTCCCGCGCACCCGCGCCGAGCGGACGCAGTACCGGGAGACGTCGAGCCACGCCGACGTCGTCGCCTTTCTCGACTCGCTCCAGGCGGCCGGGCTGCCGGTCGCGTTAGGCAGCCTCGGCGCGAGTCCGGGCGGGCGCGACATCCCGCTCGCGATCGCGTCGCGCCCGCTGGTCCGGACGCCCGCGGAGGCCCGACGGCTCGGGCGACCCGTCGTCTTCGTCCAGGCGAACATCCACGCCGGGGAGGTGGAAGGGAAGGAGGCGCTCCTCGCGCTCCTGCGCGACCTGCTCGCGAGCACGGCGCCCAACGCGCTCGACTCGGTGGTCGTGGTCGCCGTCCCGATCTACAACGCCGACGGGAACGAGCAGCTCGCTCCGCAGGCGCGGAACCGCGCCGAGCAGAACGGACCGGAGCTCGTCGGCGTTCGCGCCAACGGCCAGGGGCTCGACCTCAATCGCGACTACGTCAAGGCGGAGGCGCCGGAGACGCGCGGCGCGCTCGCGGCGCTCGCCGCGTGGGATCCCGATGTCTTCGTGGACCTGCACACGACCGACGGCAGCTTCCACGGCTACGCACTCACCTACGCGCCGCCGCTCGCGCCGGTGGGCGGCGCCGCGCGATTCACGCGCGACTCGCTCCTGCCCGTGCTCCGCGAGCGCATGCGGACGCGCCACCGCTTCGAGACCTTCGACTACGGCAACTTCGACGGCGGGCCCGGCTCGTACGGCGGCTTCGGCGCGACCGCCGACGCGACCCCCGACAGCGCGATCCGCGCCTGGGGTACGTACGACCACCGGCCGCGCTTCGGGACGAACTACGTCGGCCTGCGGGGCCGCGTCGCCATCCTCAGCGAGGCGTTCTCTCACGATCCGTTCGAGCGTCGGGTCGCGTCCACCTCCGCGTTCGTGCGCGAGATCCTCTCGCTCGCCGGGGAGCGGCGTGCGTCACTGGTCCGGCTCGCGCGCGAGAGCGCGGCGGGAGTCGTCCCCGGCGACAGCATCGCGATCAGGTCGCGCCTGACGACGAGGCCGTCGCGGCAGCCGGTGCTCGTCGAGGAGATCGAGCGGACGGGTGACTCGACGATCACCGAGCCGGGAGTGCCCCGGGGACTGCGACGCAGCGGCCGCTATCGCTCGCTCCAGCTCGCCGTCTACGACCGCTTCGAGCCCGAGCTGACCGTCGCCGCGCCGGCCGGCTACCTGCTCGCGCCGGGGAGCGATGACATCGTGCGCATGCTCCGCACACACGGCGTCGTCGTCGAGCGCGCCGGCGAGCGAACCAGCGCCGACGTCGAAGCGTTCACGGTAGACTCGATCGTGACATCGCGCCGGCAGTTCCAGGGCCACTTCGAGGAGCGCGTTTTCGGGCGCTGGCGGCGCAGCTCGAGAGCGGTCGAGCGCGGGGCGGCCATCGTCCCCCTCGACCAGGCGCTGGCCCCGCTTGCCGTGTATCTCCTCGAGCCCGGGAGCGACGACGGGCTGGCGACCTGGAACCTCCTCGACGCCGTGCTCCGCCGCGGCGCGGAATTTCCGGTAGCCCGCCTCGCCTCGATCCCGCGAGGCCCGCGCCGTCTCGTCCCCTGAGCCAGCGCCGCACACTTCCGACCGACAATGCTCCGCAACGCCCTTCTCTACCTCTCGAACCAGCCGCGCGTCTTCACCTTCGTGCGCAACAACCGGCTGGCGAAGAAGTTCGCGCGGCGCTTCGTGGCCGGCGAGACGGCGACAGAGGCGCTCGACGCGGTGCGTGAGCTCAACGAGCGGGGGATCACGGCCTCGCTGGACCTGCTCGGCGAGAGCGTCACGAACGAGAGCGAGGCGCTGGCGAGCGGGCGCGAGTACGTGCGGCTGCTCGATCAGATCCGCGAGCGCAACCTCGACGCGAACGTGTCGCTCAAGCTCACCGCGATGGGGCTCGACATCTCGGAGGAGCTCTGCGTCTCGGTGATGCACGAGATCCTCGAGCGCGCGCGGCAGTATCGCAACTTCGTGCGCCTCGACATGGAGAGCAGCGAGTACGCCGAGCGGACGCTGCGTCTCTTCGAGGAGCGCTTCTATCCCTCGTACCCGGAGAACGTCGGGATCGTGCTCCAGAGCTATCTCTATCGCACGCAGTCCGACGTCGAGCGCGCGATCGAGCTCCGCTGCCGCGTCCGGCTCTGCAAGGGCGCCTACAAGGAGCCGGCGACCGTCGCGTACCAGGAGAAGGCGGACGTCGACGCGAACTACGTCCGCTGCATGCAGTCGCTCATGCTCAAGGGAAACTACCCCGGCCTCGCCACCCACGACGAGCGGATCATCAACGAGGCGAAGAAGTTCGCGAAGGAGCAGCGCATCCCGGCGGACCGCTACGAGTTCCAGATGCTCTACGGCGTACGGCGGGACCTCCAGGAGCGGCTCGTCGACGAGGGCTATCGGATGCGCGTCTATGTCCCCTTCGGCACGCAATGGTACCCCTACCTGATGCGGCGCCTCGCCGAGCGGCCGGCGAACGTCGCGTTCATCACCGGGAACGTCGTCCGGGAGATGATCGGCCGCCGCCGTTAGGCAACAGCGCCATGCCCCACGGTCGCTTCGTCCCCCCCGATCCCTCGAAGGGCGACCCGAACACCATCGGTGGCTATCGCGCGGTCCACGACCGCCCGGCCGCCTTCGAGGGGCCCGACGGCCTCTCCTACAGCGCCGAGATCGTCGCCGAGGAGGTCCCGGACCCGGAGCACCGCTGGGGCGCCTATCTCCTCTTCGTGCGGTGGCACCGCACCGGCCACCAGGGCCCCTCCGGTCACCTCGAGACCGACTACCTCGCGCGCGGCGCGAGCGAGCGGGAGGTGCTGGACGACGTCGCGCGGCTCCCGCTGGCGCACGCGAAGGCGCTGCTCGACGCGTGCGTCCACGCTGCGCAGGGGACGACGCCGGCGCGCCGATGGTGGGACGCCATGCGCGAGACCCAGGGCGACGACGAGGACCTCCATTGAGCGCCGGCGAGGGGGTGGTCCTTCGCGGGACGGGCGGTGTGTGGGTCGTCCGCGGCGACGACGGCGTGGAGCGCGAGGCGGCGCTGCGCGGCCGCCTCAAGCAGGAAAAGACGCTCAAGCTGGCCGTCGGCGATCGCGTCACCGTCGAACCAGGAGAGAGTGGCGGCTGGGCGATCGCGGAGATCCATCCACGACGGTCGAGCCTCGTCCGGCGCGCTCCGGGAACGCGCGTCGGCGAACGCGTCATCGCCGCCAACGTGGACCAGGTGGTGGTGGTGTTCGCGATGGTGAAGCCGGAGCCGCACGTCCGGATGCTCGACCGCTTCCTCACCATCGCCGAGTCGAACGACCTCGCGGCGCGCGTCGTCGTCAACAAGGTGGACCTCGCGAGCGAGGACGCGGCGCGGGCGAAGTTCGCCGCCTACGAGCGCGCCGGGTACCCGATGCACTTCACCAGCACGAAGGAGCGGCGCGGCCTCGACGCGCTGCGCGCCGCCTTCGACGGCCAGACGTCCGCTGTCACCGGCCCCTCCGGCGTCGGGAAGTCGTCGCTGCTCAATGCCCTCTACCCGGGGCTGTCGCTGCGCGTCGGCGAGATCAGCGAGAGCGTCAACAAGGGGCGTCACACCACCGTCGGCGCGTATATGCATCCGCTGCCCGACGGCGGCTACGTCGTCGACACGCCCGGACTGCGCGAAGTCGGGATGTGGGGGATCCCGGCGGCGGACGTCGATCGCTGCTTCCCCGAGCTGCGGGTGCTGCGCGACGAGTGCCGCTTCGCGGACTGCACGCATCGCGCGGAGCCCGACTGCGCGGTGCGCGCGGCGGTGCACGCCGGAACGGTGGACCGCGACCGCTACGAGTCGTACCTCAAGCTGCGCGAGGAGCTCGAGGACGCGGAAGGAGCGTGGTGAAGCACGAGCGCCCGGCGAGGGGGTTGCTGCCGGAAAACGGTGACCGGGGACCGCCGCGGTCAGTCTTCTGCTTGACCGCAACCCATCAATGCTCGCGATCCTCAAGCTTCTCCAGTCGCTCGTAAGGGAGCTCCACTCCGACGGAACCCCGGCGCAGATCGCGTTCGGCGCCGCGCTCGGTGCCGCGCTCGGGCTCACACCGATCGCGAACGTGCACAACGTCGTGATCGTCGCGCTCCTGCTCGTGCTGAACGTGTCGTTCGGCGCGGGGATGCTCGCCTGGGCCCTCTTCGTGCCGCTCGGCTTCGCCCTCGATCCGCTCTTCGATCGCGTCGGGCGTGCGCTGCTGCTGGAGACGCCGGCGCTGACGCCGCTCTGGACGACGTGGTTCAACGCGCCACTCGTGCCCTACACGAACTTCAACAACACCGTCGTGCTCGGGAGTGTCGTGATCTGGCTCGTGCTCTTCGCGCCGATCTTCGCGCTCAGCCACGTCGCCGTCGTGCAGTACCGCCGGCGCTACGTCGAGCGCGTACGGCGCTCGCGGCTCTACCAGGCGGTCACGGCATCGAAGATCTACAATGTCTACACCTGGTTCCGCCCCGAGTGACGTCGCGCGCGGCGACGCGCGCTACGAGCCGCCGGCGCCCGCGTCGCCGCCGACGCGCCGCCGGCGCGGCGTCGTCCGCTGGAAGGGGATGGTCGCCGTCGCGATCATCGTCGGCGCGCTCGTCATCGGCTGGCTGACGCTCGGCGAGGCCCTCCTCCGCAACACGATCGAGGAGGCGGCGTCGGAGTTCCTCGGCACCGAGGTGGACATCGCACGGCTCGACATCAGCCTGCGCGACGCCACCGTCGAGATGCGCGGCGTGTCGATCGCCGATCCGTTCGACCGGATGCGCAACCTCGTCGAGGCGTCGAGTCTTCGCGCGGAGCTCGAGGGCCGTCCGCTCCTGGAGCGCAAGATCGTCGTCCGCACGCTCACGCTCGGCGGCGTGAAGACGTCGACCGCCCGCCGGACGCGCGCCCGCGCGGCGGCGGCGAACGGCTTCGCCGCCGCGACGTTGCGGTCGCTCGGCGACTGGGCGGCGAAGGTGCGGAAGCCGATCGCGAGCTTCACGCCGATCGACACCATTCGCGCGGTCGTGCTCGACCCCTCGAAGCTCGCGACGGTCCAGGCCGCGGTGCAGCTGGGTACGCGCGCCGACTCCGTGCGCGACGCGCTCGCCGCCGGCTACCGCGGCCTCGCCCTGCAGCCCGTCTTCGATTCGGCGCGGAGCGTGGGAGCGCGGCTCGCCGACGCGCGGCCGCGGACGTTAGGCATCGACGGCACCCGGCGTGCCGCCGCCGACCTGCGGCGCACGATCGCGCAGATCGACTCGGCGAAGCGGCGCGTGGAGGCCCTCGCGCGCGACGCCCGCGGGGGCGCGGCGGTGCTGGAGACCGGCGTTCGCGGCCTCGACGACGCGCGGCGCGAGGACTACGCCTTCGCGCGCTCGCTCCTCAAGCTGCCGACGATCAGCGGCCCCGACCTCGGAGGCGCGCTCTTCGGCGACGTGAGCATCGACCGCTTCCAGAAGGTGCTCTACTGGGCGCGGATGGCCGAGCAGTACGTGCCCCCGGGGCTGCGGCCGCGCGAGAAGCCGGGCCCGGAGCGGCTGCGCTCCGGCGGCACCAGCGTCGCCTTCCCGAAGGCACGCGACTATCCGGACTTCCTGCTCCGCCGCGGAGACCTGAACCTGGACGTGGAGCAGGGCGCGCTGGCGGGAAAGTACACGCTCACCATCACCAACCTCACGACGATGCCCGCGCTCGTGCGCGAGCCGACGCGCGTCGTCCTCGACCGGAACGCCGGGCGCGGCGTCGGGAACCTGCGCGCGCGTGGCGTGATCGATCATGTCGGAGGTCGCGTGCGCGATTCGCTCGGCGTGGACGGGTCCGGCGTCGCGCTGCCGTCGTTCGCGCTCCCGGGACTGCCGCTGCGCGCGGCGCTCGGCGAGGGCACGAGCCGGCTCGACGTGATCCGCGTCGGCGACCGCCTCGTCGGCCGCTGGATCGTCGACGCGCCGGCGGTCACGTGGGCGCGTGATTCCGCCGCGCGTTCGCGCAACGACTTCGAGGCGCTCGCGGTTCGCGTCATCGAAGGTGTGCGCGAGTTGCAGATCACCGCCGAGATCGGCGGCGCGGTCTCGGCGCCCTCGCTCGAGGTGCGCTCGAACCTCGATCGCATCCTCGCTGATCGGGTGCGCGCCGTCGCCGGCGAGGAGATCGCGCGCGCCGAACGGAAGGTGCGCGAGCAGGTGGACCGGATCGTCGAGGAGAAGACGGCTCCGCTGCGCGCGAAGGTGGACACGCTGCGTGCCGAAGGCGAACGCCAGGTCGCCGACGCCCGCGCCCGACTCGACGAGGAGAAGCGGAAGCTCGAGGAGCGGCTCAAGGCGCTCATCCCTGGCGGCGGACTCCTGCCGATCCCGGGCGCGTCGCGTTAGGCGGTGCCGCTCGGGCGCGAACTGCCTCAGGCGGCGTCGCGCTCGGCTGCGGGGTGGGGGCGCGGCGGCCGTGCCGCGGCGCCCTCGCGGTCGCCGCCGCCCGCTCCGGCGAAGGTGATGAGCGCGACCGCGCCGACGATGACCGCCGCGGCCACCACCGTCCGCGACGTCACCGGCTCGCCCGCGACGAGCCAGCCGAGAAAGACGGCCACCACCGGGTTCACGAAGGCGTAGGTGGAGACGCGCGCGGGTGTGCTCACCCGCAGCAGCCAGGCGAACGCCGTGAACCCGATGAGCGAGCCGAAGACCACGAGGTACAGGAATCCGGCAATCGATGCCGCGCTCGCCCGTGCGAGATCGAGCCGTCCCCACTCACCGAAGGGGATCGCGGCGAGGCAGAGCAGCACGCCGCCGGCGAACATCTCGAGTCCCGTCGCGAAGAGCGCGTTACCCGGCAGCGGCGCGCTCCGCGCATACAGGGAGCCGATGGCCCACGACAGCGACCCGGCGATCACGACCGCGGTCCCGACCGCGTCGATCCGCGTCCCCGTGGAGCCGAGCGCGCCCGGGCCGACGAGCAACGCCAGGCCGGCGAGGCCGAGCGCGATCCCCGCGACGACGCCCGGCCTCGGCGCGCGTCCGCCCGGGCGAACCCATTCGGCGACGACCATCCAGAAGGGCATCGTCGCCACCAGCAGCGCAACGAGGCCGGACGGCAGGCCTCGCTCCTCCGCCCAGACCACCGCCCCGTTGCCGCCGAGGAGCAGCAGGCCACCGGCGATCGTCGCGGCGCGCCAGTTCGCGGACGTCGCACGCGCCCCGTCGCGCCACCGTGCCCACCCGATGAGCATCGCGCCGGCGAGGATGAAGCGCATCCCGCCCATGAGCAGCGGAGGCAGCGTCTCGACCGCATAGCGGATCGCGAGGTAGGTCGATCCCCAGACGACGTAGAGCGCGACGAACGCCGTGACGACGAGCGAGCGCGGGGGACGGGCGGCGCCGTGCGCGGGCATGTCATGAAGCTAAACACCCCGCCAACCCGAAACTTGCGGCCTCCTCCCTTCAAACCCATCGTCCTTCCCGGCTGTCCGATCCTGTGACGCGGGTCCGCTCGCGATCGCCTTCCTTTCACTTCTCGGTCACATGCGTCACTCGGGCATTCTCGGCGCCGCGCTCGCGCTCGCGCCGTTCGCACTCGCCGCGCAGCAGCCGGAGCGCGTCACGCTCGAGGGGCGCGACGTGGCGATCTACAACCTCGTCGGCAGCATTCGCGCGGCGCGTGGCAGCGGCTCGAGCGTCGTCGTCACGGTGGCGCGCCAGGGCCGCGACGCGGGGCAGCTCACGGTGCGCCAGGGGCAGATCGATGGACGCGACGCGCTGCGCGTGGTCTATCCCGCGCAGCGCATCACCTTCGACGAGATGGGCAGTGGCTCGCGCACCACGGTGCGGGTACGCCCCGATGGGACCTTCGCCACCAATTCCGAACATGGTGGCGGCGACCGTATCGAAGTGAGCGGACGCTCCGGCGGCCTCGATGCCCGCGCCGACCTCGAGGTGTCGATTCCCCCCGGTCGCCGCGTCGACCTGAACCTCGTCGCGGGGAAGGTCAGCGTGACCAACGTCGACGGCGACATTTACGTGGACGTCCACGCAGCCGACGTGACGACGAGCGGCACGAAGGGGATTCTCTCGCTCGACGTCGGGTCGGGCACGGTGGACGTCAGCGATGCCGACGGACCGCTGACCGTCGACGCGGGGTCGGGCGCGGTGACACTGACCCGCCTTCGCGGCACGCGGCTGCTCGTCGACGCAGGCTCCGGGCGCATCCGCGGTGACAACCTCCGCTTCGATTCGGTGAACCTCGACGTCGGATCCGGCAGGGTGAACTTGCGCGGCGTCGACACCGACGATCTCCGCCTCGACACGGGGAGCGGCGGCGCCGAGATCGAGCTCGTCTCGACGACGCGCCGCGTCAACGTCGACAGCGGATCGGGCAGCGTCACGCTCTGGGTTCCCGCCAACTTCGGCGCGCGGCTCGACGTCGAGACCGGGAGCGGCGGCATCGACGTCGAGCTCCCGGTGAAGGTGACGCGCTGGGAGAGCGACCGCCTGATCGGGACGGTCGGCGACGGCGCGGGTTCGGTGTCGATCGACTCCGGGTCCGGCTCGGTGAGGATCCGGAAGCGCCCCTAGTCGTTCTCGATCGCGCGCCGCAGCTGCTCGACGTCGTACGGCTTGGGGACGACGTCCACGCCCAGCTCGTCGATCGCGGCGCGCGTCGCGTCGCCCAGCGCGGCGCCGGTGGAGAGGATGGCGCGGATCCGGTTGCCGTTAGGCAGCTCGCGCAGGGCACGCAGCACCTGCACGCCGTCCATCCCCGGCATGCGCAGGTCGCAGATCACGACGTCGAAGTCGCCCTGGCGCGCGACGGCGAGCGCGTCGGTGCCGTTGTGCGCGGTGAGCACGGCGTGGCCCCGCGCCCCGAGGTAGCGGGAGAGGAAGCTCGTGATCGCCTGCTCGTCGTCGACGACGAGCACGTCGAGGGGGCGCACGGCCCGGTCGCCGTGGGTGGGCGTCGGCCGGCGCGGCTCGGGCGCCGGCGACGCGACGGGGAAGCGGAGCGTGAACGTCGTGCCGCGACCGACCGCGCTCTCGACCTCGATCGAGCCGCCGTGCGCGGTCACGATCCCGTGCACGACCGCGAGGCCGAGTCCCGTCCCCTCGCCCTCCTGCTTGGTCGTCCAGAAGGGATCCCAGATGCGCGACAGGTTCTCGGGCGCGATGCCACAGCCGGTGTCGGCGACCTGGAGCATCGCGACCGGCCCATGTCGCGTGGTGATGATCGCGATCTCGCCGCGCGGTGACGTGTCGGTCGGATCGCTCGGCGGTGCGTCGAGCGCCTCGGCGAGCGCCTGCTCGGCGTTGACGAGGAGGTTGAGCACCACCTGCTCGACCTGCGAAGCGTCACCGGCGAGCCGACCGAGGTTGGGCGCGAGGTCGACCGCGAGGCGAACGCCACGCGTCTCGAGCGCGTAGCGCCGCGTCGAGACGATGTATTCGACGATGGCGTTGAGGTCCACCTGGTCCTCGCGCGTCCCCTCCTGCCGCCGCGTGAAGGTGAGAAGGTCCTTCACGATCCTCGCCGCCCGGGTCGCCTCGCGGTGGATCGTCGTCAGGCTCGCGCGGTCGTCCTCGTCGCGCGCGCCCTTGAGCATGATCTGCGTGAAGCCGATGACCGCGGTGAGCGGGTTGTTCAGCTCGTGCGCGACGCCGGCGAGCGTGGTGCCGAGGCTCGCCATGCGCTCGCTGCGCCGCATCAGCTCCTCCTGCCGCGCCCGCGCGCTCACGTCCTCGACGATGACCTCGAAGTACTCGATCTCATCGCGGGTCCGCCCGAAGCGGGGACGGCCGGCGAGACGAACGTTGATCCGGCTCCGGTCCTTGCGCAGCCACTCCACGTCGATGGAGTCCGGGAGCTCCTCGCCCCGCATCGCGATCGCGACGAGCCGTTCGCGGTCCGCCGGCGTCGCATAGACTTCGCGCAACGGCACCGCCATCAGCGCCTCGGGCGAGGAGTAGCCGAGCATCCGCACGAGCGCGGCGTTCACCTCGAGGAAGCGGCCGTCGGGCGTCGAGCGGTAGATCCCGTAGAAGGCGCGCTCGATCAGCGAGCGGTAGCGCTCGCGGCTCTCCTCGAGCGCGTCCTCGGTCTGCTCGCGCTCGGCGATGTAGTCGCGGAGCAGGGTGCGGAGGCGCTCGAGATCTCCGGGTGCACCCATGCCGCGGCCGCGGCGCCACGCGATCAGCGCAAACGCCACCGCGAGCACGGTGACGAGCGCCATCGCGATCATGGGTGGTTCCATGAGCATGGATCGTCGCGGTGCGCGATCAGGTCGTGCGCGCCGGGCCCGTGCTGCCGTTGAGCGTCAACGTCCAGCGGACGGGGATGTCCTTCGCCAGCGAGTCGCGCACCGAGCAATACTTGCCAATCGCGAGCTCGATCGCGCGCTCCGCGTGCTCGCGCTCGATCGCCGCGCCGTCGATGCGATAGGCGATGTCGATCGCGATGATGCGGCGCGGCGTGCCCTCGGCCCGCTCACCGCTGACCTCGAGCGAGTAGCGCTCGACCGGAGTGCGTCGCTTGGCGAGGATCGCCACGACGTCGATCGACGTGCAGGCGCCGAGCGCGCTCAGCACCGCGTCCACCGGGCTCTGCCCCGTGGCGCCGTCGCCGTCGAGGCGCAGCGTCGGTCCGCCGGGACGCCCGGCGTCGAAGCGCCCGCCCCCGGCCCACGTCACCTCGACGCGGTTAGGCGGGCGCTTTTCCGGCGACGTGGTTCCCGTGGCCCTGGGGGTCATCGCTTCGACTCGCCGGTCTCGATCGGAAGTCCAACCGAGTTGCCCCATTCCGTCCAGCTGCCGTCGTAGTTCCGGACATGCCGGTAGCCGAGGAGGTTGGTGAGGACGAACCAGGTGTGCGAGGACCGCTCGCCGATGCGGCAGTAGGCGATCACGTCGTCCGACGCCTCGAGCCCCTGCTCCTTCTCGTAGATCGCGCGGAGCTCGTCGGCGCTCTTGAAGGTGCCGTCGGGGTTCGCGGCGCGTGCCCACGGCACGCTGCGCGCGCCAGGGATGTGCCCGCCGCGTACCGCTCCCTCCTGCGGGTAATCGGGCATGTGCAGCTTCTTCCCCGTGAACTCGTCGGGCGAGCGGACGTCGACGAGCGGCTTTGCGGCGCGCGCATGTGCCAGCACCTCGTCGCGGAAGGCGCGAATGGGCGCGTCCCTGCGCTCCGGCGCCCTGTACATCGTGCGTGGGAAGCGCGGCACCTCATCGGTCATCGGCCGGCTCTCCTGCTCCCACTTCACCCGGCCGCCGTCGAGCAGCTTCGCGTTGTTGAAGCCGAAGAGACGGAACACCCAGTACGCGTACGCCGCCCACCAGTTGTTCTTGTCGCCGTAGAAGATCACGGTCGTGCTCTCGTCGATCCCCTTCGAGCGCAGCAGCTCCTCGAAGTGCTTCGAGTCGACGTAGTCGCGGACCATCGCGTCGTTGAGGTCGGTGTGCCAATCGACCTTCTGCGCGCCCGGGATGTGCCCCATGTCGTAGAGGAGCACGTCCTCGTCGCACTCGATGATGCGGATCGACGGATCGTCGAGGTGCGCCGCGAGCCACGTCGTGCTGACGAGTGTCTCGGGGCGGGCATATCCCTTCGCGGCGATGCTGAGATCGGCGGTGAGGCCTTCGGTGGCGGTCGGCATGGAATTCCTCTCGAGCGTTGCCTTCAAATATACGTCGGGAGCGTCAGGCGATCCTCGCGCCGTTGGGCACGTCGGCGTCGGGCGCGAGGAGCACGACGTCTCCCTCCGCGGGCATGGCGCCGAGCACGAGGACCTCGCTCGTGAACCCGGCGACGCGGCGCGTCCCGAGATTCACCGCGGCGACGACCCGGCGTCCGACGAGCGACTCGGGGGTGTAGCGCCGCGTGAGCTGCGCGCTCGACCGCTTCACGCCCAGCTCACGCCCGAAGTCGATCTCGAGCCTGATCGAGGGCTTGCGCGCGTCCGGGAACGGCTCGGCGCGAAGGACGGTGCCGACGCGCATGTCCACGATCTGGAACGCGTCGAGCGGTGTGACGGGCGAGGGTGCGGTCATGGATCGAATGAGGTTTATTAATGTATGCACCCCTACCAGGCAGCCCCCGTCGCGCCGGACAGGAACGCCGCCGGCGATGCGCTTCGCGTGCGCGGATGGGCGACGCTGTACCGGCTCTTCGACGTCGGCTACGAGATCCGCCTCGACGAGACGCTGGCGCTCGTCGCCGAACAGGCGCCGGAACGGGTGCGGCCGGTGCGCGGCGAGGCGCAGGCGATCCACATCCCGAACCCGCCGATCACCCTCTCGCTCGGCAGCGAGCGGCTCATCGTCGACGGACATCGCTACGACGTCGAGGTGGCGGCGCGCATCTTCGACTTCGGGGTCGTCTCGATGCGCATGCGCGTGCTCGCGCCGGGAGAGCTGACGTGGGCCGAGTTCACCGACTTCGGCAATCGGGTGGACGCATCGGTGGCGACGGAGCAGGTGCTGCACACGCATCTCGAGCAGCTCGTGGCGCGGATCGCGCCGGCGGTGGATCGGCTCGGCGTGGCACAGATCAGCGAGGACTACGTCGTGTACCGCATCGCGTCGCTGCGCGACGGCAGCGGCGGGTCCGTGGTCGCGGCGGAGGCACTGCGCGACACCGACGTCGTCCCGCTCCTCCTCAACGAGCGGCGGATGCTCTCCGCGGACGCGCGCAAGGAGCTCCTCCCGCACCGCTTCTCGTACTACGCCGACGACCTCGCGATCCTTACCTGGGACAACGCCTTGATCGTCGATCCGACGCCGGACGAGGAGACCGACCTCCAGTACGTCCTGGAGTTCGCGAACGCACAGCTGCTCGAGCTCCGCTTCTACGACGCGCTGCTCGACGACGAGCTGCCGCGGATGTACGACCGGATCGACGCCGCGCGCGGCGGGGGCATCCGCTTCTTCCTCAACCTGCGCTTCCGCCACCTGCTCGGCCGCCTCCAGAAGACCGTCGCCGACTCGACCGAGATCGTCGAGCGCGTCGAGAACTCCTTCAAGGTCACCGACGACGTCTATCTCGCGCGCGTCTACCTGGCGGCGCTCGAGATCTTCCGCGGCCGCGCGTGGCGCTCGGGGATCGATCGCAAGCTCTCGATCGTGCGCGAGACGTACGGCATGCTCAACGACGAGGCGCAGGCGGCGCGCTCGGAGGCGCTCGAGATGGCGATCGTGCTCCTGATCGTCCTCGAGATCATCCTCGCCTTCTTCCGTTAGGCGACGCTCGCGCCGAGGTGGACGCGCGGCCGCGCGAAGGCGAGGCGGCGGCGCATCACGTCCACCGCGTCGCGGCTGTGGTCGACCAGCGTCGCGTGCCGCCCGGTCCGCGCCGCGGCCTCGCCGAGCGTGCCGCTCCCGGCGAAGAAGTCGAGCAGCCGCTCCCCGGGCCGCGAGTGGACGCGCACGATGCGCTCGACGACGCCCAACGGCTTCTGCGTCGGATATCCCGTCTTCTCGCGGCTGTTGGGACTGACGATGGTGTGCCACCAGGTGTCGGTCGGCGTCTTGCCGCGGGCAGCCTTCGCCGCCCCGACGAGCCGCGGCGCCATGTAGGGGATGCGATCGACGGCGGCGAGGTCGAAGGCGTAGCGCTCCGGGTCCTTCGCGTACCAGAGGATGTTGTCGTGCTTCGGCGACCAGCGGGTCCGGGCGCGCGCGCCATAGTCGTACGCCCAGATGATCTCGTTCATGAACGACTCGCGGCCGAAGATCCCGTCGCAGACGACCTTCGCGTAGTGGACCTCGCGGAAGTCGAGATGGAGGAAGAAGCTCCCGGCGGGCGCGAGGAGGCGGTGCGCCTCCTCGAGGCGCGGCGCGAGGAAGCCGAGGTAGTCGTCGAAGGCGTCGGCGTAGCCGCGCGTCGCGAGACGGACCGTCCGGTACCGCTTCAGCGACCACCCGACGCGATCGCCGGCGTCATCGCGGATCGTGCGGAGCTGGGTGCGCTTCTGGCGCCGCCCGGTGTTGAAGGGAGGATCGATGTAGATCAGGTCGAAGCTCCCGCTCGGAAAACGGCGCACGACGTCGAGATTGTCGCCGAGATGGATCTCGATGCGGGGGTGGAAAGCGCGACGGGGACGCGGGAGGGCCGGCATGATGGTCGGGGCGGACGGAACGGTGGACGCGACGCCGACGTTAGAATGTCTCACATGACCGCTCCGCCGCCATCCACCGAACGCCTCGCGGCGCTGATGGACCCCTACAGCCGCCACGTGCTGGTCTGCACCGGCGGCTTCTGCTCGCCCGGCCACCGCGGCCGCGAGCTCTACGCTCTCCTCCCGCGGCTACTGCAGCGCGAGAACCTCCTCTTCGGCCCCAGTCGCGTGAAGCGCGGCGAGACCCCCTGCCTCGGCGTCTGCACCGCGGGACCGATCGTGGTGGTCTATCCGGAGGGGGTGTGGTATGCGAACGTCACGCCCTTACTGCTCGAGCGGATCGTCGTCGAGCATCTGAGGGACGGGCGGGTGGTCGAGGAGGCGGTGTTCCATCGGTTGAACTGCGGCTCTTAGCTATTAGCTCTTAGCGTAAAGCAACGGCGTCTGACGGGATCTTCTCCGTCAGACGCCGTCTTTCCGCAGTTGCTTGGCGCTAACAGCTAATAGCTAACAGCTGCGGCTTGCGGCGCAGCCGCGAGCCGCTGCAGCGCCGCCACTCTCTCCGCGGTCGGCGGGTGCGTGGAGAAGAGCTTCGTCATACCGCGGCCGTTGAAGGCGGCGAGGGGGTTGACCTGGGCGAGGGGAGCAACCGCCGGGTTGACCTGCATCGGGATCCTGTGCGCCGCCATGTCGAGCTTCGTCAGCGCGCTGGCGAGCGACATCGGCCGCCCGCTGATCTCGGCGCCGACCGCGTCGGCCTTGAACTCCCTCTGGCGGCTGATCGCGAGCTGGATGAGCGATGCCGCGATCGGGGCGACGATCATCGCGAGCAGCCCGACGATCGGGTTCGAGTCCTCGTCGTCGCGGCCGCCGAAGAACATCGCCATGTAGGCGAGGTTCGAGATCGCGCCGGCCATCGTCGCCGCGACGGTGCTGAGCAGCATGTCGCGGTTCTTGATGTGCGCGAGCTCGTGCGCGAGAACTCCCTCGAGCTCGTCGCGCGAGACGAGCCGCATGATCCCCTCGGTCACGCAGACCACCGCGTGCTGCGGATTTCGGCCGGTGGCGAAGGCGTTCGGCTGCTCGTGCGGCGCGATCGCCACGGTCGGCATCGGAAGTCCCGCGCGCTGTCGGAGGCGATCGACCATCGCGTAGAGCTCGGGCGCATCCTGCGGACCGACGACGCGCGCGCCGTACATCCGGAGCACGATCGACGATGACGCGAAGTACATGAAGAAGTTCATGCCGGCGGAGAAGACGAGCATGAGCATCAGGCCGCTCTGCCCTCCGATCGCGCCGCCGAGCGCCATCAGCAGGGCGGTGAGCCCCGCCATGAGAACGAAGACTTTGACGTTGTTCATGACCCGATCCTTCCTCCGGAGTTGGCCGAAAGCACGAAGGCGAGACCTTCGCGCGCCGGCACGTTGTGCCCAGCAGTCGCGAAGGTCTCGCCTGGTATCGACTTCGTCGAACCCGACCGGACCGTGCGCATCGTCGATGCGCAGTCTTGACGACCCGGCCGCGCGGCTGTGGCCGCGTAGCTACTCCCCTTCTTTCGTTCCGAAATCTAATACCCGGCGCATGCAGGTAAAGTGCCGGCGCGAGGGCAGCTGCCAGCTGCCCCGTGGCCTGCATCCTCTCGATCCGCACGTACGACGAGGTCAGCTCGCTCGAGCAGATGATACCGCGTTGCCGCGGGCGCGGCGCGCGGCTACGTTGCCCGCTGGATGCGCCGTCCCCGCCGCCAGCTCTTCGACCTCGCCCGCGACTTCGTCGTCGACCGCATCGGCGACGACCCGCTCGGCCTCAACACCGAAGAGCCGCCGCCCTCCCGCCTCACCCCACAGCTCCTCAGCCAGCTCCCCCTCATGTCCAGGTCCCGCGAGAAGATCCTCACCAACCTCGACGAGATGTACCGCGAGGCGTTCGACCGCGCGAAGGCCTCGGGCGACGCGGCGCAGATGGCCGCGCTGGACTTCGCGTACCGGCGGGAGCAGCTCTACTTCGAGATCCTGCTCGACATCAGGGACGGGATGGAACG
>DATAIS010000022.1:0-12934 GCA_036262535.1 Gemmatimonadaceae bacterium | reverse complement strand
GAGGCCGATCGCGGCGAAGATCATGACGTGCTTCATCGGTGCGCTCGGGGCGAGCTTCGCCACGAGCCAGCCGCCGAGCACCGTATAGATGAAGCGGTAGGCGAGGGCGAGGAGGTTGAGCTCCCGCTCGTACATCGGTGCTCCCCACGGCGGATAGACGCCGAGGACGTGCAGGACCTGGTCGGTCCCGAGCGAGAGGACGAATACGGTGACGAAGCCGACGAAGACGGCGAGGATGCTGCGGCCGATGCTGCGGCGTTCCGGTGCTCGTGCGGCGGCGGTTGCCATCGGGCCTCCTGTGTATAACCGGTTGGTTATCTAACCTATTGGTTATATACAACCGGCGGCGGTCGATGTCAAGCGGGTGTCGCGACCGGGCTACCGGGCCGTCGTCTCGGGCGTTTCCTTCCGGCTCCCGACCGCCTGCCGCGCGTAGGCACGCACCGGCGTCATGTCCACCGGATAGCGCTTCAGCGTATCGGCCATCGGGATCTCGTCGCCGCGCGCGTAGCTCCGCATCAGCGACGAGAAGGCGCGCTGGAACGAATCGGCCGCCGGCTGGGAGGCGATCGCGTCTTCGGGCACCTGCTGCACGCGGAAGGTGCGCCCCGATTCCTCCTCGAAGACGCGTACGACCTCGCGCGGGCTCAGTGCTTCGGGTCCCCCGAGCTCGATGACGGAATTTGCCGCCTTCGGGTCGTCGACGACGCGCACCGCGAACTCCGCGACGTCGCCGAGCGAGATCCAGCTGATCTTCCGCTCGCCCGAGCCGTACACCGTCACCTGGCCGGCGTCGTAGTCGAAGCCGAGCATCGGTCCGAGCCACGCCTCCATGAAGTAGGTGGGGCGAAGGATGACGTACTCCATCCCGCTCTCCTGCAGCCGCTGCTCGACGGACCGCTTCGCGACGGTGAGCGGATCGTCCTCGCCGACGTGGCCGGAGTACGAGACGTAGACGAAGCGCTTCACCGCCGCGTTCGCGGCCGCGTCGACGAGATTGAGCTGTCCCTGCTGGTCGGTGCTCTCGATCCCGTCGCCGTCCTGGCGCGTGCGCATCGACGTGACGGTCGAGACGACGGCTTCGACGTCGCGGCAGGCGTCGGCGAGGGTGAGGGGATCGCGCAGGTCGCCGACGACGGTCTCCACTCCCCACTCGCGCAGCCGCTCGATCGCCGCGCCGTCCGACGTGCGGCGCACGAGCCCGCGCACGGGCCGCTTCGCCGCGACGAGCCGGCGGCAGATCTCACCGCCGAGGTATCCGGTCGCTCCAGCAACGAGAATCATGGTCGGTCTCCATTGAGGGGAGTTTCGTCGTTCTCGTTTCGCCCGAAGACCATGCACTCGCCCGTGCGACTCCGCAACTGCAACCGCAACTACAACAGCATGGGGCTCAATGGGGTAACTGCAACTACGGGTTGAGTGCCCGAGGACGCGGAGGTGCGCGGAGGAAGGCCGCTCGTTGAGTTACACCCGCCCCGCTTGCCCTAAATACACGCGGAGCTTCCGCTGCCTTGGGAACGGCACACGCCGGTAGGTCGATGATGGGTGTGCAGGTGCAGTCCTCCGCGGCTCCGCGTCCTCGGCCACTCCACAGCGCAGTTGTAGTTACCCAATCAAGGCCCCAAGCAGTTGCGGAGCTCCGCATGCAAACGAAGAGGGCCGGGCGAGATTCGCCCGGCCCTCCGGCAGCTGGCAGCTGGCAGCCGCCGTTACGGCGTCGGGTTCTTCGGCCTCCCGTCCGCGTCCAGCTGCACGATCTCGCCGAGGTTGAGCGACTTGATCCCCGGCTCGACCTTCTCGCGGTCGCCGATCACGACCCAGACCAGCTGGTCGTTGTTGACGAACTGCTTCGCCGCCTGGTTCACGGCGGCGTCGTTCGCAGCGCGGATCATGTCCGAGTACTTCGCGTAATAGTCGTCGGGCAGGTCATAGGTCACGATCTCGCCCAGCGCGTTGATCACCGCACCACCGGTCTCCCAGCGGCCGGCGAGCGTCTTGATGTTGCGGTCCTTCGCGTCGGCGATCTCGGCGGCGCTGAGCGGCTTGTCGTTCACCACCTGGCGCAGCTCCTTCACGACCTCGGAAAACGACTCCTTCGTCTTGTCCGTCTGCACCGGCGCCATCACCATCCACATCCGCTGGCCGCGGGCGTCGATGGGGAAGCTGAACGAGCCGTAGCTCCAGTGCTTGTCCTCGCGCAGGTTCATGTTGATGCGCGAGACGAACGCGCCGCCGAAGGCGTCGTTGAAGAGCTGGAAGGGGATCTCGGCATCGTTGCGCTTCGGGGCGATGAGCTGACCCGCGAGCACGTAGCTCTGCTCGGCGCCGGGCCGGTCGAGGAGATAGACGCGCTTCTGCGCGTTAGGCCGCACCGACGCGACGTTCTTCGTCGGCGTCTCGCCCGGCCGCCACCCGGCGAAGGCGCGCTCGAGCTTCGTCCTCAGCTCCGCCATGGTGATGTCGCCGACGGCGATGATCGTCGCCTTGTTCGGCTTCATCCAGGTGCGGTGGAAGTCGACGAGATCGTTGCGCGTCATCGCGTTGACGCTCTGCTCCGTCCCGCTGCCGGTGAGCGGCTGGCCGTAGGCGTGGCCGGGACCGTAGAGCAGCAGCGGCAGGACGCGCAGACCCATGCTGAAGGGCTGCACCTTCTCCTGCTGGATGTTGGCGAGGGTGATCTGCTTCACGCGATCGAGGTCGCTCTGCGGGAACGACGGATTGAGCATCACGTCGGCGTAGAGCGCGAGTCCCGGATCGAGCTTGTCCTTGAGCACGGACATCGAGACGCGCATGACGTCGAGGTCCGAGCCGGCATTGAGGTTCATCCCGAGCGCGGTGAGCTCGTCGGCGATCTGGAGCGAGCTGCGGGTCTTGGTGCCCTCGTCCATCATCTGCATCGTCATCGCCGCGACGCCGGGCTTCGCCGCCGGATCGGCCGCGTAGCCGCCGTCGACGATCGTCAGCAGCCGGACGAGCGGCAGCCCCTCGCGGCGCGAGAGCATGACCTTCACGCCGTTCGACAGCGTCGACCGCTCAGGCGCGGCGAGTGGCGCGGGCGGGATCGTGCCGACGTCGGGACCCTTCTTGCGGTCGACGTTCGACGCGACCGTCCCGAACTCCGGGAAAGGATGTACCTCGAGGACGTAGCTGCCGCCCTCGATCCAGCGCTTCATCGCGCGCTGGATGTCGGCCGGGGTCGCGCTCGCGACCCAGCCCATGACCTTCCTGTAGGTCTCGGGGTCGTCGGTGTAGACCTGGCCGCGGGCGAGGATGTCCGACTTCCCGCCGAAGCCCCCGATGCGCTCGATGCCGCGCACGAAGTTCGCGCGCCGCTTCGTCTTCGCGCGCTCGAGCTCCGCCGCCGTCGGGCCGCTGGCGATGAAGCGACGCATCTCCTCGTCCCAGACGCGCTCGACGCGGGCGAGGTCGCCCCCCGGCTGCGCCGTCGCCCAGAAGAGGAGCTGGCTCGCGATCTCGCGGTCGTCGACGAAGCCGACGACGTCGGACGCGATGCGGTCGGTGTAGACGAGCCGCTTGTACATGCGCGACGACTTGCCGCCGGCGAGCATGTCGAGCGCCAGCGAGAGGTACTCGAGGTCGGCCGTGCCGTACTCGGGGACGTTGTAGACCTTGAAGAGCCGCGCCTGCGGGACGCGGTCCTGCATCACCTGCCGGTGCTCGCCCTCCATCTTCGAGACCCAGCTGTCATGCGCGACGACGGGCGGCCCCGAAGGGATGTCGCCGAAGTACTTCTCGACGCGCTGCCTGACGTCCTCCGGCTTCACGTCGCCGGCGACGACGAGGACCGCGTTCGCCGGGCCGTAGTAGGTGCGGAACCACTCCTTCACGTCGTCGAGCGAGGCGGCGTTGAGGTCCTCCATCGACCCGATCACCGACCACGAGTACGGATGTCCCTTCGGGAACGTGTTCTCGGCGATGGTGATCCACGCCTTCCCGTAGGGCTCGTTCTCCCCCTGGCGCTTCTCGTTCTGGACGACGCCGCGCTGCTCGTTGAGCCGCGCCGTGTCGATGACGCCGAGCAGGTGTCCCATGCGGTCGGACTCGAGCCAGAGGATCCGGTCGAGCGCCGAGACGGGGACGTTCTGGAAGTAGTTGGTGCGGTCCTCGTTGGTGGTGCCGTTGAGGTCCGTGGCGCCTAACGGCTCGACGGCCTTGAAGTAGTCGTCGTTGAAGTTCTCGGAGCCGTTGAACATCAGGTGCTCGAAGAGGTGCGCGAAGCCGGTCTTGCCCGCCTTCTCGTTCTTCGAGCCAACGTGGTACCAGACGTTGACGGCCGCGATCGGTGCTTTGTGGTCCTCGTGGACGATCAGCGTGAGACCGTTCTTGAGCGTGTACTTCGTGTACGGGATGTCCGGCACGGTGGCCGTCGCGGCGCGTGTGGCCGTAGCGCGAGCCGGCGCCTGCGCGCCCGCTGCCGAAGCGAACACGAGCGCCGCGGCGGCGAGAGAAAGGGTACGACGCATCTGGGGGGGAACTCCGTGAAGGGTCGCGCCAGACTTAGCCCCGGGACCGGCGCGCCGCCAGACTGCCGCTCGGACTGGCAGTTACGACGAAGGTTCGGCCGGATGAGGCGGATAGAACGGATCCTGCGGATCTGTTCCTCTGCACTCGACCTTCCTCGCATTGGCCCAGAACGACTTTGGGGCAATCGTGGTAAGATTGTCTCGCCCCGCTCGCTCCCAGGCCGTCATCCGCAGGATCCGTTTCATCCGCAGAATCCGGATGAACCTCCGTCGTACAGGCCGGCCCGAGCGGCCGTCTTCGTGCTCACAGCTGAACGGCCGTGCCTGACGCGCTGACCATGAGCATCCCGCCGCCCTGGCCGATCTGGATGCTCTCGTAGTCGAGGTCGACGCCGACGACGGCGTTGGCGCCGAGGGCGGCGGCCTGCTGCGTCATCTCCTGGATGGCGATGTCCTTCGCCTTGCGCAGCTCTTCCTCGTACGCAGCCGAGCGTCCACCGACGATGTCGCGGATTCCGGCGAAGAAGTCGCGGAAGATGTTCGCGCCGAGGATCGCCTCCCCGCTGACGAGTCCGAGATACTTGCGCACGGGATATCCCTCGAGCTGCGGCGTGGTGACGACGATCATGTCCCTCGGCATCGTGCGATTCTCCGTGAGGAGCTGTTGGTCGAGCGCGCTTGCGGCGCGGAGGTCCCGCTCACAAGATGCCACGCGTGCGCTTCAACGACGAGCATCTCTCACGCGCCTTCGAGTCGGACGGCCGCGACGATCCATCACTCGAGGCCGAGCTCGACGAGGAGTTTCCACTCGGCGACGGTCTCGCCGAGATGGAGGCGACCGTCTTCTGTCCGTATTGCGGGGAGTCGGTCACGATCGCGCTCGACCCGGGAAGCGGCGCGCTGCAGGACTACGTCGAGGACTGCGAGGTGTGCTGCCAGCCGTGGAGGGTGGCGGTGGCGTACCACGCTGACGGGAGCGCTGAAGTCTCCGTCTCGGCGTTGGACCAATGAAGAGCGGCTCTTGGCTCTCAGCTGACAAGCAACGAGGGGCGAGAGAAAATCTCTCGCCCCTCTCTTGCTGGCAGCCGGCAGCTGGCAGCTGCCGTTAGCGCGTGAAGATCACCGAGAACGAGTGGACTCGCTTCGGGGCGCCGTCCTCGGCGGGGAACTTCCAGCTCCGCACCTTGGCGAGGACGCAGTCCTCGACCTTCTCGGCACCCTTCCCTTCCCACGAGCGGCGAAGGACGTCGGCGCGGCTGACGCGGCCGTCGGGGGCGAGCAGGACGCCGATCGTCGCCGAGCCAGCGAGGGTCGGGTTCGCGGCGCGCGTCTCCTCGTAGCAGAACTGGAGCTGCGGGTTGCGCGTGCGCACGAAGTCGCCGATCGTCGCGGCGCCCGAGCTGTTGCCGCTGTTGCTGCGCCGGGCCGCGGGCGCGACGCCGGCATCCATGTCGGGCGCGTTCACCTCGTATAGCGCCAGCGTCGCCGCAGACGGGGTGGTGGAGGCAGAGCGGCCAGCACAGGCGCTCAGGGCGAGCGTGGCCGCCGCAAGGGCGAGGTTCGAGAGTCGAGCCATGGGTCCTCCGCAACGGGTCTGGCGAGCATCACGTTCGCTCGCGAATTAGAACGACCCAGCGGCGGCGGAGTCACGTGTTTCCCGGAGTGTGATTCGGGCTGCTTACGGGTGGTGACGCGCCGTCAGGGCCGGCAGTCGCCGCCTCGATTCGCGACGAACTGCCAGCGAGTCACGACGGCGGCGCTGACGACGATCTCGTTCGGCGTGATCTGCGTGCTGCCGAAGTTTGCGCCCGCCGCGGCGCGGAGCGCGACGTTCATCCGTCGCATATCGTTGCCGCCGGCGGTCGAGACGTTGAGGAGCGGGCCGGTGCAGCCGCCGAGCGAGCGGGCAAGCGCGTCGGCGTCGCGACGCGCCGCGGCCGCGGCTTCGGCGAGTGCCTGACGGCGTGCGTCCTCCGACGCGGAGGACTCGAAGAAGACGCCTTCGACCCCGGTCGCGCCGCGGGCAAGCGCGGCGTCGATGACGCGACCGATCTGGTCGAGACGGGTGAGCGGGACGCGGATGACGGTGCGCGCAACGTAGCCGACGGGACGCGGGCGTCCGTTGCGCTCGACCGGCGCGACGTCGTAGTCGGGGCCGACGTTGTAGCTGGCGGTGGTGACCGCGCTGTCGATGCCGATCCGACGCAGCGTGTCGCTGACGGCGGCGACGGCGCGGGCGTTCGCGGCCGCTGCCGCCGCGGCGGCAGGCGCCTTCGTCTGGACGAAGAGCATCACGGACGCCCGGTCGGGCACTACGCGTCGCTCGCCGACGCCGACCGTCTCGATGTCCGGGGGCGAGCTCACGGGGCGGTCCTGCGCCGCGAGGGGCGAGGCGGCGAGCAGTGCGATGGCTGCAAGGCGGATCGACGCGAGCATCGGGATCACTCCTGTGTGATGGTGGCGATCGAGCGGGCGAAGGCCGGGTGCAAGCAGGTCACTCCCACGGTTTACGATGGTGAGACCCCCCCTTCCGGCTACGCGTTCCGGGTGCAACCGCGCGGACCCGAAGTTTGACAAACATCTGTACTCCGTGAAATGATGCAGGCCGGCTGCGCGGTGCGCGGCCCCATCCCCCCTTCCACCACACATGCATCTCGTCACCCGCCGGCTTGGCGCACTCGCGCTGGCCGTCTCTCCCTTCGTCGTCGCCTGTGGCGGCGACGACCCGAACGAACCGCGCGACCGCTCGCGCCCGACACTGGTCGCGATCGATCCCGCGAACGGATCGACCAACGTCGAGCGCGACCTGCTCGTCATCGCGACTTTCTCCAAGGCGCTCGATCCGGCGTCGGTGACGACGTCGACGTTCACGGTGAAGACCGCGGCGGGGGCGACCGTCCCAGGCATCGTCGAGGCGGACAGCGCGGATGTCGGTTTCCTCGCGACGACCCGGCTCGCGTATTCGACGGACTACGTCATCACGATCACGAGCGGGATCCGCGACCGTGCCGGCAACGCGGCGGTGCCGACGTCGACGACGTTCCGCACCGAGGCGAACTTTCCGCCGCAGGTCGTGGTCACGACGCCGCCTAACGGCGCGACCAGCGTCGCCGTGAACACGTCGATCACGGTCGGCTTCAGCGAGAACGTGCTTCCGTCGTCGGTGAACGCGACGACGTTCACGGTGACGCCGACGGGCGGAACGGCGATCGCGGGGACGATCATCGTCGACAACGCGATCGCCACGTTCACGCCAGGCGCGCCCCTGATGACCGGCACGACGTACACCGTGCGTCTCACCAGCGGGATCACGGACCTCGACGGCGCGTCGCTCGGTGCGACGTACACCTTCAGCTTCACGACGCCGCCGAACCAGGCGCCGAGCGCGAACGCGGGGCCGTCGCAGGAGGTCGACCGCGGCGAGCTCGTTCAGCTGAGCGGAAGCGGCACCGATCCCGAGGGCGAGGCGCTGACGTACAAGTGGACGCAGACCATCGGGCCCGACGTGACGGGCGGTGTCGGCTACCTCACCGGCCAGTCGCCGAGCTTCACCGCGCCATCCGAGGTCAGCTCGGTGCGCTTCGAGCTGCGTACGACCGACGCGCGAGGCGCGACGAGCCAGGGATCCATCGTCGACATCGGCGTCTTCGAGGACAAGGCGCATCGCATCTTCGTCAGCCCGTCAGGCAACGACGCCAACCCCGGCACCAGGGCGGCGCCGGTGAAGACCATCAACCGCGGGGTGCAGGTCGCCGCGGCGGAGGGCGCGGACGTCTACGTCACGAACGGCCTCTACGACGAGACGGTCAACCTCGCGACTGGAGTCAGCATCTACGGCGGCTACCAGTCGGGCACGTGGCTGCGGTCCGCTCCGCCCACGTTCATCCGTGGGGCGAGCGCACTCAACGTCGGCGTCTTCGGCCAGAACGTGTCGAACCTGACGCTCGACGGCCTCGACATCTCGGCCAACGAGCCGACGGTGCTCGGTGGGAGCGCGTACGGAGTGTTCCTGATCAACGCGCAGAACATCACGGTGACGAGGGACTCGATCAGGGCTGGCCCGGGTCAGGTGGGGACGGGAGGACAGTTCGGATTCCCCGGCGCGCATGGGCAGGGCGGCGGGCGCGGTGGCGACGCCGTCTGCTCGGCGACGCCGACGCCCGGCGCGGGTGGATCCGCCGGACTCCCGATGTCGCCGAGCGCCGGCTCGCAGCCCGGCGTCGCGGGCGGCGCCGGCGGAAGCGGTGGCGCGCCTAACGCTCCGGGCAGCTCCGGCACAAATGGGCAGAGTGCGGGCACCAGCAGCGGCGGCAGCGGCGGACCGGGCGGCGCCGTGGGCGGCAATGGCAACGCCGGCGGCTTCGGCACGAGCGGCCTCGATGGCGCGCATGGCATCGGCGGCGCCGGGTTCGGGACATTCACCGCCACCGGATACACGCCCGCCAACGGCAGCGACGCGACGCCAGGCACGACCGGCAGCGCGGGCGGTGGCGGCGGCGGCGGTGGTGCCGCGGCGAGCAGCGCCGGCGGTGGCGGTGGTGGCGGGGGCGCGGGTGGCGGCGGCGGGAACTACGGCCAGGGCGGCAAGGGTGGCGGCGGCTCGTTCGCCTTCGTCGCGCTGAACTCGACCGGCATCGTGCTCGACGGGAACGTGATCACGAGCCATAACGGCGGGTTCGGCGGCGAGGGCGGTCGCGGTGGCAATGGCGGCAACGGCGGTCCGGGCAACGTCGGAGGCCAGGGCTGCGGGCCTGACGGCGGCAACGGCGGAACCGGCGGACCTGGTGGCGCCGGCGGCAGCGGTGGTCACGGCGGCGGCGGGGGCGGTGGTCCCTCGATCGCGATCGTCGAAGGCGCGACCAGCCAGATCACGATTGGCCCGAACAACATCCTCGAGCACGGAAGCCCGGGCCCGGGCGGCACCAGCCAGGCGGGTCAGAGCATCGGCGCCACCGGCATCGCCGTGCTGCACAAGAAGTTGCCGTAACCGAGCCAACCCTTCACAGATCGACACGGCGCCACGCTCACCGCGTGGCGCCGTGTGCTTTCCGCTCGCATGAGGCAAGCGACGCAACGAACTCGCGACGCCCGGCGTTGTCTCTGATTGGGAACATTGTGCTCGCTGGCGTATATTCCATCTCGAATGACAATCGGCGCCCCCCCGACGACTGATCTCCGATCGCTCTTTCCCGGAGACGGGGAGATGGCCCGCCGTTGTCGCGCGTTCGACTGGTCGAGCACTTCGCTCGGCCCGACGCACGAATGGCCACTCGCGCTGCGCCTCGTCGCGCGCACGATCCTCGAGTCGCCCTTCCCCACCAACCTCTGGTGCGGGCCTGACCTCGTCCTCCTCTACAACGACGCCTATCGCCCCGTGCTCGGCGCGAAGCACCCACGCGCGCTCGGACAGTCGGGGAAGGTCGTGTGGTCGGAGATCTGGAAGGAGATCGCGCCGCTCTTCGACTCCATTCGCGCCGGCGGCCCGGCGGCATTCGCCGAGGACGCGCGATTCCTCATGGAGCGCACGAGCGGACCGCCGGGCGAGGCGTGGTTCACCTTCTCTCTCAGCCCCGTGCGCGACGAGGACGGGAGCGTCGTCGCCTTCCTCAACGTCGCCACCGAGACGACTCAGCGCCTCACCGCCGAACGGGAAGCGCAGGCTGCGCTCGCCGCCGCCGAGCGCGCCGAGGAGCGGCTGCGGAGCGTCTTCCGTCAGGCACCGGCGTTCCTCGCCGTGCTCCGCGGCGAGGACCACGTCTTCGAGTTCGTCAACGACGCCTACATGCAGCTCGTCGGGCATCGCGACGTCGTCGGCCGCCGCGTCGTCGACGTCCTGCCCGAGCTGCGCGATCAGGGCTTCGTCGAGCTGCTCGATCGCGTCTACAGGACCGGCGAGCCGTTCGTCGGGCGCGAGATCCCGGTCCTGCTGCAGCACGCACCCGATGCCGTGCCCGAGCTGGTGTACCTCGACTTCGTCTACCAGCCACTGATCGAAGGGCGGGGCGGCCCCGTGGGGATCGTCGCTCACGGCTCCAACGTCACCGCTGCCGTCGAGGCACGGCGCGAGGTCGAGCGGCTTCTACACGACAGCGAGCAGGCGCGTGCCGACGCGCAGGCGAGCGAGGCGCGCTATCGCTTCCTCGCGGAGGCGATCCCCGTTCAGGTGTGGACGGCCACGCCGGACGGTGCCCTCGATTACGTCAGCGAGCGGACGGCGGCGCTCCTCGGCGAGTCGTCGGAGCTCATCGTCGGGCAGGGATGGATCACCGTCGTCCACGCCGAGGATGTGGAGCAGACGCTCGCGCGCTGGCAGCAATCGCTCCGCACGGGTGAGCCGTACGAGACGGAGTTCCGTCTCTGGAGCGCGCCCCATGGCGCCTTCCGCTGGCATCTCGCGCGAGCGACGGCGCAGCGCGACGCCGACGGAAAGGTCATCCGCTGGTTCGGTACCAACACCGACATCGAGGACTCGAAGCGTGCCCAGGCCGAGCTCCAGCGCCTGACGCGTGAGGCACTCGAGGCCGATCGCGCGAAGAGCGACTTCCTCGCGGCGATGAGTCACGACCTGCGCACGCCGCTCAACGCCATCGGCGGCTACGCGCAGCTCATGGAGATGGGCGTGCGCGGACCGGTGACCGAGGAGCAGCGCACGGACCTGCTCAAGATCATCCGCAGCAAGGACCACCTCGACCGTCTCGTCGGCGACGTGCTGAGCTTCGCGAAGCTCGGCGCCGGGAGGATCGAGCTGCGGTTCGCGCCAATCGAGGTCGATGCGACGATCGCGTCGGTGGTCGAGATGATCACGCCGCAGCTCGTCGAGAAGAGCCTCACGCTCGCCCCGCGGAGCATTGCGCCCGACCTCGTCGTCACCGGCGACCTCGACAAGACGCGGCAGATCCTGGTCAACCTTCTGGCCAATGCGCTCAAGTTCACGCCGCCCGGGGGCACGATCTCGATCGGAGCGGAGGCGAAGGACGACCGGGTCGAGATCTCGGTGAGCGACACGGGCATCGGCGTTCCTGCGGAGCAGCTCGAGCAGATCTTCGAGCCCTTCGTCCAGGCGAAGCGGGCCGTGCGTTCGACCGACGGCGGTGTCGGTCTCGGTCTCGCGATCAGCCGGCGGCTCGCCCGGGCGATGAACGGCGACCTCACAGTGCGGAGCGTCGTCGGTGAGGGGTCGACGTTCACGCTGTCCCTTCCCAGAGCCGACCGCGGCTGACTTTCGCCGCCGCTGGCGCGGCTTTCGCGCATGCGCACGCCCCTCAGCCGTCGAGCAGGAGCGCATGTCGAAGAGCAGCCACTCCCACCGCAACGCTCCGCCGATCCGGAAGCGTGAGGGCTTCGTCCAGGTTCGCGGAGCGCGGGAGCACAACCTCAAGGACGTAGACCTCGAGATCCCGCGCGACGCGCTCGTCGTCTTCACCGGCGTCTCGGGATCGGGAAAGTCGTCGCTCGCCTTCGGGACGCTGTTCGCGGAGGCGCAGCGCCGCTACCTCGAGTCGGTCGCGCCGTACGCGCGGCGGCTCTTCGAGCAGCAAGGGGTTCCCGAGGTGGACGACATCGAGGGGCTTCCGCCGGCGGTCGCGCTGCAGCAGCAGCGTGGGACGCCGACGTCGCGATCGTCGGTGGGAAGCGTGACGACGCTCTCCAACCTGCTGCGCATGCTCTACTCGCGCGCCGGCGACTATCCGCGCGGCCAGGACATCATCTACGCCGAAGGGTTCTCGCCGAACACGCCCGAGGGTGCGTGCCCGAAGTGCCATGGGCTCGGGCGCGTCTACGAAGTCACCGAGAAGTCGATGGTGCCTGACGACTCGCTCACCATCCGCGAGCGGGCCGTCGCCGCGTGGCCGACGGCGTGGCAGGGGCAGAACCTGCGCGACATCCTGACGACGCTCGGCCACGACATCGACGTGCCGTGGCGCGAGCTGCCGAAGAAGCTGCGCGACTGGATCCTCTTCACCGACGAACAGCCGCAGGTGCCGGTGTACGCCGGCTACACGGTGGACGAGGTGCGGCGCGCGATCCGGCGGAAGGAGGAGCCCGACTACATGGGCACCTTCACGAGCGCGAAGCGGCACGTGCTCAACACCTTCGCGAACTCGCCGAGCGCGTCGATGAAGAAGCGCGCCGCGCAGTACATGGTGAGCACCGAGTGCCCCCTCTGCCACGGCAAGCGGCTCAGGCGCGAGGCGCTGTCGGTGAAGTTCGCGGGTCTCGACATCGCCGACATGTCGCGGCTGCCGCTCAAGCGGCTCGCGGAGATCTTCCGCCCGATCGCCGAGGGGAGCGCAACGCGCGGCGCGAAAGGTCATCCGGAGCAGGCGATCGTCGCGCAGCGCATCGCCGAGGACATGGTCTCGCGGCTCGACGTGCTGCTCGACCTCGGGCTCGGCTACCTCGGGCTCGAGCGGAGCACGCCGACGCTGTCGCCGGGAGAGCTGCAGCGC
>DATAIS010000021.1:0-3649 GCA_036262535.1 Gemmatimonadaceae bacterium | reverse complement strand
CGAGGTCCCTTCTCGCCGGTCTCGCGCGTGTCACCCTCGGCGCCCGGCGTCCCCTGCTCGCGCAGCTCCTGCTGGCGCGCGCGCGTCTTCTCCCCCTGACCACCCTCGTATTTCATCGTGCTCTGCTTCGGCACTTCCTCTTCGTGCCCCTTGTCGCGCTTCGGCATCGTATTCCCTGGTGGAGTGTACGATCCAGAGTCGGGCAAGCCGTATGCCCTCCGGCGCATGTGACGCGCGCCAACCGCCGCTGGTTCGACATTGCGGACGCAGCATGCAGCTCGCATCATCACGCACTGGTGACTTCCATGCGCACTCTCATCGCCGCCGCGGCGATCACGCTCGCCGCCTGCAGCACCGCCTCTCCCGACCCCGGACCGACGAGCCACCAACTGGACCAGCTCCTCACCTTCCGCCGCGATCCAACGCTCCAGCCGTACCGCTATTCGAACGGGGTCAGCGACGCGGGCGCCGTCGTCATCCGCGACGCCGCCGAGTGGGAGCGGGCCTGGCAGCGGATCGTCGTCAACCATTCCCCGAAGCCCGCCGCGCCGGCGGTGGACTTCTCGAGGGAGATGGTGCTCCTCGTCGCGATGGGCACGAAGTCGAGCGGCGGCTACACCGCCGAGATCCAGCGCGCCGTCACCCGCGCCGGCGGCCTCGAGGTGGACTGGGCCGCTGTCTCCCCGGGCAGCAACTGCTTCACGACCGCCGCGCTCACCCAGCCCATCGACGTCGTCATCGTCCCGCGTGTCGAGGGCGAGGTCGCGTTCGCGAGACACGATCAGACGCGGAACTGCTGAACGGCCGCTCGGGCTGGCCGTTACGACGAAGGTTCAGCCGGATGAGGCGGATGCAGCGGATCCTGCGGATTCGCTCCTCTGCGTTCAATCCCCCCGCACCGGCCCTGAACGACTTTGGGGCAAGCCCGGAAAGATGGTCTCGCCCCGCTTGCCCCAAAGGAGTTCTGCGTGACGCTGGCAGGCCACACGGAAGCCATCAGGCCACGCGGCGCGATCCGCACGATCCGTTTCATCCGCAGAATCCGGATGAACCTTCGTCGTACAGGCCAGCCCGAGCGGCAGTCGGCGCCTAGCGCAGGAGAGTCTTGCCGATCGTCTGCAGCTGCATGTTGGACGTCCCCTCGTAGATCGTGCCGATCTTCGCGTCACGGTAGAACTTCTCGGCGGGGTAGTCCTTGGTGTAGCCGTAGCCGCCGAAGAGCTCGAGGGCGAGCGACGTCACCCGCTCGGCGACCTGCGAGGAGAAGAGCTTCGCCATCGCGCCGACCATGGCGATGTTCTGCCCTTCGTCCTTCATCCGCGCGGCGTTGTAGACCATGAGGCGCGCGGCTTCCGCCTCGGTCGCGGCCTGCGCGACCTGGAACTGGATCGCCTGGAAGTCGGCGAGCGGCTTCCCGAACTGCTTCCGCTCCTTGAGGTACTCCATCGCCGCGCCTAACGCGCCCTGCGAGACGCCGATCATCTGCGCGCCGATGCCGATGCGCCCCTCGTTGAGCGTCTCGATCGCGATCTTGTAGCCCTGGCCCTGCGGGCCAAGCCTGCAGCTGTCTGGTACGACACACCCGTCGAGGATCAGCTCCGTCGTGCTCGAGGCGCGGATGCCGAGCTTGTCCTCCTTCTTGCCGACGCTGAAGCCGGGGAAGTCGCGCTCGACGATGAACGCCGTGATCCCCTTGTAGCCCTGCTCGGGATTCGCGTTCGCGAAGACGACGAAGACCTCGGCCTCGGCGCCGTTGGTGATCCACATCTTGCGGCCGGTGAGGATCCAGTCGGTGCCCTTCATCTCGGCGCGCGTCGCGAGGCCGAAAGCATCGGAGCCCGAGCCAGGCTCGGAGAGCGCGTACGCGCCGACGGAGCCGGAGGTCAGCCGCGAGAGGTACTTCTTCTTCTACTCCTCGCTCCCGTACTTGTTGATCGGGAAATTCACGAGGGTGTTCTGGACGTCGACCATGATCGCGGCGGCCGCGTCGACCCTGCTGATCTCCTCGACGGCGATCGCGACCATCGTCAGCGACCCACCCGCGCCGCCGTACTCCTCGGGCACCTCGATCCCCATCAGCCCGAGCTCGAAGTACTTCGCGATCAGCGCCGGATCGATCTTCCCCGCGCGCTCCATCTCCATCACGCGCGGCCGTACCTCCTGCTCCGCGAACTCCCGCACTGCATCGCGGAACATGATCTCTTCGTCGCTGAACGTCGTCAGCGCCGGGCGCGCCGCCGTTTCAATCGTCATCGCCGCAGTTTGTAAACGCCGTTGCTGAACGCTAAGAGCGAAAAGCTAAAAGCCCCGTTTCGGCGCACCGACAAGCATCGCCGCAGGTACCAACTCGCTCAGTCGGGTGCCAGCACCGGTTCGCGTGAACCGGATGCGACGCGACGCCGGCGCGGAGGAGGATCAGCTCCGCGAGCTTCTCGTGGACGCCGAACGCGGGCGTCACCGACCAGCGGATGCCCGGGTGGCGCGCGGCCGCCTCGGCGACGAGGCGCGGGATGTCGCCGGTCGAGTGCTTGCCGGGGGAGAGCATGTAGGGGAAGGCGATGACCTCGGTCGCCCCCGCGTCGACGCAGGCGTCGAACCCCGCCTCGATCGACGGCTCGGCGAGCTCCATGTGCGCGTGCTGCACGATCACCCCGCCCCCCGCCATGGCCTGCACGAGCCGCTCCATGCACGCGAGCATCTCGTTCGCCTCGTCGCGGCGCGACCCGTGATCGATGATGAGAATCGCCTTGCGCATGTCTGAGAAGATACTGGAAAACCCGCCCCGCGCCCACTGAATGGCATCGCGTTGCTTCGAGTTCCAGAACTGCTGTTGAACCACAGAGCTCACAGAGCTCACAGAGAAATGACTTGGGGGTGTAGGGCGAGATTGTCTCACGCTACACCCCCCCACAATCAGACTCTGTGTTCTCTCTGTGGGCTCTGTGGTTAGCCAGCAGTTCGGCTCGTGCCGCGACTACATCAGCGTGGCGGCTCGCGAGCACAGGCCTTCGAGCTCGCGATCCTCGAGGAACTGCCAGCCGCTGGGGCAGGGCCAGAGTCGGCGGCGGCCGAGCGTCGAGACGAAGAGGAGTCCCGGGTTGGACGAGGGCGGGACGTGGTCGAACTCGAGGGCGACGCTCAGCGCGTCGCTCTCGTCGAAAACCTCCCACTCGATTCCGCGGGAATCGCGGAACACGCGTTCGTCCATGCCAGGTGAGCGCCCAGGTCCTGCGCGCCACGCCTCATCGACATCGACGAAAGCGTTTGTCGAGCTCGGTTGAGAGCCCGCCCCACGATAGCGCGCCAAGTGCCCCCACCGCAAGCGTTTTCGTGGCGAGGATCACCTATACATTGGACGCCGGAAGCGGGTTGTTTGGTACACTTGGGGCCGCTTTTTCGCTCCTGGACAGTATGGCGCCAGTATCAGGCTCGTGAACTACTTTTACCACAGAGACCGCAGAGGGCCACAGAGAACGGCACACAGAGAAAAGCTTGCGGGCGCAGGGCGAGATGACCCCGCCTTACGCCCCCCGAAAGCAGTCGTACTTCTCTGTGTCGGTTCTACTCTGCGGCCCCCTGCGGCCCTCTGTGGTGAAGTAGTTAGCCGACCATAACTCGTAGCCCTTCAACCAGTTACCTGCACCGCGAG
>DATAIS010000020.1:0-3696 GCA_036262535.1 Gemmatimonadaceae bacterium | reverse complement strand
TCGCTCGTTGCGCATCCCGCGACGGCGGAGATCACGCTCGATGGACGGCTCGACGAGCCGGCGTGGACCCAGGCGCCGGTGTCCCCGGAGCTGCGCCAGTACGAGCCACGCGAGGGCGCGTCCGCGTCGCAGCGCAGCGAGGTCCGCGTGCTCTACGGCGCGACGAGCCTCTATGTCGGAGCGTTGCTTCACGACGCGGAGGCGGCGAAGGTGGAACCGCGGCTCGGACGGCGTGACGAGTTCAACCGCGCCGACTGGTTCGCCGTCTCGCTCGATTCCTACCTCGAGCGCAGGACCGCGTACATCTTCGCCGTCAACGCGGCGGGAGTGCAGCTCGACGGCACCATCGGTGCCGGCGCGAGCTCCGGCGGCGGCGACGACGTCGACGAGTCGTGGGATGCGATCTGGTTTTCCTCGGTACGGGTGACCGACGAAGGCTGGGTGGTGGAGATCGCGATCCCGTACAGCATGCTCCGCTTCCCGCGCGCCGACGAGCACACGTGGGGGATCCAGATCTCGCGCTACGTCCCGCGCCTCAGCGAGCTCTCGGAATGGCCGCTCGTGCCGCGCGCGCAGCGGTCGAACCAGGTGGCGGGGTTCGCCGACCTCACCGGGATCCGCGGCATCGAGCCACGGCGCAACGTCCAGGTGCAGCCGTACTCGGTGGCGCGACTGGCGCGACGGGAGGATCCCGAACGCCCCGGCACGGCCGACGGCGACCGCGAGATCGACGTCGGCGCCGACCTCAAGTTCGGGCTCGGGCCTAACGTCACGCTCGACGCGACGGTCAACCCGGACTTCGGCCAGGTCGAAGCCGATCCCGCGGTGCTCAACCTCACCGCGTTCGAGACGATCTTCGAGGAGCGCCGCCCCTTCTTCGTCGAGGGGAGCCAGATCTACCGGTTCAGGGCCGGCCCGGGACAGCTGCTCTATACCCGGCGCATCGGCGCCGGCGAGCCGATCATCGGCGCCACGAAGCTGTCGGGTCGTACCGCGCGCGGCCTCTCCTTTGGCTTGCTCGGCGCGTCCACCGGCGACGACTTCCGCCCCGAGCGCAACTACGGCGTCGCGCGCGCGACCCAGCAGCTCGGCAGGTATTCGTCGGCGGGAGGGATCCTGACCCTCTACGACGCGCGCGCCGAGCCGGGGCGGGCGCGCAGTCTCGTCGCCGGCGCCGACGCCGACCTCCGCTTCCTCGATAACCGTTATGGCCTCGAGACCTTCGCGGCCGTGACGAATCGATCGTGGACCGACGGCGCTCTTCCCGGCGAGCGCGGCTTCGCGGGGAAGGTGTGGGGGAGGAAGCGGCAGGGCGTGTGGCAGGGCTTCGCCGGCTTCGACGTGTTCAGCAACGGCTTCAACCCGAACGACGTCGGGCAGATGCCGTTCGACAACACCTACGCGATGCTTTCGGAGATCGAGCATCAGATCAACGGCAACCGTCCCTTCGGCCCCTTCCAGCGCGCCAGCGCGACGCTCTTCGGCCTCCAGCGCTTCGCCTACAGCGATCGCCTCAACCAGGGACTGGAGCTCGAGCTCGGGAGCGAGTGGCTGCTGCGCGGCTTCCAGACTATCGAGGCGGCCGTGTCGGTCGAGCGCCCGTTGGGCGGCTACGACCTCTTCGAGACGCGCGGCGCCGGACCGTGGGCCGCGCCGGCGGTGCTCGAGCTCGGGTTCGAGTTCGGCACCGATGAGCGCCGGAGCTGGCGCCTCGAGCCCGAGGTCGGCTTCGGATTCCAGAAGGGGGGCGGCCGCGGCTACGCGGCGGAGCTGCGCGGCGAATGGAGCGCGAGCGACCGACTCTCGCTCGAGGGGAGCGTCGCCGGCGAGACGGAGAAGCGCGTCGTCTCCTGGTCGTCGAACGAGACCTTCCTCGCCACGAGCGGCGGCTGGTCGATCGCGCGCGTCGCCGGCCGCGCCGCGGGCGACGACCCGGCCGACTACGTCGCGTTCGACGACGGCGGCACGCTCGCGCGCATCCTCACCGGCGTCCAGCCGATCGGGCCGGGGCGCTACTACGTCCCGGTGTTCGGCGCGCGCGACACGCGCTCGACGGACGTCACGGTACGCGGCACGTACACCTTCACGCCGAACCTGTCGTTCCAGCTCTACAGCCAGCTCTTCCTGGCGAAGGGGCGCCGGCGCGACATCCGGATCCTGCGCACGCCCGACGAGACCGCGCCCTTCCCCGCCTTCCCGAAGCGGAACGAGTTCGCCTTCAGCCGCATGCAGTCGAACGCCGTCCTGCGCTGGCAGTACCGTCCTGGCTCGACGATGTACGTCGTCTGGACACACGGCCGCAACGCCGAGGACGAGCTCGAGCCGCTCGCGACGCTGGCGTCGTCTCCCTACGCGCTGTCGGTGCGGCGGCAGATCGGGCAGACGTTCGACGCCTTCCCCGACGATATCCTGCTGATCAAGATCAGCTACACGTTCCTCAACTGAGGGGCCGCCGCGTCCCCTTTCACCATCGCGAGCGCATCTACGGGGCGCGCCGCATCACGAACCGTCCCGCGCCGGCATCGGCGCGCCCGAGAGAGGCGTCCCAGGTACCGGTGATGGAGTCGGCGTCGAGGCGACCGCGCATCGACACGGACCGGTCGGCATCACCGAGCACGATCGCGATCGAGTCGTCGGGGAGCGAGCCCGCGATCGCGGTCGGCGTGCGGCCTTCCTTGCGTGGGTCGAAGCCCAGCGGCCGGAAGTCGACGTCGTAGCTGCCGTAGTCGGTGGGCGACGCGATGCCCGCCACCCGGCCCTCGAGCCACCGGTTTGCCAGGAACGAGATCCGGCCATCGACGGTCCCCGCCGCGTGCCCGCCGTCCAGAGGCGACTGCGCAATGTCGAAGCGCGCGTCCCACGTCCCGACCAGTCGCGCCTCCGCGCGCGGCGCGACGTCGCGCGCATCGACGCAGCCGACGGCCGCGAGGCAGAGCGTCGCGCGGACGAATGCTCCCATCATGGGCCCGACCCCTTCCCGACGGCGACCGGCGCAGGAGCAGGCTCCTCATCCGGGACCGCCTTACGATCAGCCTCCTCACCGTCGAGCTGCTCGTCGTATGCCACGAGGTCGCTGATCCGCGCGGCATGACCGAGCAGGTACGGCACTGCCGTCACGACGACTCCGGGCGTGAACAGGAATGCCGTGCGAATGAAGAGCGCGGTCTTGTTGTGCAGCAGGTGCTCCCACCACTTTCGCGGCACGAGCTCGGGGACCACGACCGTCACGAGGTCCGCTTCGCCCGAGCGCGTCAGGCCTCGCACGTACTCGACGAGCGGCCGTCGCACCGAGCGATAGGGCGAGGGCAGGACGGTGAGCTCGACACCGATGTCCCACTCCTCCCACTGCCTGACGAGCCGCTGTGTCGCCGCCGTGTCCACCTCGACGTAGACGGCGCGCACGTCCTCCGAGATCGTCGTCGCATAGACGAGCGCACCGGCAGTCGGCTTGGTGATGCCGTTCACCGGTACCACCACCGTGTGATGCAGGAAGATCAGCGGCGAGTGGCCGGTGTACCTGATCTCCTTCGCGAACTGCTCGTAGTGCCGGTGGATCTTCCTCAGAAGGAGGATGATGAGGGGCACGATGAGGACGACGATCCACGCTCCTTCGGTGAATTTCGTCGCCACCTGCACGATCGTCACCGCCGCCGTCGCCACCGCGCCGACGCCGTTGAGCGTCGCGCGCCACCGCCA
>DATAIS010000019.1:0-6123 GCA_036262535.1 Gemmatimonadaceae bacterium | reverse complement strand
TGGAAGAGCGCGAGCAGCGCGAGTACTGGAACCGGCAGCGCCTGTGCGAGGACCAGCACCAGCACGTCGGCGAGTCGCGCGCGCCGGGACGTGATGCCGCGCATCACGAGTGAGGGCGGCCACGCGCGCCAGGTCTCGCGTGCCGTCGGATACATCATCACGTCGAGCAGATCCGGCGCGTCGAGGAAGCCGACCCGCGCACCGTGCGCGGCGAGGTGGCGGGCGATGGCGACGTCGTCACAGTACGAGCTGGCGACGACCTCGTAGCCGCCATGCTCGAGCAGCGTCGACCGCCGCACCAGCTGGCACTGGCCGTTCGCCATGACTCGAGCGGGGTCGGATGACGGGAGGCCGGGCGGCCCGAACCGGTAGACGAGCGTGGTGAGGAACGCCGGCTGGAGCCATTGCGCGCCCGCACCCTGCGCGACGATACGCGGCGCGAAGGAGACGGCGTCGAGCCCGCGGCTGCGCGCGGCGTCCACCGCGCCGGCAACCATCCCCGGCCGCGGCGTGGTGTCGGCGTCGAGGATCAGCACCCATTCGCCACGCGCCGCCCTGCATCCCGCGGCGATCGCCCACGGCCGCCCCACCGCCCCCGGCGGCCGTGGCGGCTCGGCGATGCGGCGCACGCGTCGGTCGAGCGCGGAGGCGCCGTCGACCATCGCGGGAGTGGCGTCGGTCGAGCTCCCGTCGACGACGATCACCTCGACGAGCTCGACGCCCTGCGCGTGCAGCCCGTCGAGACAGGGCCCGATCCGTGACGCCTCGTTCCGCGCCGGTACGACGACGGAGACCGTAGTCTGAACCTCACCCGCGAGGCGCGGCTTCACCCACGGCAGCCGGTGGCGGCCACGTGCGAGACGCGTCAGCACCGTCGCGAGCGCGACGAGCTGCGCGAGCAGCAGGAGCGAGAGCGCAGTCGTCATGAAGTGCTGCGCTAACGGCGGAGTCGCACCCGCCGTTCCCGTCGTCGTGCTAGTAGCTCCTGCCGAAGCCGATCCGGTACAACGGCCGCGCGCTGTCGTGCGGCAGCGACGCCTGCTGTGCACGCACCGCCTCCATCGACGACGGCAGCTCGAAGGGGAGCTTCCCCTGCGGTGTGGCCCGGCCGGTGAGCACGTCGAGCAGCGCACCGTCGCTGACGCCGAAGTTCGCGATCACCGCCCGCGCTCGCTGCCTGATTGGCGTCAGGATCGCGGGCCGGTCAAGATAGACCACCGCGATCGTCGGCACCACGCCGCTCACGCGCCTGAACGCGGCGTAGCTGGTGTCGGCGTCCTGGAAGGCGAGGCTCCCCTCGTGCTGCATCGCGCCGAAGGTGTACTGCGGGTGGAGTCGCTCGAAGGGCGCGTCGAGGCGCACGATCGCGACGTCGGCCTGGCGCGGCTCGGTGACCACCACCCACCCCTCGCGCGCCACCGCCTGCGGCGCGATGCCGTGCAGGTAGACGCGAGTCGCGGTGCCCCGCCCCGCCGGCCTGAGCGGGAGCAGCTTCCCCCTGTTCTCGAGCAGCACGAGCGAGCGGCGCTGCGCGTCGAGTCCGGCCGTCCTGAAGCTGTCCGTCGCCACGCGCTGCGCCGCGATCGCCCGATCGACGTACGGGTTCTCGAAGAGGCCTAACGCGAACTTCTGCTCGAGCACGCGCCGCGCCGAGCTGTCGATGCGCGCCTCGGAGATCTCGCCGGCGCGCACCGCCTCGACGAAGACGTCGGTGCGCTCGCTGCCGCCGAACTGGTCGACCCCGGCCTGCGCCGCCTTCACGAAGCGCGCGCGCATCGGCACGTGCTCCACGCCCCAGGGCATGCCGACGTCGCCGAACGACGGCCGCTCCCCCGCCGGCACTCCCTCGCGGCAGCGCGGGCCGCAGTCGTTGGTGATCGCCCAGTCGGTGAGGACGATGCCGCGGAAGCCATAGCGCCCGCGCAGGATTTCGGTGAGGAGCTGGCGGTTGTAACCGGCGCCGACCTGCTCGATCGGCTGTCCCTCCCACTGCGCGCCGCGGAGGATCGAGTACGTCGGCATCACCCCCGCGACGTTCGCCGCGAAGGCGCCGAGGAAGGGACGGACGTGGTACTCGAGATCGTTGGCGCCGAGCGTCGCGTAGCGGCCGTAGTAGCTGTGGCTGTCCCACCCTTCGGCCGCGGCGCCGTAGCCGACCCAGTGCTTGACGACGGTGAGCACGCCGGCGTTGTCGGTCCCGTTCGCGCCGTGCTGGAACCCTTCGACGTACGCGCGCACCATGCGGCCCGCGAGGTCGGCGTCCTCGCCGAAGGTGCCGTTGCTCCGGCTCCAGCGCGGCTCGGTCGCCAGGTCGGCCTGCGGCGAGAGCGCCATGTGGATGCCGACGGCACGATACTCCCGCCGCGCGACGTCCCCGAACCGCCGCACGAGCGCCGAGTCGCCGATCGCCGCCAGGCCTAACGGTTCCGGCCACTGCGAGAAGGTGCCCGACTCGCCGCTCGCGCCCACGACGTACTGGAAGTGGTGGCGTGGATCGGTGCTGATGATGAGCGGAACGCCGAGCCGCGTCCGCTCGGCGATCTCCTGGAGGAGGTTGTTCTGCGTCGCCAGCGCCGCCGCGTCGCCGCGGAGGCGCGTGATCATGCTCGTCACCTTCGCGCTGTCGATGAGGCGCCGGTTCGCGGCGGTGTCGTACTGCGCGCCGACGCCGACGACCCCCATCGGCCCGACCGAGCGCGCGGTGCCGTGCATCATCGTCCCCGCCTTCTCCTCGAGCGTCATCCGCGCGACGAGGTCGCGCGCCCGCTCCGCCGGGGACAGCCGCCAGTCCTCGTACGGCTCGATGGTGCCGCCGCGGTTCAGGTCCCTGAATCGCAGCCCACCCTGCTCGACGATCGGCGCGCTGCGGCTGCCGAGCGTCGGCTGCTGTGCGAGGACGGGTGTGGCTGCGAGGGCGAGCGCGGCAAAGAGGTAGCGCGTCATCTGAGGCGGCCCGAGGCTGATGTCTTCCGGTAGACTATCGCCGTAGCGGCCGGCCGCCAGTCAGCCCCTGGCGAAGGTGCGCCGCATCACCGTCGCCGATGCGGGGCAGGCGCTCTGGAACTCCGCAGTGGCGCGGACGTCGTCGGGGACCTCGTCGCGCGTGATGCGCTCGAAGCCGAAGCTCGGGAAGTACTGCTCGGCGCTGGTGGTGAGCAGGTAGAGCGCACGGATCCCGCGTGCCTCCGCGTCGGCGACGACCCGTGTCACGAGCGCGCGGCCCAGCCGCTGCGACCTCCACTCCGGCGCCACGGCGACGGAGCGCAGCAGCGCGTTGTCGCAGCAGACCTCGAGCCCTGCGACACCGACGAGATCATCGCCGGCGTGCGCGACGACGAACGCCGGCAGCGCCTCTTTCACCCCCTCGAGCGGCAGCCCGCTCGCGACGAGCAGTCGCTCGACGTCGGGAAGATCGGCCGCCTTCGCGGCGCGCAACGTTAGGTCGGACATCCATTGCCTCCACGTCATCCCTGGCGAGCAAGCTTCCTGTCATCCCTCGCGAGCGAAGCGAGCGATGGGACCTTCTCTCCCTGCCCAGGGATCGGGAGCGGGGAGCTGAATCGAACTGCAATCAGGATGCGGGACAGGGAGGCTCCGAGAGGGACTGGGATCGGGAGGTGGGACGCCCTCCTCGGCGCGCGAGCCTCCCACCTCCCAGTCCCATTCCCGATCGGCCCCTTCCGATCCCGCATCCCCGTTGCGGTTCAGTCCAGCTCCCAGCTCCTCGCTCCCGACGAACCACGAGCCAGGGAGAGGAGGTCCCCCGCATGCGCTGCGCGCCTGCGGGGATGACACTTTGGGTCACGTGCAGCAGCTGTCATCGCATCCGCACGCTCGCGTGCCGAGCGCGACGAGCGGCTTCGGCGCGCGGCGCGGCGCAGCGCCAGGCTTGGTCGCGCGGACGAAGCCGCTCATGATCCTGCCTTCGATCTGCTCCGAGAGCGACAGGTCGAGCCCGGCGCTGGCGACGAGGGCGGTGGCGTCGTCCTTCGTATAGATGCGCGTCGGCTCGATGCTCGGGTTCTCGAAGCCGACCTCGCGCAGCAGCGCGATGAACTCCTGCTCCTCGAGCGCACCGGCGACGCACCCGGTCCAGAGCGCCATACTCTCCTTCACCGCCGCGGGTAGTCCCTCACGCACCACGACGTCGCTCACCGCGAAGCGGCCGCCCGGCTTGAGGACGCGGAATGCCTCGGCGAGCACCGCGCGCTTGTCGCCGGAGAGATTGATGACGCAGTTCGAGATGATCACGTCGACCGAGTTCGACGGCAGTGGGATCGCCTCGATGTGACCCTTCAGGAACTCGACGTTGGTGGCGCCCGCCTTCTCCCTGTTCTCGAGGGCGAGGGCGAGCATCTCGTCGGTCATGTCGAGGCCGTAGGCCTTCCCCGTCGGGCCGACGCGCTTCGCCGAGAGGAGGACGTCGATCCCGCCGCCGGAGCCGAGGTCGAGCACGGTCTCGCCTTCATGAAGCTCGGCGAGCGCCGTCGGGTTGCCGCAGCCTAACGACGCGAGCAGCGCCTCGGCGGGAAGCCCCGCCGTCTGGCCGGCGTCGTAGAGGTCGGAGGTGATCGGGTCCCAGGAGCCGCTTTTGGCGTCGCAGCAGTGACCGGTGGCTTCGTCCGCCGGCTTGCAGCAGACCCCGGCCGCGGTGCCGCCATCGCTCACGCCCTGCGCGGCCGCGCCGTAGCGCGCCTGCACCGTTGCGCGGAGCTGTTCGATGTTCGTCACGCTCATGCCGATCCTCGCTCAATCAAGAAATGTTGATGAATAGGGCGGAACAAAAAGACGGTCAGCTGCAGCAGCTTCCCGCCTCCATGACGCGCAGCGCCCGCTTGCTCGGCTGGAGCGCGACCGCGAGGTCGTGCACCTCCGCGAGCGCGTTGGGCGTGATGCGGTAGTACGACCAGCGCCCCTCCTTCCTGTCGCTCACCAGTCCCGCCTCGCGCAGCACCCGGAGATGAAAGGAGAGCCGCGACTGCGCCGCGTCGAGCTCGTCCTGCAGTTCGCACACGCACCGCTCCCCCCCGCGCAGCATCTCGATGATCTCGAGCCGCGTTGCATCCGAGAGCGCATGAAACAGCTCCGCGGCGCGTGACAGGTCGACATGGGCGGTGGTGGCCATGGGTCTAATATATCAACCGAAGTTGATTAGTCAAGGCGCGACGCTCGGGCTGGCAAGGACCAGGAAGCTGAAGCCGCTCGGGCTATTGCGCCACCAGGAAGCCGTCCGCAATTTGGTGCGCTTCGCGTCTAATTCGCGGGGATCCCCCATCGGAGGGCAAACAGATGGCTACTCGGGTCGAGCCGCAGACTGGCGCAGTCACCTCCCGCCTCACCACCGACGATATGGGGCGACGCCCCGTGCTCACGCCGGAGATGCTGCTCCGTTTCCAGGAGCGCGCGCCGCAGTACGACCGCGAAAACCGCTTCTTCGAGGAGGACTTCGAGGAGCTGCGCGAGTCGGGATACCTGACGATGGCGGTGCCCGAGGAGCTCGGGGGACGCGGCTACACCCTCGCCGACGTCTGCCGCGAGCAGCGCCGGCTCGGCTACTACGCCCCCGCCACGGCCCTCGCCGTCAACATGCACATCTACTGGACCGGGCTCGTCGCCGACCTCTGGCGGGCAGGCGACAAGTCGCTCGAGTGGCTGCTCGTCGAGGCGACGAAGGGCGCCGTCTTCGCCGCGGGACACGCCGAGCATGGCAACGACATCCCGGTCCTCCTCTCGACGACGAAGGCCGAGCGGGTCGAAGGCGGCTACCGCTTCACGGGCCACAAATCATTCGGCAGCCTGACGCCCGTCTGGACCTACCTCGGCGTCCACGGGCTCGACACCAGCGACCCCAAGGCGCCGAAGGTCGTGCACGCCTTCATGCCGCGCGACACCGCGAACTACTCCATCAAGGAGACGTGGGACACGATGGGGATGCGCGCGACGCGGAGCGACGACACGATCCTCGATGGCGCCTTCGTCCCCGACAAGTACATCGCGCGCATCGTCCCCGCCGGCGCGGCCGGCGTCGACGGCTTCGTGCTCGGCGTCTTCGCCTGGGCGCTGCTCGGCTTCGGCAACATCTACTGCGGCATGGCGCGCCGCGCGCTCGACCTCACCGTCGAG
>DATAIS010000018.1:0-3504 GCA_036262535.1 Gemmatimonadaceae bacterium | reverse complement strand
CCGGGTTCCACTGACCGAACGCCTTCACGATCGCGCGCGTCTCCTGCTGCGTGCCGAAGAAGGCGTCGCGGTTGAGGTCGATCTGGAAATGGTTGTTGTTGGTGCTCATCCCCCACGGCGCGTGATGCTCGATGGCGTTGTTGTCCGCCGTGCCGTTCGCGCCGACCTGGGCGCTGTTGTACCAGGCGACGAAGCGCTCATGGCTCTCCGGGTTGTGCGCCGGGTTCACGATCACCACCAACTGGTCGACGATGCGTCGCGTCACCGAGTCGGTACCGGCGGCGAGCTGATAGCTCGTCTGGATCGCCGACTCGAACGCCGCCGACTCGTTGCCGTCGTTCGCGTGGTTCATCCACGCCACCGCCGGCATGCTCGCCGCGATGCGCTGCGCCTCGGCGTCGTTCGTCGTCCGGGGGTCGGCGAGCTTCGCCATCGCCGCACGGATCTCCTCGAGCCGCGCCAGGTTGGCAGGGCTCGAGATGACGATCAGGTAGAGCGGCCGCCGCTCCACCGACTCGCCGTAGCGAAGGACGCGCACCCGGTCACTGCGCTGGAGCGCTGCGAGCCAGCGCTCGAGGCCCGCGTAGTCGGTGTGGTGCGTGCCGACCGCGTAGCCGAGCACCGAGTCGGGGCGCGGGACCGCCGGGTCGTAGGTGCCCCCGGGGCGGAAGTCCGTGAGCGGCGGCTGCTGCTGGGCGAGCGCGGCCGCGGGAAGGGCGAGAAGGACGAGCGCGAGGCGTGAGGAGAAACGCATGCGGGGAGAAGGTGGTGAGAGGCGGCGGAAGTTGCTCCGCGGCACCCGGGTTCGCCACCCGGTAGAGACGGCTGTCGGCTGCCGGCGTGCTCCAAGCACGAAGGGCGGGCAACCAGCGCCCGCCCTTCGTGTTGCTGCGGTGACGACCTTAGTCGTCGAGATCGCCGCAGGCGACTACGGTGTTCATGTCCTGACCGTGGATGACGACGACGTAGTCCTTCGCCTCGTCGAGGCGGCCCGGGAGGGTGACGTTCACCGTCGCCCGACCATTCGCGTCGAACCTGGCGTTCGGGTACTGCGACATCGAGCCGAAGCCCGCGCCCGGTGAGCCGCAGCGGCCCTCGTGGATCATCCACATGTTCGACTGACCGTTCGATCCGCCGGTGAGCGAGAGCGTCACGTTCGTCTGCCCGTTGGCGACGTTCGCTCGCACTTCGCCATTGATGGCGCTGTTGACGGCGTTGATGGTGCCCTTCCAGTCCTCGCCCTTCTTGGTGGGCGATTCGATATCCACGTCCACCTTTCCGGTGGCGGGGTTCGTCGCGGTACGGACGCAGCCGGTCGCGATCACGGCCGCGCACAGCATCGCAAGAGTACGCATCATCTCAGAGCTCCTCAGTTGGTTCGGCAATTACGCCTCAGTTCGGCGCGCGGTTTTCGCGCGCGCGGTGTAGTTGCAGGGCGCGGGCCACGAGGCAAGCCGACTGCTGTTCGGACTCCTCTCCGACTGCAAGAACTGCAAGGAATTCGAGCGGCCGTCGAATCAATCAGCGGCGACGTCGCCTGCCATCGGACGCGCGCGCGGCGAGTCGTCCCGTCGCCGTGGGCCTGCGTAAGACCAGAACCGTCGTGAGCGGCAGAGTGACAACGCGGCTGGCACGCATACGGGTGCCGTCGGCGTCGGCCTGACGTGCCGCAGGTCGCGCCGCCGTTGCAAACCGCGTATCACATAGAGAAGCAATCCCATGGCTGCGAGCTGCATCAACGCACCGCCGAACTGCAGCGAAAAGTCGCACTCGATGACGAAGAGCGGGATGAGAATCTGTGTACCCGCAGCGCTCGTCAGCACGCTCTGGCCCGGCTGGTTGCAGATACGCTGGAGGAGGCAGTAGACAAGTCCGACCACGAACATGCCGAAGATCACCCCGTCGACCCCGAAGTTGATGTACAACTCGATGAGTACCGGGAGATTGATCGACGTGTGACGGTCCGTTGCACCGAGGTATGCGTAACGGTGCCCGAAGTCCTGCCCGAGTGTCTTCTGCGGCTTGTTCGGCCAGAGCGCACGGGGCACGAAGGCGCCGACGAGCGAGTGGTAGGTGAAGCCATCCCAGAACGGGATGTCGCGCGGAGTACGCCGGACGACATCCGCGAGCAGATCGGAGTTGGCAGAACGCTTCACGATGAGGTCGAGCCCATCGTTCACCACCGTCAGCGTGCCGCGCTGATCGATGTCCCGGGCGAGGATCTCGGTGAGTAGCACCGAACGCGCGACGGGACCGTACTCCACACCTGAGAACCAGACTCGCGCGCGCCATTCCACCATCGCGCCGCGTACGGCCATGAAGGTCAGGATCAGCACGGCCGCGGCGACGTACCACCATGCGCGGATGCGTTGGTGAGCGAGCCACATGCCGACGAAGATGCAGAATGCGATGTAGATGACCGGGTAGGTTGCTCCGGTGCCGAGCTGCACGAATGCGGCGAGTGCGACCAGTGTCGCGACGCGCCGGCGTCGCTTGCTTGCGAAGTAGCCGCGCCCGATCAGGTAGACGAGCACGATCAGCGCCGCATGCATCAGCATGTTGACGAGGGTCGCGACTCCGCGCAGGACGAGCGGGAGCTCCACCAGCCGACGGAACAGCGCGACCGCAATGCCCACGACTACCGACGCGAGGGCCCAGTCGACGACCGTGGGTAGACGGAGCTCGCGAGTCGCGCGGTGCACGCCCAGGAGTCGGGCGTTCCCGAGCAGGCGCCCGTATGCATATCCGATCATCGACATCACCCACCCAGCGAGCGCCAGATTCACGGCCGGGGCGAGCTCGCGGGACGGGTCGAGCGAGGGAAGTGTCCAGGCGACGGAGCTCGTCAGGAGATTCGTCTGGCCAAGCATCGGGGCCAGCGCGTAGTACAGCCCATAGAGCACCCCAATGACTGGCAGGAACGGAATCGGCCGTCGTTCCTGACGCGAGAGCAGGGAGTAGTGGATGGCGGGGAGCCAACAGAGCACCCAGAGCAGCGCGGCCCGATCGCGCACGAACTGCGGGATGTCATTGGGGCCTGGCGCGATGTCGGGGAACAGGGCGCCGCGAAGCGGGAGCAGTGCGCAGGCCACCGCGACGGCGAACGGCGTGAGGGGCCTGGACCTCTCGAGAGCGTCGAGCGCCGCCCACACGAAACCCCTGTACCTGCAGGAGGCAAACATCGTCCCACAGCCTACAGCGCGGCGGAAGCCTCCGCTAGCCGCGCCCTCGCGTCAGCTGCGCCCGATCTCCTGCCGCATCAGCACCTCGCGCGAGAGCATCGCGCCGCACGCAGCGGCGGGGCGGGGCTGGCAGTAGAGGTAACCCTGCCAGTAGTCGCAGTGATGCTCGCGGAGGAAGTCGAGCTGCTCGCGCGTCTCGACGCCCTCCGCGATCACCGAGAGCTTGAGCGAGCGCGCGAGCGCGACGACCGCGGCGCAGATCGCGGCGTCGTCGGGGTCCCTGGTGATGTCGCCGACGAAGGCGCGGTCGATCTTGAGCGAA
>DATAIS010000017.1:0-2936 GCA_036262535.1 Gemmatimonadaceae bacterium | reverse complement strand
GAAGCCATGCCCCGCGTCGCCGGCGCGCGCCGCCTCGATCGCGGCGTTGAGCGCGAGGAGGTTCGTCTGGACCGCGATGTCGGAGATGACGGCGACGAAGCGGTCCACCACCGCGGTCGCATCGCGCAGCGCGGAGATCTCGCGCGCCGACGAGTCCACGACCTCGCGCGCGCCGAGGAGCGTCGACACCGCCTCGGCGATCCCTGCTCGTGTCGCGTCCGCCGTCGCGCGGATGACGCGCCCGGCCTGCTCGCTCTCCCCCGCCGCCTCGCCGATCGACGCGCCGTCCTCGGCGAGCTGGCGCACCGCCTCGGTGGCGGTGGCGAGGATGTCCACCTGCCCCGCCGCGTTGCGCGCCATGTCGTTCACGGCGGCCGTGACGTGCTGCGTCGCCTCCGACGTCGTCGACGACGTCGCCGCGAGGGCGGTCGCGGCGCGGTTCACCGTCTCCGCCTCCTGCTGCACGCGCTCGAGGAGCGAGCGCAGCCGGTCGCGCGCGCGGACCAGCGCCGTGGCGAGCTTCGTGTACTCGCGGGCCTCGGTCACGGCGCGCCCCGAGCGCGTGTCGAGCCGGAGGTCGCCGTTGCCGATCGCGTCGACGTCGGTGCCGAGGTCGCCGAGCGGGCGGGTCACCGCGCCTAACGTCCGCCAGCTCATGAGGCCGGCGACGACCACCGCGAGCAGGATCGCCGCTGCCAGCCAGAGGGAGAGCGTGCGCACGCGCTCCTGAAGCTGCGCGTCGCGCTCGTCGGTGCGCGCCGCGGCGGCGTTGTGGATCGCGGCCAGCGCGCCGTGAATCTTGCCGATGTCGCCGGTGGCGCCGCGAAGGACTCGCGCCGCATCCGCGGGACGTCCGGTCTCGCGATAGGCACGGGTGACCGCGATCGCGACCTCGAGCGATGCCTGGAGACGGCCGAGCTCCTCGAGCTCGCGTCGCTCCTCGGCCGAGAGCAGCGAGAGGTCGAGAGCGTCGCGGCGGATGCGTTCCGCGTCCGCCGACGCACGCTCGTAGGCCGCGGAGTCGGCGCTCGCGTCGGTGTTCAGGAACTGCATCCCGTTCACCATCCCGCGCATGATCGCGTCCGACACGCGCTGCATCGCCGTCAGCTCGCCGTAGAGCGCGCGCACCTCGGCGCCGCTCTGCCGCGCCGTCGCCCGCAGCGTGCCGATCATGACGATGCCGGCGCTGGCGAGGAGCACGATCAGGAAGCCGAAGCCCGCCCAGAGCATCGAGCGGATGGTCGTGAATCGCGCGAAGAGGATCCGCCGGACGCGTCGGTCGTTGAGGATCCGCGGAAGGAGCTCCCCCGGCTTCATCGGCCGCCGGTCCTCGCGATCACCACCGGCTTGTTCACGACGTCCTGCTTGTCGTTGAACGCGATCGGTCCCGTCGCGCCGATCGCCGCCGCCGACTGCCGTCCGATCGACGCGATGTGGTCGCGCACCTTGTGTCTGTCGGCGCCGACCGCGATCACGGCGCGGCCGATCAGCATCGCCGCGTCGTAGGCGAGCGCGGCCCCCTGGTCGGGACGCGAGCCGAACTGCCGCTGATACTCGGCGATGAAGACGCGCGCGCTGTCGTTCGGCGGGCGGTCGGCGAGAAAGAACGCGGTGTAGTGAACGCCCGCGAACTTGCTGCCGCGGTTCGCGAGGTCGGAGACTGCGTCCCCGCCGAGGACGCGCGGCACCGGTCCGCTCTTGCGGAGGGTGTCGATGAACGCCGCCGCATCGGCGGGGCTGCCGGGGAAGAGCACGAGGTCGGGCGAGTGCTTCCGCACCAGCGCCGCGTACGCCTCCCACTCGGTCATGCCGGCGAGGTGCGGCCCGCGGATGACGATGCGCCCGCCCCCCGCCTGGTACGCCTCGACGAAGGCCTTCGTCCAGCCGCGCCCGTAGGCGTCGTTGCGGTAGATGATCGCCGCGCTGCGCGAGTGCAGGGAGTCGAGCGCGAATCGCGCCGCCGCCTGGCTCGCCGCGAGGTCGCTCGGGCAGACGCGGAAGAGCCACCTGCTCCGCCCGCTCAGCGCGACGCTCGTGCTCGTCGGCGAGATCGCGACCAGCGCGTCCTTCCCGCCGTGCTCCGCGTCCTCGTAGATCGGCGCCGCCTCGAGCGAGCTGCCGCTGTCGGTGTGCCCGACGACGCCGACGACCGACGGGTCCGCGCGCAGCGTCGACGCGATCTGGACCGCGCTGGTGAGGTCGGTCGAGACGGTGCGGAGGACGAAGGGGGGCGTCCCGGCCGGCCGTTCCGCGTTCAGCCGCTTGATCGCGAGCTGCACACCCTGCCGCACGGGCTGCATCGTCGGCCGCCCGACCATCGCCGCAAGGCCGATCGCAACCTCCTCCCCCCCGGACCGCCGGCCACAGCCGCTGATAGCGGCGAGCATCGCGGCGATGAGGGCGCCGCGAGCAGTTCGTGCGAGGGGCATAGGAGGAGGTATTGAGGGGATCCCGACCTCCTTCCAGACGACCCACCCCGCCGGACGGAACCGCGACGAGGGACTGGGGACGAGAGAGGCCTTCGCTTTCGCTCAGGGACGGGAGACCAGGGACGAGCGAAGCCTTCGCTGGCGCTCGGCGACGGGGGACGGGAGACGGGTGATACCGCGAGAAGAGACGGGGGACGAGGGAGCGACCTGCCTCAGGTATCCCTCGTCGCCGCCTCCCTGGTCACGGAGCCAACCGCGGGAAGAGCGCCGATGACGAGCGATATCTGATGCCGGTCGCTCTCACGTTTCTGATCCCTCATCGGCTCCTCTCCCGACTCCCGTCCCCCGTTGTCGAGCCGAAGGCGATGACTTCTCTCGACGCTAGTCTCCCGTCGACGAAACAGGACGAGACAGGAGCCGGACGTCTCTCGACTCTGGTCTCTCATCTCGTTAGTCTCCGCCCCGATGCCTCCTCGCCGAAAGAAGCGGCTTGACCCCGCCCTGTTC
>DATAIS010000016.1:0-5042 GCA_036262535.1 Gemmatimonadaceae bacterium | reverse complement strand
GCACGACCTCGACCAGGCGAAGCGCTACCGCAAGCGTGCCTGCGACTTCGGGTACACCGACGCCTGCCCGCCGGCGCCACCCAGGGCGCCGGCGCGCAGCGCGGGCTAGAGGGTGAACTGCAGCCGCGTCATCACCAGCCGGCCGATGTCGGGCACGCCGGCGAAGACCGGCACCCTGCGGTCGAGCAGGTTCGTCGCGCCGATCGACCAGAGCATCCCACGGCTCCCGCTTAACGTCCGACGCATCGTCACCTGCGCGTCGACGAAGGTGGAGGTCGGCGGCTGGCGGTACTGATAGGTGCCGCCACCCGGCGCCGGCAGGTTGATCCCCGTCACGAACACCGCCGAGTTCACCGGGAAGGTGTTCTGGTAGCGGGCACGCAGCTCACCCGTGAGCGCGCGCTGCATGACGTCCCACTTGAAGCCTAGCGATCCCTTGTGGTCGGGCGCGTTGAGTGTCAGGGCACGCTGCCCGCTCTCGATCTCCGGGAACTCGACGTCGCTCACCCATGAGTACGTGCCGGTCATCGTCAGCGCGTCGGTGAGCAGGAAGTCGAAGGCGAGGTCGGCGCCGTGGAGGTCGATCGTCTTCTCGATCGTCTGGTACGTGAACGCGATGTCGCCGTTGGTCGTGACGCGGCTGTCCGGCACCACCGTGCCGAGCGGAATCCGCGCGAGCGCATTGGCGACGACCGGCGCGACCGCCGCGGCGCGCCCGGCGCCGATGGTCGGCGCGAGGTGTCCGGCCAGCCCCTGGCCAAGGGTCGGGCCGTTGAGCAGGGCGTTAGGCGTGAAGTTCGCCGCGGCGGTGGTGAAGTTCTCGCGCTGCTGATACCAGGCGTCGGCCGCGAGCACGAGACGCTGCCCCACCGTCCCCTTGTAGCCCAGCTCGAGGACGTTGGTGAACGACGCCTTGAGCCGCGGCAGGTCGCGCACCTGCGACGGGCTCACCGTCGTGCCGTTGGTGACGTAGGTGAGGTTGGTGCCGACCCCCGACGCCGGGGCGTTGAAGGTGGCCAGCCGCCCGATGATGGTGTCGGCCGTCGCGGCCGAGAACCCTCCCGCGATCAGCTGGTTGCGGAGACCACCCGCCAGCGCCACCTGGAGCGCAGCCGGATAGTACGCTGCCGCGTTCGCGGGGACGAAGGCACCGCCGCCGCCCGCACCTGCCGGCGTGAACGGCGAGCGCATGCAGAGCGACCCCACCCCACCGGCGCAGTCGCGCCGGAAGTTGAAGCCGCTCTCCGGCACGCCGACCGCGCGCACGTTGAAGGGCAGCCCGCTGATGTTCCCCGCCTGGAGCAGGTCGAGGAAGAATGAGAAGTTCGCCGGTGTGCTGTAGGCGCGGTTGAACGTCAGGCGGACGCTCTGCTCCTCCGCCGGCTTGAAGACGATCGCCGCGCGCGGCGAGAAGAACGTCCCTTCGAGCTCGCTGTGCTTGTCGAGCCGCGCCGCGAGCAGCAGGTCGAGCTTGGGCGCGATCTTCGACGTCGATTGGAAGTAGCCGCCGTACTCGGTGACGTCGTCGTCCTCCTCGTTGCGGCCGTTGATCGTGCCGCCGGTGCGCGGATTGGTGAAGATGTAGTCCGCGCCGTAGATGACGGTGTTGCGGCTGCCGATGTCGATCGAGTGCTGGAGCTGCGATCCGATCGCGCGCGAGTTGTCCACGATCGGCTGCCCGGTGCGCAGGATGTAGGTCCCACCGAGGTCGGTGCTGTCGGCGTTGCCGGCGTCGCTGAGGTTCGCGAAGACCTGCGCGAAGACCCGGCCCGCGCGCAGCCGCGACTGCACGCTCTGGATCGTCCAGTCGCGGATCTGCGCCGCGCCGTTGGCGCCGGTGAGCTCGATGCTGTTGCCGACGTGGACCAGCCCGTAGCTGTTGATCCACTCGGCGTTCTCTCCGAAGCGCCAGTCCACCCGCGCCTCGCCGCCATAACGCTCGATGTCATAATCGCGGCGATTCACCTGCCCCACCCGCGGCCGCGGCGTGTTCGGCGTGTTCGGGAAGGTCGCCGGCTCGGCGGGGTCCACGAACCGCCAGTCTTTGCCCTGCATGTACTCGCCGGTGAGCTTGTAGCCGAAGGAGCTGCCGGCGACGCCCGCCTGACGAGCCGCAACGCGCACCACCCCGCGCTCGCCCGCGTCGAGCGTCATCGTCGTCCCCTGAGAGGTGAAGGGGGACTTGGTGATGACGTGGAGCACGCCGTTGGCGCTGTTCGGTCCGTACAGTGCCGCGGCGGGACCGAGCAGGATCTCGATCCGCTCGATGTCCTCGTTCGACGTCGTGAAGAGGTAGGGCACGTTGACGCGCAGCGACGGCACCGACGCGAAACGGTTGTCCACGAGCGTGAGCAGCGTCCCCGAGAAGACGTTGTTGAAGCCCCGGGCGACGATCGCCGACTGGACGAGCCCCGCCTGGGCGACGTCGATCCCGGGCTCGCCGCGCACGTTGTCCATCACCGTCAGCGCCGGACGCTCGGCGACCTCCTCGGCGGTCACGACGCTCACCGAGGCGGGCGCGTCGAGGATCTTCTCCATCCGCCGTGAGGCGGTGGTGGTGACCTGGTCGAGCCGGGCGGTCACGGCGGCCATCACGACGCGGAGCTGCGCCGTCTGGCCGGGGACGACGACGACCGTGTCTTCACGCTGGGCGTAGCCGATGCGCGAGACGACGAGTCGCCAGCGGCCGGCGCCGAGCTGGTCGAGGAAGAAGGTGCCGTTCTCCCCCGCCTGGACGCGGACGATCGGGCGTCCGGCGGCGATGGCTTCGATCCGCGCACCACCCAGCGCCTGCTGGTTCGCGGTGACGACCGTTCCGGAGATCGAGCCGACGGCCTGCGACGAGGCGGGCGTCGTCTCCTGCGCCATGGCGGGGATCGCCCATGCGATCCCGAGAAGGGTGAGGGCGCGAGCGAACGTGATCGATGGCATGGGCGGAATGATTGGGGTGCGGGGGGGGCCGGGGAAAAAACTCGCTGCCACGACGGAGAGAGGATGCTGCGCCGGCTCGCCAGAGGCAATGCGTAGCCATACGTAGAAACTTCCCGCTCGGCCTGTCCGTAGCGCTGGGAGACCCCCCAGACCCCCAGCCAAGGGAGCGGATGGCCAGCGAACGACCCCTTCTCGCCGTCGAACGGCTCACCAAGCGCTACGCCAACGTCGTCGCCCTCGACGACGTCACCTTCGCGATCCACGACGGAATCACCGGCATCCTCGGCGAGAACGGCGCCGGGAAGAGCACCACGATCCGCATCGTGCTCGGCCTGACGCGGCCGACGTCGGGCACGGCGACGGTGCTCGGCAGGAACGCCTTCGAGGACATCGAGGTCCGGCAGCGCATCGGCTACATGCCCGAGCACGACTGCCTCCCCTCACACGTGAGCGCCGCCGAGTTCCTGACGCACATGGCGGAGACGAGCGGCATCCCGCCAGCGGCGGCGAGGACGCGCGCGGCGGACACGCTCAGGCATGTCGGGCTGTTCGAGGAGCGCTACCGCGCCATCGGCGGCTACTCGACGGGGATGAAGCAGCGCGTCAAGCTCGCGCAGGCGCTGGTGCACGACCCGGCCTTCGTCTTTCTCGACGAGCCGACGGCGGGGCTCGACCCCGCGGGGCGCGAGGAGATGCTCGCGCTCATAAGAAAGACGCACCGCGAGTTCGGGATCAGCGTCCTCTTCTCCTCGCACCTCATGGGCGACGTCGAGCGCACCTGCGACCGGATCATCGTCCTCCAGGGCGGCCGGCTCGTGCGCTCGGGGGAGGTCGAGCAGTTCACCCAGGAGACCGAGACGGTGTTCATCGAAGTGGACGAGAACCGCGAGGCGCTGGTGGAGGCGCTCGAGCGTCGCGGCGTACGCGTCGCGTCGGAGCGGAGCGGGCTCACCATCGAGGGGCCCGACGAGTCGGTCTACGACCTGGTGCGCGACGCGCTCGTCGAGGCGAAGGCGCCGCTCCGCCGCATGGCGCCGCGGAAGCACGCGCTTACCGAGATCTTCGAGCGTACGGGCGAGCACGCGAAGCCGGCGGAGGTCGCATGAACACGTCGGGAACTGTCTTCGACATTGGCTACCAGCGCTACGACGGTGAGCGCGAGGGGCGGAGCCGGTCGCGGAAGGCGATCTTCAAGGACGGGGTGCGGACCGCGTTGGGCTTCGGCCGCGGCGGGAAGGCGAAGGTGCTGCCCTGGTTCTTCATCGGGGTGCTGACGATGATCGGCCTCGTGATGGCGATCATCGCCGGCGCGGCTAACATGATGGGCGGGCCTGGCGCGGCGGATCGGAACAACATCCCCTCGCACGGCGACTACTACGGGATCGTCTCGATCATCGTCTTCGTCTTCGCCGCGGTCGTCGGGCCGGAGCTGCTCTGCCCCGACCGCCGCAACGGCACGATCAACCTCTACCTCGTGCGTCCGCTGCTCGGCTCGGACTACGTCGCTGCGCGCTGGGCGGCGTTCCTCACCGTCATGCTCGGCACGCTCTGGCTGCCGCAGCTCGTACTCTTCCTCGGGCGGGCTGGTGGCGACGTGAGCCCTGGCGTCTACGTCCAGAAGCACTGGCTCGACATCCCGCGCTTCCTCCTCGCCGGTGCGGCGATGGCGGCATACGCGACGTCGCTCTCGCTCCTGATCGCGTCGTTCACGAAGCGCCGCGCCTACGCGTCGGTGTTCATGGTCGGCCTCTTCGTGATCACCACGCCCTTCACCGTCGGCCTCGCCGGTGAGATGAAAGGGGCCCTCGGCCAGTGGCTCTCGATGTTCACCCTCAGCAGCATCCCGCTGCACGTGAGCGACATCATCTTCGGCAAGCCGAGCGAGCTGACGGACAGGGCGCCCGCGAAGGCGCTCGGCTCCACGGTGCTCGTCGGCTGGTTCCTGCTCTGGACGTTCGGCGCCGCGGCACTCCTGTGGAGACGCTACCGGAGGCTCACGCCATGACCACCACACCAATCATTCGCGTCGACAACGTCTCGCGCTGGTTCGGCGCCGTGGTCGCGGTGAGCGAGGTCAGCTTCGACATCAGGCGCGGGATCACCGGCCTGCT
>DATAIS010000015.1:0-2474 GCA_036262535.1 Gemmatimonadaceae bacterium | reverse complement strand
GGGCGGATCCAGCGGGCGACGAGCGAGAGCGCCATGAGGACGATGCCGGCGAGGAGGAAGCCCCGCTCTCCGGTGCGATAGCCGAGGCCCCAGACCACCACGCCGAAGATGGCGAGGGTGAGTCGGAGGGTGAGGAGAGATGCGTTGCTCATCGCTTGTCCTTGCCCCGTTCGAGAAAGCGCCGAATCCCCTCGCGGAAATCCTCGGTCGCGCGCGCCTCGACGTTCGTCACGACGCCGGCGGCGATGCCGTCGCTGAAGGAGAGCTCGTCGAGCTTGTGGAAGAGCCACTTCGTGAGCGCGATCGCCGTCTTGGGCGTGCGCGCGACCTCGGCGACGATCTTCTGCACGTCGGCGTCGAAGGTGCGGGAGGGCAGGATCCGGCTGACGAGCCCGATGCGCGCGCCCTCCTCGGCGGCGACGACGCGCCCCGTGAGCACCAGGTCCGCCGCGTGCTTCTCGCCGACGCAGCGGCGGAGCATCGTCATCACCATCGCCGGCACGAAGCCGACCTTCACCTCGGGGAAGCCGAGCTGGGCGTCGTCGGCGGCGAGCACGATGTCGCATGCGATCGCGAGCCCGGCACCGCCGGCGAGGGCGCGTCCCTTCACCGCGGCGACGATCGGCTTGACGATCGTCCGGATGGCGAGGAAGACCCTGCCGAGCGCCTCGGCGTCGTCGCGGTGCTCATCGGCGGACGCGTCGCGCATCGCCGCGAGCGCCTCGAGGTCGGCGCCGGCGCAGAAGTCCTTCCCCTCCGCCGTGATGAGGATGACGCGGACCGCGTGATCGGTCTCGAGCGTGCTCAGTGCCGCGAAGAGCTCCTCGGCGGCGAGGCGGTCGAGGGCGTTCTTCTTCTCGGGACGGGTGAGCACGATCCGCCCCACTCCGTCGGCGCGCTCGACGCGCAGCCGGGCACCCGTGTCGGATGGCGTCACGGCGCCTCCGGCAGGCCTAACGTCCTGGCTTCGTCGTCGGGCACGTCGATCACCATGCGCAGCATCGCGGTGGAGAAGACCTTCCCCTGCGCGTCTGTCTTGAGCGACAGGGTTCCGCCCCCGCCCAGCGCGCCGTGGAGGAGGAAGTTGAGCGCGCCGAGGTTGGGGAGCTCGAAGCGCTCGACGCCGCCGGTGATCAGCCCCCGGAAGTGCGTCGCGACTCGCTCGCGCGAGAGACTGCGCTCGAGGAGAGGATACCACTCCTCACGCAGCGCGATGACGCCGACGTTCGCGGTGTCTCCCTTGTCGCCCGACCGGGCGTGCGCGACGTCGAGCAGACGGACTCTCACTGTAGCACCTCCACCTTCGTCGCGACGACGGTCTTGTCGACGAGCGCGGGCCAGTAGGCGACGACCTCTTCGACCTTGGGGCGTCCGCCGGCGAAGCCGGTGACGCTCGGCGGCCCATTGAGCACGAGCGGCGCTATCTCGCGGGTGAAGCGCTCCACCGCTGCGCGGTCATTCCCCCTGACGCCGATTCGCAGCTGGACCTCGGGAGCATCGACCGTACCGGCCAGTGGGCCGTGCGTCGCCGAGACGCCGACGAACTCGGTGAGTATCTCGTCGAAGCGGAGCCCCATGCGATCCAGTCGAGCGCGCAGGATGCGATCGGCGGCCTGCGCCTTCGCGAGGGCGTCGGGCCACGCGTACACCAGCGTTCCGACGGCCTTGTAGCCTGAGCGATAGGCGATCGACACCTTGAGCTTGTCCGTCGGAGGACGGCCGACGATGCCGTGGACGCGGACGCGGTCCTCACCGTCGGCGGCGAGCCGGATGGAGGTGAAGTCCGCGATCACGTCGGGGGTGATGTACGACTTCGGGTCGCCCATCTCGTAGACCAGCTGCTCCTTCACCGATGGGACCGAGACGCGGCCGCCGGTGCCGCGATGCTTGGTCACCACGAACGAGCCGTCCGCCGATGCTTCGACGATGGGATAGCCGACGTCCTCGAGCCGCGGGATCGTCTGCCAGTCGTAGAGACAGTTGCCACCCGAGCACTGCGCCCCGCACTCGATGATGTGCCCGGCGACGATCCCGGCCGCGAGCCGGTTCCAGTCGCTCGCGCCCCAGCCGAACTCGTGGCGGAGGGGCGCCATCGTCAGCGCGGTATCGGTCGAGCGGCCCGTGACGACGACGTTGGCGCCGCGCGCCAGTGCGGCGACGATCGGCTCGGAACCGATGTAGGCGTTCGCCGACAGCACGCGATCGCGCACGTCGCCGAGCGGCGCGCCCGTGTCCATGTTCGCGAAGGGATGGCCGGCAGCGAGCAGCTCGTCGAGACGCGGCAGCAGGTCGTCGCCGGTCACGACGCCGATGCGAAGCTTTTCGGCGGCGCTGGAGGCACGGCCCAGGTCGCGCACGGCCTCCGCGCACGCCACCGGGTTCACGCCGCCCGCATTCGCGATCACCTTCACGCCGCGGAGCACCGCCGGCATGACGCTGTCCATCGCACCGATGAAGTCACGCGCGTAGCCCAT
>DATAIS010000014.1:0-1767 GCA_036262535.1 Gemmatimonadaceae bacterium | reverse complement strand
CTCGGCAAGGACTGGGCGCCGGACGCGCTCGCCGTTCGCGGGCGGGCGGCCTACATGTGGTGCCCCGAGGGGTTCCTCGACAGCCCGCTTCCCGCGGCCGTCGGCCGCGCCCTCCGCGATCAGGTGACGACGCGCAACTGGACCACGTTGACGAAGATCGAGGCGATGCTGGCAGGTTAGCCGGTACGTTCAAGACCGGCGTCCGGGCGCGGCGCTAACATCGTGGCGCACTCGTCGAGCACGAGCTCGCGCCGGCCCCTCGGCTTTCTACCGCCGGCCCGGTTGACGCGGAGGCGCGGGGGGCGCGGAGAACTACCGCGGAGGACCCGGCGAGATTGACTCGCCCCGCCTGCCCCAAAAGCTCTCGGAGTCTTGAAGTACTTGGGAACGGCACACGCCGACGGATCGATGATGGGTGTGCTGTCCTCCGCGCCCTCCGCGGATCTCCGCGCCTCCGCGTCAAGCCGGGCCGGCGCGAGAAGACCTAGCGGAACGCCTGGCGTGAACGCCTAACGCGCCGCGAGGGCGGGTAGCACGTGCTCGCCGAAGGCTTCGATGTACTGGCGCTGGTTGCGGCCGACGTTGAAGCAGTAGACCTCGTCGACGCCGATCTCGAAGTACTCATGCACCCAGGCAGCGTGGCGCTCGAGGTCCGACGACACCCGCAGCCCTTCGGCGACGTCGGCCTCGGTGACGAACTCCGATGCGGCGGCGAACTCCTGCGGGGTGCGGAGCTGCCAGAGGACCTCCCCGCCGAGCGCGGAGAAGCGCCACTGCTCGTGCGCCTGACGGCGGGCGTCTTCCTCGCGCGGTGCCCATGACAGACCATGCTGGACGAGGATCGGCTTGCCGACACCGCCGCCGCGGCGGAAGGCGTCGATCATCCGCTTCATGTCGTCGCGTGGGCGGCCGGTGGTGATCAGGCCGTCGGCCCAGCCGCCGAGCCACTGCGACGTCTGCTCGGAGATGGCGGCGCCGACGAGGCGCGGCGGGCGCGCGGGGCGCGAGTAGAGCTTCGCCTCCTCGACGGTGACGAGGCCGCGATGGCTGACGGTCTCGCCATCCCAGAGTGCGCGCATGATCTCGGCGCACTCGCGAAGGCGCGCGTTGCGCTCGGGCTTGGGCGGCCAGCGATTGCCCGTGACGTGCTCGTTGAGCGCCTCGCCGCTGCCGATGGCGAGCCAGAAGCGGTCGGGGAACATCTCGGCGAGCGTCGCGGCTGCCTGGGCGATGATCGCGGGGTGATAGCGGTCGCCGGGCGCGTTGACGACACCATACGACATCGACGTGGCCTGGAGCGCGGCACCGAGCCACGACCAGGCGAAGCCGCTGTGGCCCTGCTCCTCGAGCCAGGGAGCGAAATGGTCCGCACACATGACGCCGGCGAACCCGGCCGCATCGGCGTCGCGCACGAGCGCGAGGAGCTCGCTCGGCGGATACTGCTCGTGTGACGCGTGGTATCCGATGAGTGTCATCGCATCAGCGAACTCGCACGAACCGGACCGCCCCTGATATGGCCCTGCAATGAACGTCGACCGGATCCTCACCTCGGACTGCGCCGAACCGTTTCCCGTTTACGCCGACCTGGTCGAGCGGCTGCTCGCGCCGGCCCAGTCGTCGGACGGTGATCCGACGATCGCGCACGTGCTGGCTACGATCGCGGGGTACGCGTACTCGGACAGCGCGACCGTGGCGACGATCGCCGCGCGGCTCGGGCTGATGCGCGGGGCGTGCGTACGCGTCGAGCAGTTCGTGGACGCGATGTAC
>DATAIS010000013.1:0-2095 GCA_036262535.1 Gemmatimonadaceae bacterium | reverse complement strand
GTCGTCGGCCGCCGCCCAGGCGATGTTCTCCGTCATCCGGTAGCCGACGATCGCGATGCCGATGCCGATGAACGCCGCCGCCGACGTGACGGCATCGCTGAGGTGGTGCCAGGCATCGGCGCGCACCGCCGTGCTCCCGAGCTCGTCGCCTGCCTTCCTCACACGCCGCGCGAGCACCCACTTCACGAGCATCACCGTCACGAGCACCGCGAGTGTCCAGGGGGCAGGGAGCGTGTGGGGCTCACGAATCTGCCTCACGGACTGGATGCCGAGCGCGAACGCCGCGCCGATGAGCATCACCGCCACCACGGCACCGGCGATCGCCTCCGCCTTGCCGTGGCCGAATGGATGATCCTCGTCGGCTGGCTGCGCCGCGACGGCGAGACCGCCCCAGACGATGAGCGAGCTGCCGACGTCGGCGAACGACTCGACCGCGTCGGCGACCAGCGCATACGCGTGGCCGACGATCCCCGCGACGAGCTTCACCACCGCGAGCGCCGCGTTGGCGAGCATTCCCCCCTGGATCGTCCGGATGCCGCGCTCGACCTTCGTCGTCATCGTCGCCGGAAGCTAGTCGCTGGCGAGGCGCCAGACGGTGCGCGTTCGATACGTCGCGCCCGGGCGCAGCACGATCGAGGGAAAGGCAGGCTGGTTCGGCGCATCGGGGAAGTGCTGCGTCTCGAGGCAGAAGCCCCAGCGATGTCGATACGTGGTGCCGTTCTTTCCGACGATCGGTCCGTCGAGGAAGTTGCCGGAGTAGAACTGGAGTCCCGGCTCCGTGGTCCACACCTCGACCGTTCGCCCGCTCTCGGGCTCGCGCACCCGCGCTGCCCGCGCGAGCTCGCCCGGCGCACGACGCATCACGTAGTTGTGATCGTAGCCGCGTCCGCGCGCGAGCTGCTCGTCGCTCGCTCCGATCCGCGCACCGATCGGCGTCGCGCACCGGAAATCGAAGGGCGTTCCCGCGACCGGCGCGATCTCCCCCGTCGGGATCAGCGTCGTGTCCACCGGTGTCATCTCCGCCGCGTCGATCTGGAGCTCGTGGCCGAGGATGTCGCGCGCACCGCCGGTGAGGTTGAAGTAGCTGTGCTGGCTCAGGTTCACGACCGTCGGCGCGTCGGTCGTCGCCTCGCTGTCGATCGTGACGCTGTCGTCGTCGCCCAGCGTGTACGTGACCCGGGCATCGAGCGTCCCGGGGTAGCCTTCATCCCCAGAAACGCTCCGACAACGAAGGTCGACGGAGCGCGGCGCTGCTCCCCCGTCCCTCGTCGCGATCGTCCACACCTTCTTGTCGAACCCTCGCACCCCGCCGTGCAGGTGATTGGGGGGATCGTTCACCGCGAGCACGTGCTCGACGCCGTCGAGCGTGAATCGCCCACGCGCAATCCGGTTCGCGACGCGCCCGACGATGGCGCCGAAGTAGGGCGACGCCCGCACGTAGCCGTCGAGCGTGTCGTGGCCGAGCACGATGTCGGCGAACCGACCGTCGCGATCCGGTGTCTTCAATGACACGATGATCGCGCCGTAGGTCGCGACGCGCATCTCGATTCCGCGCGCGTTCCTGAGCGTCACGACTTCTACGCGTTCCCCAGTGGGCAGCCGCCCGAGCTCTGGCATGCGCGAATCCTACCCCGCCGCGCTTCACGGCGCGACATTTCGCGCGTGCCAGACGATGCACCCTTCGTTGCCGGCGCCATCCCGCTCACGACTCTCGGCGCGACCGGCCCGCGCGTGAGCAGGCTCGGGCTCGGCCTCGCGGCGCTCGGCCGCCCGGGATACATGACGCTCGATCACGCGCGCGACCTCGGCCCCGATCGCTCGGTCGAGACGATGGAGCGGCATGCACGCGAGGTGATGGACACCGCATGGGCGCTCGGCGTCCGCTACCTCGACGTCGCGCGCTCCTATGGCCGCGGCGAGGAGTTCCTCGCGCGCTGGCTCGCGGCGCGCCGGGTCGCGCCCGGGAGCGTCGTCGTCGGATCGAAGTGGGGCTACCGCTACACCGCCGACTGGCGCGTCGACGCCGCCGTGCACGAGATCAAGGAGCATTCGCACGCGATGCTGCGCCGGCAGCTCGCCGAGTCGCGCGCGCTGC
>DATAIS010000012.1:0-3439 GCA_036262535.1 Gemmatimonadaceae bacterium | reverse complement strand
CGGGCCGAACTTGACCGGGGCGCTCCGCGCCTCCTGACTGCCTGCACGGCAACCGCTGACTGCAACAGCACTGCAACAGCATGGGCCTCGATAGGGTAACTGCAACTGCTTGATGGAGTGGCCGAGGGCACGGAGGCACGGAGCACTGCCACGGCACACCCCTCGGTGGACTACCGGCGTGTGTAGTTCCAAAGCAGTAAGCAGCTCCGAGCGTCTTTGGGGCAGGCGAGGCGAGTTGGTCTCGCCAGGTCCTCCGTGCAGCTCCGTGCCTCGGGCACTCAACCGGTGGTTGCAGTTACCCAATAAAGCCCCAGGCAGTTGCAGTCGCCGTTGTATTTGCAGTTGCCGCCAGTGAAGTCGACTCGAACCCCTTTTCTGCTCCGATGCGCACGCGACTCCTGATTTCTTTCTTCGCCGTTCTTGCCGCTTTGCTCCTGTCCGCGCCCACGCTCGCCGCCCAGGCCGCTGGGCCGGAGCCGGTCCGGCCGGTGAACTGGAACGCGATCCAGGACGAGACCGTGCGGCTGATGCAGGAATACTTGCGTATCAACACCACCAATCCGCCGGGGAACGAGCTCGCGGGCGCGCTCTGGCTGAAGGGGGTGCTCGAGCGGGAAGGGTTCGAGGTCCAGATCTTGGACACCACGGAGCTCGGAAAGGGTCGCGCGAACCTCTATACGCGGCTCCGCGGCAACGGCTCGAAGAAGGCGATCGCGCTCGTCCACCACATCGACGTCGTCCCGTCCACGGAGTCGTACTGGAAGGTGCCGCCCTTCTCCGGCGAGATCCGCGACGGGTTCATCTATGGCCGCGGCGCGCTCGACATGAAGGGCGAGGGGATCGCGCACCTCATGGCGATGATCGCGCTCAAACGCAGCGGCGTCCCGCTCACGCGCGACATCGTCTACATCGCCAACTCCGACGAGGAGCTCGGCTCGACAGGAGCGATCGTGTTCGTCGAGAAGCACGCGGACCTGCTGAAGGACGTCGAGTACGTGATCACCGAAGGCGGCGACAATCTCGTCGAGGACGGGAAGCTAAAGTACTGGGGGATCGGCGTCGCCGAGAAGCGCACCTTCTGGCAGAAGGTGACGGTGAAGGGGACGCCATCGCACGGCTCGCGGCCGACGAAGCAGAACCCGGTGCCGAAGCTCGTCCGCGCGCTGGCGAAGATCGCCGACTACGAGACGCCGCTGCACGTGACGCCCGGCGTGCAGAAGTTCTTCCGCGACATCTCGCCGGGCTACAGCGGCGAGCAGCGGCGCTGGCTCGCCGACGTCTCGACGGCGGTGCAGAGCTCGCGCGCCCGCGCCTGGCTGACGCGCGACACCTACTGGAACGCGATCCTGCGCAACACGATCACGCTCACGGGGCTCGAGGGGTCGAACAAGACCAACGTCATCCCGCCCGAGGCGACGGCGAAGATCGACATCCGGCTCCTTCCCGACCAGAATCCGGCGCAGGTGCTCGCCACGCTGAAGCGGATCGTGAACGACACGTCGGTCCACTTCGAGAACGAGCTGGCGCCGAAGACACCGCTCGAGAGCCCGGCGAGCGGCCCCCTGTTCGAGGCGATCGAGCGCGCCGCCAAGGAGCGCGACCCGAACGCGATCGTGACGACGCCGATGCTCACGGGTGCGACCGACCGCCCGACCTACCAGCGGCTCGGCATCAAGGCCTACGGCCTCGATCCGTTCCAGACCGAGGCGAGCGTCGGGCAGGAGGGCGTGCACGGCAACAACGAGCGCATCCGCGTCGAGGACGCGGGGGCGGGAGTGCGATTCCTGTACGACATCCTGCGGTACGCACAATGATCCGCTGCCGGCTGCCGGCTGCCGGCTGCCAGCCGTGAAGCGGGAGACGCACGAGGGAGAGGCGCCCGTCGGCGGCGATCTTCCCCCGGAGCTCTTCGTCGAGTACGGAAGACGTCTCGTCGAATGGGTCGGCGACTACCTGCGCGACGCCGAGCGGTATCCGGTGCTCGCGCGGGTGAAGCCGGGCGAGGTCGCTGCCGCGCTTCCCGAGGAGCCGCCGGCGCGTGCCGAGTCGCTGGAGCAGATCCTCGCCGACTTCGACCGCGTGATCGTCCCGGGAATCACGCACTGGAACCATCCGGCGTTCTTCGCCTACTTCTCGGTCAGCGCCTCGGCGCCTGGGATACTGGGCGAGCTGCTGACCGCGGCGTTGAACGTGAACGCGATGCTCTGGCGCACCTCGCCGGCGGCGACGGAGCTCGAGCTTCGCGCGCTCGACTGGCTGCGCCAGCTGATGGGGCTGGGACCCGGCTGGCATGGGCACATCAACGACACGGCGAGCATCTCGACGATGCTCGCCCTCGCCGCCGCGCGCGAGGCGACGGGCCTCGACGTCCGCGAACGCGGGCTCGCCGGGCGCGCCGACTTTCCCGTGCTCCGCGTCTACTGCTCGGAGCAGGCGCATTCCAGCGTCGACAAGGGCGCCATCGCGTTAGGCATCGGCCACGCGAACGTGATCAGGATTCCCGCCGACGCGGAGTTCCGCATGCGGCCGACGGCGCTCGCCGCGGCGATATCGGACGACGTCGCGCGCGGCATGCGGCCGATGGCGGTCGTCGCGACGGTCGGGACGACGAGCACGACGAGCATCGACCCGGTGCGCGCGATCGCGTCGATCACGCGCGCCGCCGACGTCTGGCTGCACGTCGATGGCGCGTACGGCGGCGCGGCGGCGGTCGTGCCGGGGATGCGCCACGTCCTCGACGGAGTCGACCTCGCGGACTCCTTCGTCGTGAACCCGCACAAGTGGCTCTTCACGCCGATCGACTGCTCGGCGCTGTACGTCAGGCGTCCCGGGATCGTGACGCGCGCCTTCTCGCTCGTACCCGAGTACCTGAGCACCACCGACTCGAGCGACGTCGTGAATCTCATGGATTACGGCGTGCAGCTCGGCCGCCGCTTCCGCGCGCTGAAGCTCTGGATGGTGATCCGTGCCTTCGGCGCCGAGGGACTCTCGTCGCGCATCGCGGCGCACTGCGCCCTCGCGCGCGACTTCGCGGGATGGGTGCGCGGGGAGAAAGGCTGGGAGGTCGTGGCCCCTGTTCCCTTCTCCACCGTCTGCTTCCGCTACGCACCGTCCGGCGTGAGCGACACCGACGCCGACGCACTCAACGCGTCGATCCTCGAGCGCGTGAACGCATCGGGCCGCGCCTTCCTGTCGCACACCAAGCTGGGTGGGCGCTACGTACTGCGGCTCGCGATCGGGAACATCCGCACCGAGCGCCGGCACGTCGCGGCAGCCTGGGACGAGTTGCGCACGGCGGCTGCCCGGATGCGCTAAACCGTTGGAGGAAGTGCCTCGGTCGGCTTCTGAGCTGTCGTTGCACCGCAGAGACGCAGAGGTACACAGGGGGCCGCAGAGAACAGCTGATTGGCCGCGGACGACGCGGAGTACGCGGCTTCAC
>DATAIS010000011.1:0-3398 GCA_036262535.1 Gemmatimonadaceae bacterium | reverse complement strand
CCATCTCTCCACGCTTGCCCCCAGGTAGTTCATCCGCAGGATCCGTTTCATCCGCAGAATCCGGATGAACCTTCGTCGTACAGGCCAGCCGGAGCGGCAGTGCAAGGAGAGCAGATCCCAGCACGCGCGCCGCGCCCGCGCGATGACAGCGATGGCGCTTCGCGTCGCATGGCTGTTCGCGAGCGCGCTCACTTGCATCGAGCACGGCCGCTCGACTACTTGGGGGCTCCACCCTCAACGCACGGAGTTCCAGGTGTCGCCGTCCCGCCTCGCTTTCGTCGCGCTTCTGCTCACGAGTCCTCTTTTCGCCCAGGACGCGCCGCTTCCCCAGCCGAGGCCCGTTGGTGCGATCCGCTACGCCGGCCAGCTCGACACCGCGCTGCTCTCGGCGATGAAGTGGCGCGAGATCGGGCCCTTCCGCGGCGGACGCTCGGTCGCCGTCGCGGGGTCGACGCAGCGGCCGTGGGAGTACTACATGGGGACCACCGGCGGTGGCGTCTTCAAGACCACTGATGGCGGGAACTCTTGGGTTCCCGCCACCGATAAATTCTTCGGCGGCACCATCGGCGCGATCGCGGTCGCGCCGTCGAATCCCGACATCGTCTACGTCGGGGGCGGGGAGTTCCCGATCCGTGGCAACGTCTCCCACGGTGACGGCGTCTGGCGCTCCGACGACGCCGGCAAGACCTGGCGCTATCTCGGTCTCAAGGAAACGCAGCAGATCTCGCGCGTCCGCGTCGATCCCCGGAACCCCAACGTCGTCTGGGTCGCGGCGCAGGGGAAAGTCTGGGTCGCCGACTCCGCGCGCGGCGTCTACAAGTCGAAGGACGGCGGCAAGACGTGGAAGAAGGTGCTCTTCCGCAACGACTCCACCGGCGCCGCGGACCTCACGATCGACCCCGCCAATCCCGACATCATGTACGCCGGCCTCTGGCAGGCGGGACGCAAGCCTTGGCAGCTGATCTCCGGGGGCCGTGGCAGCGGCATCTTCAAGAGCATCGACGCCGGCGAGCGCTGGTTCGAGATCACCCGCAACCCCGGCCTGCCTAACGGCCTGATCGGCAACATCGGCATCAGCGCCTCGGCGGCGCGGAAGAATCGCGTGTATGCGATCATCGAGGCCGATTCCGGGGGTGTCTTCAAGTCCGACGACCAGGGCGCGACGTGGACGCGCACCAACGACGAGCGCAAGCTGCGCCAGCGCGCCTGGTACTACACCAAGATCCACGCCGACCCGCAGGACTCGAACACGGTCTGGGTCAACAACGTCTCCTTCCACAAGTCCACCGACGGCGGGAAGACCTTCCGCGCCGTTCGCGCGCCGCACGGCGACTCGCACGACTTCTGGATCGCGCCCAACGACAACAAGCGCATGATCGAGGGGAACGACGGCGGCGCCAACGTCTCGTTCAACGGCGCGCAGTCGTGGAGCGACCAGGACTACGCCACGGCCCAGTTCTACCACGTCACCACCACCAACCACTTCCCCTACCAGGTCTGCGGCGCGCAGCAGGACAACTCGACGCTCTGCGGGCCGTCGCGCAACCCGGGCGGGATCGACATCGGCGACTGGAAGGACGCCGGCGGTGGCGAGAGCGGATACATCGCGGCGAGGCCGGACAACCCGGACATCGTCTACGCGGGGAGCTACGGCGGGTTCCTGACGCGGAAGGATATGGCGACCGGGATCGAGCGCGACATCAACCCGTGGCCCGACAACCCGATGGGCCATTCGGCGGTGGACCTCAAGTACCGCTTCCAGTGGACGTTCCCGATCGTCGTCTCGCCGCACGACCCGAACACGATCTACGCGGCGGCGAACGTCCTCTTCCGCTCGACCAACGAGGGGCAGACCTGGAAGGCGATCTCCCCCGACCTGACCCGCAACGACCCGTCGACGTTAGGCGCGTCGGGCGGGCCGATCACCAGGGACCAGACGTCGGTCGAGTACTACGGCACTGTTTTCACGGTCGCCGAGTCGCCGCGCCTTCGCGGCGTGATCTGGACGGGGAGCGACGACGGGCTGGTGCAGCTCACCCGTGACGCGGGCGTCACCTGGAAGAACGTGACGCCGCGCGACATGGCGCAGTGGACGCGCGTCTCGGTCGTCGAGGCGTCCCCTCACGCCGCCGGGACGGCCTACGTCGCCGCGAATCGCTACCAGCTCGGCGACTTCCGCCCCTACATCTGGAAGACGACCGATTTCGGCCAGAGCTGGACGCGCGCCGACGCGGGGATCGCCGCCGACGAGTTCGTGCGCGTCGTGCGCGAGGATCCCGAGCGCAAGGGAATGCTCTACGCGGGCACGGAGCGCGGCGTCTGGTTCTCGCGCGACGACGGCGCGAGCTGGCAGAAGCTCCAGCTCAACCTGCCGCCGGTGCCGGTGCACGATCTCGCCGTGAAGGAGGGCGACCTCGTCGCCGGCACGCATGGCCGCTCCTTCTGGATCCTCGACGATCTCTCCGTGCTCCGTCAGGCCGACGCGTCGATCGCGGGCAAGGCGGCACACCTCTACGAGCCGCGCGACGTGTGGCGGGTGAGCTGGGGCGGAGCCCCCGGCGGCGGCGGCGGAGCCGGGGGCGGCAACGTCACCCGCCCGCGCGGCGCGAACCCGCAGAGCGGCGCCGTGGTGTGGTACAACCTGCGCGAGGGCGGAAAGGAGGTGGTGCTCGACTTCATGGACGCGCGCGGCAACGTCATCCGCAGCTTCACGAGCCGGCAGGACTCCCTCGTCGCCGCCGACTCGCTGCGCGCCGACGCGCGGCGCCGGGCGCAGATCGACTCGATACGAAGCGCCGGCGGCGACACGACGAAGGCGCTCGAGCGCCGGGGCGAGGAGACCTCGCCCGACGAAGGGCCGCGTCGCGCGCCGCCGCCGCCACGCGTCGCCAACAAGAAGGGGCTCAACTCCTTCGTCTGGAACCTCCGCTACCCGGAGGCCTCCTCGTTCGACGACATGATCATGTGGGCGGGCGGGACGCAGGGCCCCGTCGCGCTCCCCGGCGTCTACCAGGTACGACTCTCGGTCGACGGGCAGCGGGTCGCGACCGACTCCTTCCGCGTGCGGAAGGATCCGCGCACGAAGGCGACCCCCGCCGACCTGCGCGAGCAGTTCGCGCTGCTGCTCAAGATCCGCGACCGCGTCAGCGAGGCGAACGACGCGGTGAAGCAGATCCGCTCCGTCAAGCAGCAGCTCGAGGACCGCGAGCAGCGCGCCGCGTCGATGGGCGCGGGCGGGGCGAACGCGGTCGTGCTCGTGCGCGCCGTGCGCGAGGTCGTGAGCATGGTCGAGGACTCGATCTACCAGACGAAGAACCGCAGCAACCAGGACCCGCTCAACTACCCGATCCGGCTCAACAACAGGATCGCCGCGCTCTCAGGCGTCGTCGGCGGCACCG
>DATAIS010000010.1:0-10835 GCA_036262535.1 Gemmatimonadaceae bacterium | reverse complement strand
TCGAGAACGCGGGGATCGTCCCGACCGGAGACGGCTGATGGCGATCCGCGTCGTCAGGCTCGGCACCGCTCGCGCGCCCGGCGAGGGGCTGCGGTTAGGCACCGTGCGCCGCCCGCCGCGCGGGGTTCCCAGGCGCGACTTCGCGAAGCGCGACTTCTACGACGTCTGGGTCCCCGACCTCGCCCCCAGCGCCCCGCTCGTGAGCTGGGCGCTCGCGACGCCATGGGACGACAAGCGGTGGAAGCTGTACGCCCGGAAGTACGTCGCCGAGATGAAGAAGCCCCCGGCGTCACGACTGATCGAGTTGCTCGCGGCGCTGTCGCACAGCGCGAACTTCTCCGTCGGCTGCTACTGCGAGAACGAGGCGCGGTGCCATCGGTCGTTGCTGCGCGACCTTCTCGTCGCGGCGGGAGCGGAGCTCCGATAGCGCTACGCGCTGCATTCCGGGCGCAGGTGATCGAGGCTATGCTCGGTGCGGGGCGTTACGTCGTTCCTGGCGTGCTGCTCTTCGGCTCCGTGAGCTACGACGACACGAGCGCCACGCTCTTCCGGCTCGGCTTCACCATCCGCTGGCGTTGAGCCGGCGGTCAGAAGCGCAGGGTGAGCCCGACGCGCGCTCCGCCTGGAGCGGGAGCGGCGCCGAGGAGCCAGCGGTCGACGCGGTTCCCGGGGTGGGAGTGGTGATACTGCACGACCTTCAGCCCGCTGAAGGTGCCGATCGCCGCGCCTAACGCGACGTCGCTCGCCCAGTGCCGGTCGTGGTACATGCGCGAGAGGCCGACCATCGTCGCGCCGCCGTACATCGCCGGGGCGACGAGCCACGTCGAGCGCGGCCACCAGCGCGAGGTCTCGGCCGTCACCGCCGCGGCGGCGGCGAAGGCGGTGGTGGTGTGCCCCGAGGGGAACGACGTGTAGTCGCCGCTGCGAAAGCCGCGGCCGAGCGAGAAGTCGGAGGGACGGCCGTCCTTCGACACGAAGGGACGGGCGCGGCCCGCGAGCCCCTTCAGCAGCGCTGTCCCCACACCGCTCACCACGATCGCCTCCGTGCCGTGCAACCCGAGGTCGGCGATGCGCGGCTTGGCGGCGACCCGCCCCACGCCGTAGAGCGTCGCCCCGATAGCGAGCGCCCCCGGGCTGGTGATGAGCTCCACGTTCCGGCTCACGTGGCGGAGCAGGCGGTTCGTCTGCGTGCCCGGCTCCTGCAGCTCGACGGCGACCTCGCGGTCGAGGGGAAAGAGCGCCACCGTCGCCGTCGCGAAGCCCACGCCGATCCAGGCATCGCGCCTGGTGAAGAGCGGGGCGCGCGACAGATGTGTCGTGTCGCGCTGCGCGGTGGCGACCGCTGGGAGCGCGAGCAGCGCGAGCGCGACCTGTGCGAACGACTTCATGCGACCGGATCCCCCCGCGCGACACGCGGGGCCGTGAGTGAGAGCGCGATCCAGGCGACGCCCGCGACGTAGCCGCCGAGAACGTCGCTCGGATAATGGACACCGAGGTACAGCCTGCTGAACCCGACGAGCGCGATCACGAGCCCCGCCGCCGCGTAGAGCGGGGTGCGCAGCCGCGCCCACCGCTCGCTCGTCCGCACGGCGACGTGCACGAGCATCACGTAGCAGATCATCGCGCCCATCGAATGCCCACTCGGGAAGCTGTACGACTGCCCGTGCAGGTAGGCGGCGGCATACTCGGGGCGATCGCGGTGCACGAGCAGCTTCAGCGCTGCCTCCATGATCTTGCCGCCGACGTTCGCACCGAGCCACGTCCAGAACAGCACGCGCTCGCCGCGCCTCCAGAGCACGAGCGCGACGACGACCACGAGCGCGATCACAACCGGCGAGCCGAGCTGCGTGACGACCGCGAACGTCGCGAGCCCCGCCCGCGTCGCGTGCAGCCGCAGCCACTGGTTCACCGCCATGTCCAGGTGCACCAGCCTTTCCTGGTCGAGCACTTCCTCGAGCAGTCCGCCGAACGCCCACACCGCGGCGACGAAGGTCGCGATCCCGACGGTGAGCCAGAGGCCGAATCGCGATTCGCGGTCGAGGCGCGCGGCGAGGAATCGACGGACCCGCGAGACGGAGCCGGGGCTGCCTGCGCGCCCCGGCTCCGCCGTCCTCTCGGTCCCCGTCACGGCTTCTGCGCGGCCGTCGGCTTCTTCTCCTTCGCTTCCTTCCTCGCCTCGGCGCGCTCAGCCTTCGGCGTCTCGTGCTGGTGCTCGACGACGTGTCCATCGATCGCGCTCACCAGCACCTCGTCCACGCCGGTCCTGCCCGGGACGGTGATGTCGTAGCTGTAGACCACCGTGCCCTTCTCGTGTTCGAGCTCGCTCGACTTGACGGTGCCGTTGGAGACCTGCGCGAGCGCGATGCGACGCGCCGAGTCCTCGCTGATCTTCGCCATCGAGCGCAGCTCGGTCTCCGTCCAGCTGTGCTTCGCGGTATGGTGCTTCCGCGGCGTCTTCTGTGGTGTCGCCTGTGCCGACGCGAGCGCCGGAATCGAGGCGAGGATGAACAGCACGGTGATGATGCGGCGATACATGAGCTACCTCCTGTTACGGGACAGCGTGTAGTCGCGACCACGGATCGCGACGAGAAGCGTCGGCACGACGTAGAGCGTGACCGGCGTCGAGAGGGCGAGGCCGCCGATCACGGCCAGCGCCAGCGGCTTCTGCATCTCGCTCCCGGCGCCGAGTCCGAGCGCGAGCGGCAGCAGTCCGAAGAGGGTGCAGAGCGTCGTCATCAGGATCGGCCGCAGCCGGATGCGGGCTGCCTCGCGGATCGCGGCCTCGAGCGGCAGCCCGTCGCTGCGCATCCGATGCCGCGTGAAGTCGAGGAGGATGATCCCGTTCTTCACGATCAGGCCGACGAGCAGGATCAGCCCCATGAAGCTCGAGACGTTGAGCGGCGTCCCGGTGACGAGGAGGAGCAGCATCGCGCCGACGAACGAGAGCGGCGCCGCGAGCAGCACCACCAGCGGCTCGACGAAGGACTCGAACTGGATCACCATCACCGCGATCACGCTCATCGCGGCAAGGCCGAGCACCAGCAGGAGCGAGCGGAAGGCGGCCTGCTGGCTCGCGTACTGCCCGGCGAGCTCGAGCCGGATCCCGGCGGGGGGCGGGTTGGCCGCGATCACCTGCTTCACGTCGCTCATGATCGCGCCGAGCGAGCGGCCACTGATGTCGGCGGTGACGTCGATCATCTGTTGCTGGTTCTCGCGCAGCAGCACGGCGCGAGTCTCGGTGGGCCTGAAGGTCGCCAGCGACGAGAGCGGCGTCGCCGTCCCGCCCTGCGCCGCGACGACCGGCAGCGCGCGGAGCTGGCGCGGATCGTAGCGCACCGAGTCCGGCGCGCGCACCCGCACCCCGATCGAGCGGTCCTCGAGCCGCACCACCCCCGCCTCGGTCCCGATCAGCGCGCCGCTCACCTGCGCGCTGACCGCGTCGGGCGTCAAGCCGATGCGGTTCGATTCCGCGGCGTCGACCGTCATCGAGAGCTCCGCGCTCGGCTCGCTGACGCCGTTGTAGAGGTCCTCGAGCCCGTTCACGCCGGCAAGCTTCTCCTCGAGCGCCGTTCCGTACGCCTCCAGCGCGGCCAGGTCGGAGCCGAAGAGCTTGATCTCCACCGGGTTCGCCGCGCCGGCGAGGTCGTTGATGACGTCGGAGAGGATCTGCACGAACTCGACGCGGAGCCGCGGCACCGCCGACTCGATCCGCGCGCGGACGTCGTCGATGATCTCGAAGCTCGAGCGGTCGCGCTCGCCGGCGGGGCGCAGCCGCGCGACGATGTCGCCGGTGTTCTGCTCGGTGGCGAAGAGCCCGAGCTCGGCGCCGGTGCGCCGCGACGTGCCGGTCACCTCCGGCGTCGCGGCAAGGATCCGCTCGACGATGTGCACCTCCCGGTCGGTCTCGGCGAGCGCGGTGCCGCCCGGGGTCGTGTAATCGAGCACGAATGCCCCCTCGTCCATCTCGGGAAGGAAGCCGGTGCCGACGAAGCGGTGCACCAGCCACCCCGCGACGACGAGCACCACCGCCGCCACGATCGTCAGGCGGACGTGGTGCAGGACCGCGCCGAGCGATCGCTCGTAGCGCGCCGAGAGCGCGTCCACCGCCGCGCCGACCCGGGCGAGGAAGCCGCGTCGTTCGACGGCGGTCTCGCTCGCGTCGGCGTCGGCCGGGGTCAGGTACTGCTCGCTGAGCAGCGGGATGATCGTCAGGGCGAGGAGGAGCGAGACGAGCACCGCGATCGTCAGCGTGATCGAGAGGGCGTGGAAGAACTGTCCTTCGACGCCGGTGAGCAGCCCGAGGGGAAGGAAGACCACCACCGTCGTGATCGTCGACGTCGTCACCGGCCAGATCAGCTCCTGGACTGCCTCGTGGACGGCGACCTCGCGGTCCGGCTGGAGGTGCAGGTGCCTGACGATGTTCTCCGTCACCACCACCGCGTCGTCGATGACGAGGCCGATCGCGATCGCCATCGCACCGAGCGTCATGAGGTTGAAGGTCTGCCCGGTGAGCGACATGACGAGGACGGTGATCGCCATCGTCAGCGGGATCGCCGAGGCGCTGATCGCGGTCACGCGCCAGTGGCGGAGGAAGAGCAGCAGGACGACGATCGCCAGCACCGCGCCGATCAGCATCGCGTCGCGTACCGACTTCACCGCGTCGCGTACCAGCGCCGCCTGGTCGTAGACCGCCTTGAGGCGGACGCCCGGGGGAAGAGTGTGCGCGAGCGCGCGGGCGACTCCGGCCACCGAGTCGGCGATGGCGACGCTGTTGCCGCCGACCTGCCGGGTGATGTTGATCAGCGCCGCCGGTCGCCCGTCGCCGGCGACGATGCGCACCTTGTCCTCGGTACCAGGAACGACCTTCGCCAGGTCGCGCACGCGCAGCCCGCGCGCGACGACGACGTTGGCGATGTCGTCCACCGTCGTCGCCTCGGAGGTGGTGACGATGAGGTACTGCTTGTAGCTCGCCGGCATGCGGCCCACGGCGTTCACCGTCGTCGCCTGGCGGATGGCGCTGGCGACGTCGTCGTAGACCATTCCCTGTGCCGCGAGCCGCGCCGGATCGACGATGACCTGGATCTCGCGCACGTCGCTCCCCTGGACGTCGACGCGGCCGACCCCGGGCACGCGCGAGATCAGGGGGCGAATCTGGTACTGCGCGATGTCGTAGAGCGTCGCCGGGTCGCCCCCCTCGAGGTTGTACGAGACGACTGGGAAGAGCGACGGGGTCAGCCGCTCGACCTGCAGCTCGATCCCCGCCGGGAGCGCGGCCTGCGCCTGGTTCACTCGCGCCTGCACCTGCTGCAGCGCGAACTGCATGTCCGTCTTCTCGGCGAAGGTGACGTTGATCTCGGCGCCGCCGCGAATGGAGCGCGACCGCACCCGCGTCACCCCGGGGACGATGCTCACCGCCTCCTCGATCGGGCGCGTGACCGCGAAGAGCATCTGGCGCGCGCCCAGCGCCGAGCCCTGGGCCACGACGGTGATGCGCGAGAAGGTGAGCTCGGGATAGATCGCGGAGGGGAGCCGGAGCGCAGCCCACACTCCCGCCGCGCTGAGCAGCGTCACGACGAGATAGACGAAGCGGCGCTGGTCGGCGAGCAGCGCGAAGAGCGAGCGCTTCGTGGTCATGGCGCCGGCGTCGCTCGCGGCACTGCGGGTGGCGTGCGGGGCGCCTGCCGCGCGGGGACGACCTTCACGCTGTCGTCCACGCCGTACGCGCCGTAGGTGACGACGCGCTGGCCGGCCGCGAGGCCGTCGGTGATCTCGGCGACCGTCGCCGTGCGGGCGCCGACCGTGACCGGCGTGGCGTGGGCGACGAGCGCGGAATCGACGACGAAGACCTTGAACCCCTCGCCCTCGGGAACGAGCGCCTCGATCGGCACGGTGATCGCGCGCGGGCGCATCGCGACCTCGACCTCGCCGAAGACCGTCTCCCCGACGCGCAGCACCCGCCGCGTTCCCGTCGGCGCGACGCGGATGGCGACGCCGCGCGTGGCGGTGTCCACCGTCCCCGCGACCGACGCGACGGTGCCGGTGCCTAACGCCTCGCCCGAGGCGCTCTGGCCCGCGGCGAGGGCGACGCGCGCGCCGACCCTGACGCGCGATGCCTCGGTGGGGGTGACGTTGAGGACGATGTCGAGCGCCGTCGGGTCGGTGACCTCGACCAGCGGCTGGCCGACGTCGGCCGACGCGCCGAGCGAGGCGTTGAGCGCCGTCACCACGCCGGCGATCGGAGCACGCAGCGTCGCGAGCTCGGCGATGCGCTGGGCGGCGATGGCGTCGGCGCGGGTGCGCGCGAGGTCGGCCGCGGCCTGCTCGACGTCCTTGCGCGGGATGATCCCTTCCTGCGCCAGGCGCTGCGCCCGCTCGTGCGCGCGTTGCGCCGCGGTGTACGCCGCCCCGGCCCCCTGCGCCGCTGCCTCGAGCGCCGCGCGGTCGAGCTCCACCAGCACGTCGCCGCGGCCGACGCGGTCGCCGACGGAGACGTTCACCGCCGTGACCCGGGTCGCCGCCGGCGCGCTCAGCGCCGCGACGTGACCGGCGCGCGCGCCGACCCGGCCGATGGCGCCGAACGTCTCGGTGAAGGGCTGTACCGTCACCGGCTCGATCCGCACGTCGACGGCCGGCGGTCGCGCATCGCCGGTGACGTCGCCTTCCTCCTCGCCCCCGGCGCCGCAGGCGGCCAGCAGCAAGCCTGACGCGAGCGCGGCAAGGGGTGCGGCCGCGGAGCGGAACGGTGGACGAGACCTCATGGCGTGTTTGCGGGCGTCAGGGTGAGCACGCGGAGCGTCGCGATCGCGATCCATGCCTCGGCGAGATCGTCCACGTACTGCGCGATCACGTCGCGGGCATTGCGCTGCGCCTCGAGCACGGTCGCGATCGGCGACGCGCCTTCGCGATAGGCGGTGAGCGACATCGCGGCGACGCGGCGCGCGCTCTCCACGAGGTTTACGTCGCGCCGCACCTTCGCCAGCGCCACGCTCCGTGCGCGAGCGGCGCGGAGGACCTGCGTCCTGCTCTCCACCGTCGCCAGCGCGAGCTCGGCGCGCGCGCGATCGCGCTCCGCCTGTGCCTGGAGGATCGGCCCGCGGTTCCAGTTCAGGATCGGCAGGGGGAGCGCGATGCCGAAGGTCGGAAGCATCCCCGGCTCCCCGGGATCGTGGGTCTCGAACCCCGCCGTCAGGCTGGGCGCACCGAAGACGTTGCGTCGCGCGAAGCGGGTGGAGAGGACCGCCGAGCGGAAGGCCGCTTCAGCGGCGGCGACCTGCAGCGTGGGCGAGGCGAGTTGACCGTCGCCGACAATCGAGTCGAGCGGCGGCAGCGTCAGCGAGTCCGTCGGCATCACCGCGACGAAGTCGGCGGCGAGCCCGATCGCCGCCTGGAGATCGAGCAGGGTCGAGAGGAAGGTGAACGAGTCGGACGCGGCGAGGTTGGCCTGCTGTCCCGCGTTGACCGTCGCGAGGGCGACGTCGAGGTCGCTCGCGTCGCCGGCGTCGCGCCGCGCGATCGCCATGCGCAGCAGGCTGTCGGCGTCCGCCGCGTTGCGCTGCGAGAGCCGCGCGCGCTCGCGGGTGGCGAGCGTGCGGGTGTAGGTCGTGTCGACGTCGAGCGCGATCGCCGCCCGGGCGAAGCGGAAGCGATACTGCGCGGCGAGCATCCCCGTGCGCGCCGCGCCGACGCGCGCGCTGCGCAGCCACGGGTAGTCGAGGGGAACGTCGAGCGCGTAATGCTGCTGCGGCGCCGACTTGCTGTAGCTCGCCGAGGCCGTCGGGTTCTCGAAGGCGCGCGCGGTGGCGAGCTGCGCCCGCGCCACCGCGGTATCGGCGCGCGCCGCCCCGAGCCGCGCCCCACGCGCGAGCGCCATCTCCACCGCCTCCGCCCGCGTCAGCGGTGCGGGCCCGGCCTGCGCGCGAAGCGCCCGCGCCATGACGGCCAGTGTGACGAAGGCGATCAGGAGTGGGTGGCTTCGACGGATCATGGTCCAGCGAAGCCTAGAGCCCCGACCTGTCAGGGCGATGACACCGCCACGGGGGGGAAGTCGACGGAGACGCGCGTTCCCCGATCGGGGACCGAATCGATGCGCAGCGCCGCGTCGTGCGCGGTCGCGATCCACTGGGCTATGGAGAGGCCGAGCCCCGCGCCATTCGATCGGGTTCGCGCCGGATCGCCGCGATAGAACCGCTCGAAGACGTGCCCGAGCTGGTCGGCGGTAATCCCGATCCCCGTGTCCTCGACGGAGAGCGTCGGCCGGCCGCCGGCGGCGCTCACACGCACCGCGACGCGCCCGCCGCGCGGCGTGAACTTCACCGCGTTGTCGAGCAGGATCATCACCATCTGCCGCAGGAGCGCCTCGTCGCCCTCGACGACGCTCTCCTCGAACTCCTCCATCGCCAGCTCGACTCCCTTCGCCTCCGCCACGACGCGTGCGGCTTCGGCGGCGTCGAGCGCGAGGTCGTCGAGAAAGACGCGCTGCCGCTCGATCGGGCGCTCGCCGGCGTCGGCGCGCGCGAGCGTCAGGAGATCCTCGACGATCCGACCCAGGCGCTGGCTCTCCGCCTCGATCCCGCGCAGCGTCGAGACGTACGCCTCGGGCTCGCGCTGCTGCTGGAGCGCGACCTCGGCGCGGCTGCGCAGCACCGTGAGCGGAGTGCGCAGCTCGTGGGCAGCGTCTGCCATGAAGCGGCGCATGAAGGCGATGTTCCGCTCGAGGGGCGCGGTGGACTTCCCGACGAGGATCGAGCCGCCGATCGCGACGAGCAGCAGCGCGGCGATCGCCGCGCCGCCGAAGGCGCCGATGAGGCTCGCGTAGCGATCCTCGAGCTCGACGCGGTCGGCCACCGCCGCCGCTACGAGCGTGTCGCCACCGGCGAGCAGGAAGCGCTCGGCGTGCAGTCGCAGCGCGTGCTCGCCCCCTTCCTCATGCGTCGCGTCGATCTCGCCACGCGCCATCGCCTGTCGCGCGGCGTCGCGGATCCACCCGTCGGCCTGGTCCGGCTTCACCGGCTCGCCACGCCGGTCGAGGAGAAAGAGCGTCCGGTCCGGGATATAGAGCTCGTCGACCGCATCGACGACGCGACCGCGCGCCGACCGCGCCTCCATCTCGCGGATCCCCGCCGCGCGCACCAGCTCCGCCGTCGCCGCGCGGAGCGACGCGTCGAGCGCCGTCTCCTCCTGGCGCTTGAGCACGAGGAAGAGCCCACCACCGAGCAGGAGGAGGATCGCGCAGAAGGTGGCGACGTACCAGGCGGTAAGGCGGAGGCGGAGCCGCGCGATGGGCTGGAGCGTCATCGGCGGATCGTCAGGCGCCGAAGCGGTAGCCGGCGCCGCGGAGGGTGTGGATCAGCTTCGGCTCGAAGCCGTCGTCGATCTTGCGGCGCAGCCGACGCACGAGCACCTCGAGGACGTTGGTGAAGGGATCATGATTCTCGTCCCACACGTGCGCAGTGATCGCGGCGCGGTCGAGCACGCGGTCCTGGTGCCTGATGAAGACCTCGAGCAGCGAGAACTCCTTCGCGGTGAGCTCGATGTCGCGTCCGGCGCGGCGTACGTGGCGCGAGCCGAGGTCCACCTCGAGGTCGGCAACGCGGACGACTTCCGGCTGGATCGAGGGGCGCCGCCGCGCCAGCGCGCGCACCCGGGCCACGAGCTCGCGGAAGGCGAAAGGCTTGGTGAGGTAGTCGTCGGCCCCGACCTCGAGCCCGCGCACCCGGTCGTCCACGGTGTCGCGCGCGGTGAGCATGAGGATCGGCGTGTCGAGCCCCGCCTTGCGGAGGGCGCGGCAGAGATCGAAGCCGCTCCCTCCGGGGAGCATGACGTCGAGGACGATGGCGTCGAAGGCGCCGAGCACGGCCCGCGTACGGCCACCGGCGAAGCTGCCCTCGCGTACGACCTCGATCCCGAGCTCGCGGAACCCGCTCTCGATGATCGCGCCGAGCTCGGGATCGTCCTCGACGAGGAGCGTGCGCATGACGGGGAAGCTAGGGGGGAGGGGTCCCCTCGACGATAAGCCCCTCGAGCTTACAGCAGGATGACAGCCGGTGCGGCGCGGCGCATGCCGTGGGCCGGCAAGCTACCTTTCGTCCGCTACCGACCCACTACGGCGCGCCTTCATGGACTTCCTCACCGACCCGCAGGCCTGGATCGCCCTCGTCACGCTGCTCGCCCTCGAGATCGTGCTCGGGGTCGACAACATCATCTTCATCTCGATCCTCGCCGGGAAGCTTCCGGAGAAGCAGCGGAAGCGGGCGCGGACGCTCGGGCTCGCGCTGGCGCTGGTCACGCGCATCCTGCTCCTGCTCTCCCTGTCCTGGGTGATCGGACTGACGGCGCCGCTCTTCACGGTGTTCGGCCAGGAGATCTCGGGGCGCGACCTGATCCTCATCCTCGGCGGCCTCTTCCTGCTCGCCAAGAGCACCCACGAGATGCACCAGCAGCTCGAGGGACAGGAGGGGGAGAAGTCGACGCGGGTCGCGGCGAGCTTCGCGAGCGTGATCGTCCAGATCCTCCTCCTCGACGTCGTCTTCTCGCTCGACTCCGTGATCACCGCGGTCGGGATGGTGGACGAGCTGGCGGTGATGATCACGGCGGTGGTGCTGGCGGTGATCTTCATGCTGATCTTCGCCGGCGCGATCGGCGGCTTCGTCGACCGTCACCCGACGATCAAGATGCTGGCGCTCGCCTTCCTCCTTCTCATCGGCACGACCCTCGTCGCCGACGGCATCGGCTTCCACATCCCGAAGGGCTACATCTACTTCGCGATGGCGTTCTCGGTGTTCGTCGAGGTCATGAACATCAGGGCGCGGGCGAAGCGGAAGGCGGAGCCGGTGAAG
>DATAIS010000009.1:0-5067 GCA_036262535.1 Gemmatimonadaceae bacterium | reverse complement strand
CGAAAACGCGACGGCCGGGCGCGAAGATCGCGTCCGGCGCGTCGGTGATCGGCTCGACGAGGACCTCGCCGCGGATGCCGTGTGCCTTGCGAATCCGCCCGACGATGATCCAGTCGGGTGTCCGGTCGGTCATGCCCCGAGCGTCACTCGCCGACGGGGACCGCGCGCGCCTGGAGGCCGCGCGCGAGCCGCGCCTCGTGACGGCGCTTGAGCATGCCCGCCTTGCGGATGATCGACCGCACGGTGTCGGTCGGCTGGGCGCCCTTGTCGAGCCAGTGCTCGATGCGCGCCTCGTCGAGCCTTACCGCGCCCTCGGCCTGACGGGGCGAATACGTGCCGACGATCTCGATGAAGCGCCCGTCGCGCGGGCTCGCCGAGTCGGCGATGACGATGCGGTACATCGGAGCCTTCTTCCGTCCGATGCGGCGGAGACGAATCTTGACCATGGTGCTGCTTGCTCCCGTTAGGCTGGGGGTTCCTTGGTGCTACCGGGCTCCTCGCGCCTCCGGCGTTTCCGGAGCGCACCCGGGGACTGCAACTGCGGCTGTTAGCTCTTAGCTCTTAGCGTTCAGCAACTGCGGAAGGATAACGCGCCTTTCGACGCAGTTGCTCAACGCGAAAAGCTAACAGCCCCGGCTCGTTGCGGTTCAAAACCGGGGCATGCCGAGGCGGCCGCCGCTGGCCGCTTTTTTCATCATCTTCTGCATGTCCCTGAACTGATCGAGCAGGCGGTTCACCTCGTTCACCGGACGGCCCGCGCCCTTCGCGATGCGCGCGCGGCGGGAGCCGTTGATGATCCCGGGTGCCTTCCGCTCCGCGGGCGTCATGCTGAGCACGATCGCCTCGACGTGCTTCATCCGCTTAGGGTCCGCCTCCTTCACCTGGCGGAGCATCTTCGCGTTCATCCCCGGCAGCATCTTCAGCACGCCCTCGAGCGGTCCGAGCTTCTCGATCTGGCGCATCGCGGCGAGGAAGTCGGTGAGGTCCATCCCCTCCTTCTTCACCTTCTTCTCGAGCCGCTTCGCCTCGGCCTGGTCGAACGAGGCCTGCGCCTTCTCGACCAGCGTCAGGATGTCGCCCTGCTGGAGGATCCGCCCGGCCATGCGCTCGGGATGGAACTCCTCGAGCGCGTCGGGCTTCTCGCCGACGCCGACGTACTTGATCGGCTTCTTCGTGACGCCGTAGATCGACAGCGCGGCGCCACCGCGCGCGTCGCCGTCCATCTTCGTCAGCACGACTCCGGTGACACCGAGCGCCTCGTCGAAGCCCTGCGCGACGCGCACCGCGTCCTGGCCCGTCATGCCGTCGGCGACGAGCAGGATCTCGTCGGGGCGGATCTCCTCCTTCAGCCGGACGAGCTCGCGCATCATCTCGTCGTCGATCTGGAGGCGGCCGGCGGTGTCGACGATGACGACGCGGTCGCGCTCGCGCTTCGCGACGTCGATGCCGCGGTGGGCGATCTTCGCGACGTCGGTCGTCGAGCGGTCGGCGAACACCGGCACGTCGAGCTGGGTCCCGAGCGTCTCGAGCTGGTCGATCGCCGCGGGACGGTAGACGTCGGCAGCGATGAGACGCGTCGCGCGCCCCTCGCCCTTGAGCTTGCGTGCCAGCTTGGCGGCGGTGGTCGTCTTACCCGAGCCCTGGAGGCCGACCATCATGACGACCGTCGGCGGGATCGAGCTGAGACGGAGCCCCTCGCGGCGCTCGCCGAGCATCGCCGTGAGCTCGTCGTGAACGACCTTGATCAGCTGCTGGGCGGGCGAGACCGTCCTCAGCTGTGTGATGCCGACGGCCTTCTTTTCGACACGTTCGAGGAACTCGCGCGTCAATTGGAAGTTGACGTCCGCTTCGAGAAGGACGCGTCGCACCTCGCGCAGCCCTTCCTTGATGTCGGACTCCGTCAACACGCCACGGCCGCGCAGGCGCGCGAAGGTGGCTTCCAGCTTTTCGCTCAGCTCGTCGAACATAGCCCTGAAACGTAGCCGCGTTTAGCTTCCCCAACAAGCCGCGCACCTCGCCTCGCGGAGGGCCGGCAGTACCCCGACGTTTCGCTCACCAATGGCAAAAGCGCAGCGCAAGGAAGAGATCCTGAAGTCCGAGCTCCCGCCGACGTTACCGCTGATGGCGCTGCGCTCGACGATCGTGTACCCCCTCGGCACGATCGCCGTGCAGATGGGGGCGCCGGAGAACCTCGCGCTGCTCCGCGGCCACGAAGAGCCGGGGCTGATCGTCGCCCTCGTCGTCGCCACGGGCGACCACGACGAGCCGGTGGACACGAAGCGCTTCATCGGCCGCGTCGGCGTCGCGGCGCGCGTCCACGAGCGCATCAACCTGCCGGGCGACACGGTCCAGATCACCCTCCAGGGGCTCCGCCGCATCGTCGTCGACGAGATCGAGCAGGACACGCCGTATCCCGTCGCCCTGATCCGGCCCGCGAAGGAGACGTCGGCCGACGCGAACGAGGTCGACGACCTCGTCTCGCGCATCGTGTCGGCGGCTGAGACGCTCGCCGACCTCGTCGACCGCATCCCGGACGAGGTCCCCGCGATCCTGAAGATGAACATCTCCGATCCGGGCCGGTTTGCCGACCTGGCGGCGACGAACATGAACTTCCGGATCTCGGACAAGGACGAGGTCCTGCAGCGACTCGACGTCGGCCAGCGGCTCCGCTTCATCCTCAACCGGCTCGAGCGCGAAGTCGCGCGGGCGCGGGTGATGGAGGACGTGAAGCGCCAGACCGAGATCAAGATCGAGCAGCACCAGCGCGAGTTCTATCTCCGCCAGCAGCTGCGCGCGATCCAGGCGGAGCTCGGCGAGACCGATCCGGGCGACAAGGAAGCGAGCGAGATCCTGCGCAAGATCGAGGAGGCGAAGCTCCCCGAGAAGGTGCACGCCGAGGCGAAGCGCGAGACCGAGCGCATGCGCATGCTCTCGCCGGCGTCGAGCGAATACCAGGTCATCCGCACCTACCTCGACTGGATCCTCGCGCTCCCCTGGCACAAGCGCTCGGGTGACGACGACATCTCGCTGCAGAAGGTCCAGGACGCGCTCGACTCGCGGCATTACGGGCTCGGCGAGGCGAAGGAGCGCATCATCGAATTCCTGGCCGTGCGCAAGCTGCGCGGCGGCGACCCGCACGGTCCCATCCTCTGCTTCGTCGGGCCCCCGGGCACGGGCAAGACGTCGTTAGGCGAGGCGATCGCGACGTCGATCGGACGCGAGTTCTACCGCATCTCGGTCGGCGGCGTGCGTGACGAGGCCGAGGTCCGCGGCCACCGGCGCACCTACGTCGGCGCGATGCCGGGCCTCCTCGTCCAGGCGCTGCGGCGCGTGGGGGTGAAGGATCCCGTCTTCATGATCGACGAGATCGACAAGATGTCGCACGGCGGCCCGTCGGGTGATCCCACCGCGGCGATGCTCGAGGTGCTCGACCCGTCGCAGAACGACGAGTTCGTCGACCACTACCTGAACCTCCCCGTGGATCTCTCCGGGGTGCTCTTCATCTGCACGGCCAACAACCTCTACGACATCCCGGCGCCGCTGCGCGACCGCATGGAGGTCATCCGCATCGCGGGCTACACGATCGAGGAGAAGGTCGAGATCGCGTGGCGCTACCTCCTCCCCCGGCTGCTCGAGGAGCACGGCATCACCGACAAGGACATCCAGTTCACCGACGAGTCGCTCGGCTTCATCTCGAGCCGCTACTCGCGCGAGGCAGGGCTCCGCAACTTCGAGCGCAACATCGCTGCGATCATGCGCAAGCGCGCGCGCAAGAAGGCGGAGGGCGAGGAGGGCGCATGGGTGATCGACATCGAGAAGGTCGGTGAGCTCCTCGGCGTGCCGCGCTACCAGGTCGAGGAGGCCGAGAAGGAGCCGGAGATCGGTGTCGTGACCGGCCTTGCCTGGACGGCGACGGGGGGCGAGCTGATGACGATCGAATCGCTGCGCATGCCCGGCTCCGGGCGCCTCACCGTGACCGGCCAGCTCGGCGACGTCATGCGCGAGTCGGTGGATGCCGCGCTGAGCTACGTTCGCTCGCGCGCCACCCAGCTCGACGTCGACGAGAAGGAGTTCCGCGAGAGCGACATCCACATCCACCTGCCAGCGGGCGCGATCCCGAAGGACGGACCGAGCGCGGGAATCACGCTCACGCTCGCGATCGCGAGCGTCCTGAGCCGGCGGCCGGTGCGCCGCGACGTGGCGATGACGGGCGAGGTAACGCTGCGCGGCCGCGTGCTCGAGATCGGCGGCGTGAAGGAGAAGGTGCTGGCCGCGTATCGCGCCGGCATCCGCGAGATCATCATGCCGAAGGCGAACGAGAAGGACCTTCGCGACGTGCCCGAGGAGGTGCGGCAGCACGTGCACTTCCTGTTCGTGGAGAAGATGGACGAGGTGCTGCGCATCGCGCTTCTTCCCCTCCCCGAGAGCGGGCTCGCCGACCGTCCCGGCTCGACGCCCGACGGCGACGGCCGCGGCGTCACCGACGCGACGACCAACGGTGCCCGCGAGGTGCAGCTGGACCTGGAGCACGTTCGCTAGCCCCATGACGGTGGAATGAAAACGCCGGAAGCATGACGCTTCCGGCGTTTTCATTTTGTCATCCCGCGGGCGCGCAGCGCCCGCTGGGACCTCCTCTCCCTGGCGCGTGGCCCTCTGGGAGCGAGGAGCTGGGAGCTGGACTGAACCGCAACGGGGATGCGGGATTGGAAGGGGCCGCGGGAAAGGGATCGGGAGGTGGGAGGCTCGCTCGCTGAGGAGGGCGTCCCACCTCCCGGTTCCACTCCCTCTCGGAGCCTCCCTGTCCAGCTCCCGATTGCCGTTCTCTTCAGCTCCCCGCTCCCCATCCCAGGACAGTGAGAGCGGGTCCCATCGCTCGCTTTCGCTCGCGAGGGATGACAAAGCGGTCAGGGGCGGTCGAGATCCTTGTCGAACTCGTCGTCGCGGTCGGTGCGGTTGCGCGTGCGGTCGTTGCCCTCCGGACCGGTCGGCTGCGCCGCGGTGTCGCGGGCGACGTTGCCGATGTTCTCACGCGCGTCGCCGAGCGCTTCGTTCTTCGTGTCGGGGTGC
>DATAIS010000008.1:0-2319 GCA_036262535.1 Gemmatimonadaceae bacterium | reverse complement strand
CTCGCGCCCTTTCGCCCAGGCGGCGCTCGCGATCGTGTTCCTGGGGCTCGGGCTCTACGGCGGCGTCGTGCACTGGCGGAGCGATCGACGCAGCTTCTGGTTCTTCGGTGCGCTCGTCTTCTCGGTGACGTTCGCGCTGGTCTTCTACATGAACTTCAAGTACGGGTGGTCGCAGGCGCCGGAGCTCGGCTACTCGGTGCCACGCGAAGTGCGCGATCGCGACTACTTCTACATATGGAGCTACTCGACGTGGGGCGTGTGGGCCGCGCTTGGCCTCGTCGCGCTCTGGGCCGCGGCCGCGCGCTCCTTCGCCGGTCGTGATGGTGGGGGCGGAGGCAACGGTCGGGTGCCCTGGCTCGCCGCCTCGCCGCTGCTGCTCGTCGCGCTCGTGCCGCTCGTCGCCAACTGGCGCCAGGCGTCGCGCGCGGGCGACACTGCCACCGCCGGCTTCGCGCGCGACCTGCTCAACTCGGTCGAGCCGTACGGTGTGCTCGTCACGGTCGGCGACAACGACACCTTCCCGCTCTGGTACGCGCAGGAGGTCGAAGGGGTCCGGCGCGACGTCACGATCGCCGTCACCTCGCTGCTCAACACGGACTGGTACGCGCGCCAGACGCTGATCCGGCGGCCCGTCGCGGCATACGACACGGCGCGCGGGCCGGCGGTGTACCGGGGCCGGGAGTGGCCGCGCCCGACGGCGCCGGCGCTGAGCATGACGGTCGCCCAGAGCGACGCCATCCCGCTTCTCGTGCCGTTCGCCGAGCCGGTGCTCTTCACCGCCGGCTCGATCAACGCCGTGCTCGATCCGCAGCGCCAGCCGTACGGTGGGCTCGAGCGCGCCGACGTCTTCGTGCTGCAGATGATCAAGGACGGCGCGAGCACGGGGCGCCCCGTCTACATCAGCATGACCGCCGGCGACTACGCGGAGCGGCTCGGGCTCGGGCGACACGTGCTGCTGCAGGGACTGGCGCGCAAGGTCGTCTATGCGCCCGCGGACCAGGCGCGGGATGTCGTGGTGGTGCCCGGACAGGGCGCCGTTGACGTGGGGCGCTCGCTCGCGCTCTGGTCGGCGTACGAGGCGCCGGCGGCGATCATCCGCCACGGTCAGTGGGTGGACCAGCCGTCGGTGACGGTGCCCTACGCCTACGTCCGGCTCGGCGCGGTGCTCGGCGACGCGCTCTTCACGCGCGGGGACAGTACCAGCGGCCGGGGCGTCCTCGCGACCGCGTCGCGGGTCGCGAACGCCGTCGGCCTCGACGTCCCGGGGCTTTCCGCTCCAAGCCAGCCCGCCGTGCCCGCGCCCGGCGAGTCGATCCCGCTCCTTCCCGGCGGCCGTTAGGCTACGGGACCACCGGCACGGCGATCGGCGTCGGGCGGCGTCCACCGCCGGGCACCGACAGCGGCTTCCGCGAGCGCGACGGGATCAGGCGGTCCCTGATGCGGAGCATCGGCGCCTCGACGGCCGCGTGCATGAGCAGGCCGACGGCGATCGAGCCGACGAAGAAGCCCAGCGCGTAGGCGGTCCACGTGAGACCGGGAACGCGCGGTAGGATCAGTTTCAGCCCCCAGTACGTCACCGCCATGTGCCAGAGGTAGATCGAGTAGGATCGCGCGCCGACGAACGCCGCTGCCGCGCCGATGCGCGAGCGCCGCGGCTCGACGCCGGCGAGCCCCCACAGCAGCAGGCCTCCGCCGACCGCGAAGAGCGCGACGCCAACCGACGGGATGAGTCGCGTCGTCTCGAGCTGGAAGACGAATGCCGGCGCGAAGCAGGCGATCCCCGCGGCGATCATCGCCGGGCGGAAGCGCGCCGAGATCGCGAAGAACCAGTCGGTGCGATAGTGCCGGAAGTAGGAGAGCACCACGCCGAGGAGGAGCGAGTCGATCCGCAGGTGCGTGGGGAAGAGATGGGTCGTGTGCTGGTACGGCGTCGAGAACGAGGTCGCCAGGCGCAGCGCGAGGCACGTCATCGCGACACCGAGGAAGACAACGGGCAGCCGCGAGAAGGGATCGGCCGCGTTCCCCTTCGTGCGGGAGAGCCGCAGCAGCACGACGAGGAGCAGGGGCAGCAGGAGGTAGAAGTGCTCCTCGACCGCGAGCGACCAGGTGTGCGGCCAGAGTCCCGGCAAGTAGTTCTGCACGAATACCAGCTCGGCGCCGAGCTGCTGCCCGGCGAAGGGCTGCCACCAGCCGCTGAGTGAGAGCGCGACGGTGACCGCGATGAGGAGCCAGAAGGGCGGATAGATCTTGAGCCCGCGGCGAAGAAGGAAGGGCCCGACCGAGAGCCTGCCGCTGCGCTTGTGCTCCTCGAAGAGCAGT
>DATAIS010000007.1:0-3453 GCA_036262535.1 Gemmatimonadaceae bacterium | reverse complement strand
GCGGTTCTCTGAGTGCTCTGTGAGCTCTGTGGTTCAAAAGCAGTTTGCCGTTCCCCATCTGCCGCGAGGAGAGCCAGGGCCGCGACGAACGCCGTGCGGGAGATCACTTCACGCTCCCGGCCGTGATGCCGCGGATGTAGTAGCGCTGGAGGAAGAGGAAGACGAGCATCACCGGCAGCACGGTGAGCACCGAGCCGGCCATCATCAGCTCCGTGTCCTGCACGTGCTCGCCGACGAGATTCGCGATCGCCACAGGCAGCGTGTACTTGCGGTCGTCGCTGAGGACGATCAGCGGCCACATGAAGTCGTTCCACGTCGCGAGGAAGGTCCAGATCGCGAGCGTGGCGAGGATCGGCGCGATCACCGGCAGCACGACGAGCCGGTAGAGCTGGAGCTCGCTCGCGCCGTCGACGCGCGCGGCGTCGAGGAGGTCGTCGGGGATCGCGAGCGCGTACTGGTGGGTGAGCAGGATGCCGAAGATGCTCGCCAGCCCGGGAATGATCACGCCCCAGTAGCTGTTGACGAGGTGGAGCTGCTTCATGAGCAGGAAGAGCGGCAGCATCGCCACCTGCGCCGGCAGCACGAGCCCCACCGAGAGCGCGCGATACACCGGCAGCCGCGCGCGGAAGCGCAGCTTCGCCAGAGCATACCCCGCCATCGAGTTCACCAGCACCGCGATGACGGTGACGGTGAAGGCGATGAGCGCGCTGTTGAAGAGCGCGCGGCCGAGGTTCAGCCGTGTGAAGAGGTCGCGATAGTGTGCGAGCGTCGGGTCGCGCGGGATGAGCCGCGGCGGAAAGGTGTTCGCCTCCCCTGTCGCCATGAACGACGCCGAGACCATCCAGAGCAGTGGGAACACCGCGAGCAGCGCCCCGAGCACGAGCGCCGCATACGTGGCGATCTTCGCGAATCGCCGTCGCGTCTCGTGACCCGCTTCACTCATACGCACCCCCGATCATCCCTCGCGAGCGCAGCCTTCCCGTCATCCCTCGCGAGCGCAGCGAGCGATGGGATCTGCCTTCTCCGGGGAAGTGACTCGGTGAGCCACTGCGCTGTTGTTTCACCGCAGAGACGCAGAGGGCCGCAGAGGGCCGCAGAGCGGTGCACACCCAGCAGCGAACTACCGGCGTGTGCAGTTCCAAAGCAATTCCAAACTCCGAGAGATTTTGGGGCAAGCGGGGCGAGTGTAGCTCGCTTTGGTCTCTGCGGCCCTCTGTGTTCTCCGCGGCCCTCTGTGTGAAGTCGGCGGATAGAAGCCCGACCGAGGCCGTTTCACGGCGCGGGGAGACAAGGTACAAGCAGGCGCTGTGCGCCAGCGGGATGACAAACGACTCGCTCATGTCTGCCCCTTCACGAAGCGGCGCTGCAGCAGCGTCGCGAGGGCGATGATGACGAAGAGGACGAAGGCGATCGAGGCCGCGAAGCCCATGCGCCACCAGCGGAAGCCCTCCTCGTACATGTAGAGCACCACGCTCGTCGTCGCGCGCAGCGGGCCGCCGGAGGTCATCACGTACGGCTCGGCGAAGAGCTGGAAGTAGCCGATCATCGTCACGACGCCGACGAAGGCGAGCGCGGGGCCGAGCATCGGGAGGGTGATGTGCCGGAAGCGCTGGACCGCGTTCGCGCCGTCGAGCTCCGCCGCCTCGTAGAGGTCCTGCGGGATGCTCTGCAGCGCGGCGACGAAGATCAGCATGTTGTAGCCGAAGTTCTTCCACACCGACATGAGGATGATCGCCGGCATCGCCCACTTCGGGTTGCCCAGCCAGTCGATCGGATCCACGCCTAACGCGCCGAGCGCGTAGTTGAGGAAGCCGTACTGCGGGTGGTAGAGGTAGCGCCAGACGATGGCCACGGCGACGAGCGTCGTCACGAACGGCGCGAAATAGATCGTTCGGAAAAACGCCTGCCAGCGGACGAGCTTCGAGTTGACGAGGAGCGCCGCGCCGAGCGAGACGGCGACGGTGAGCGGCCCGCCGACGAGCGCGAAGTAGAAGGTGTTGAGGAGCGCGCGCCAGAAGACCGGATCCTTCAGGAGCCGTCCGTAGTTCGCGAGCCCGACGAAGCGCGAGTTGCTCGCGTCGGCGACGGCATAGATGTCGAAGTCGGTGAGCGAGAGGACGAGCGAGGCGAGGACCGGAAGCAGGAAAAAGATTCCGATCAGCGTCAGCGCGGGGGCGAGGAAGATCCACGCCGCGCGCGCCTGCCTGATCTCCGGCTGCGCCTGCACCACCGCGTACTCGGCGGTGCGGTCGCGCTCGTGGACTATTGGCGGTCGAGCAGCCACCGGCGCTTCTCCAGGATCTGATCGACCTCGGCGTCGAGCGAGCGACGCGCTTCCGTCTCGCTCATACGGCCGCGCACCACCTGCTCCGACGTCTCGAAGAGGCGCGTCGCGATCAGCTCCCATTCGGGGACCATCGGCGTCGGCGCGACGCGGCGAAGCTGCTCGCGGAAGACCGCCATGTTCGCGCTCGTGTCGAGCTTCGCGAGCGTCCACGCGCTCTCGCGCGCGGGCAGGCTGCCGGTGAGCTGCGCGAACTTCGCCTGTACCTCGGGCTCGCTCAGGTACTCGATGAGCTTCCACGACTCCTGCTTGTGCGGCGATGCGCGCCAGATGACGATGCTCGAGCCGCCCGCGAGCGACAGCCCGGGGTACTGCGTCGCGTCGGGGCCGGGGATCGGCATCGCCGCCCACGCGTCCTGCATCCCGGGCGGCATGCGCTGCTTCAGCTCACCGATCTGCCAGGGTCCGCTCACGAACATGGCGAAGGTGCCGCGAGCGAACTCCTGGTAGAGGTTCGCGATCTGCGAGCTGCTCGCGACCGGCGCGAGACTGTCGCGGAAGAGCGAGGTATAGAACTCGAAGGCGCGCCCGAACTCGGCGCCGCGGAAGTCGCCGTGGCGGCCGCCGTCGCGCAGGATCGGCGACCCGGCCTGGATCGCGAGCGTGGTGAGCTGCGCCCACTCGTTGGTGGGAAGGAGGATGCCGTACTTCGCGGCGCCCGCGCGGCGCACCTTCTCCATCGCGCTGCGCCACTCGTTCCAGCTCTTCGGCGGCGACGTGACGCCGACGCGCGCCAGCAGGTCCCGCCGGTAGTAGATGAGCCGCGTGTCGACGTACCACGGCGCGCCGAAGAGCGTGTCGTCGACGACGTTGGTGAGCCAGATGCCGCGGAAGTAGTCGGTCGAATCGATGACCCTCGATCGCGCGACGTACTGCGACAGCGGCTCGAGCGCGCCGAGCATCTGGAACTCCGGCACCCAGGTGTTGCCGAGCTGCGAGACGTCGGGCGTCGCTTCGCCGACGAAGCCGGTGAGCATCTTCTCGTGCGCCGCCGTCCACGGCATCTGCTGCACGCGGACGCGAATGCCTGGGTTGCGGCGCTCGAACTCGGGCATGAGCTCGCGCACGACCTCGCCCTCGCGGCCCATGGCCCAGAAGCGGATCTCTAC
>DATAIS010000006.1:0-22174 GCA_036262535.1 Gemmatimonadaceae bacterium | reverse complement strand
CGGCGTTCGCCGAAGGCCACGCGCCGTCGCTCGCCCTGCCGTTAGGCAGCTCGTTCCTGACGTGGGCGGGGTGGCTGCTCGACGGGGAGCGCGAGCATCACCTTGTGGCGGAGGACGCGGCCACCGCGGCGCGCGCGGCGCGCGAGCTGGCGCTCATCGGCGTGGACCGCATCGGCGGGTGGATGACGCCAGGGACGGCGCGCGCCGCTGCCGGGCGCTGGCATCGGCTGGAGCGCCTCACGCCGCAGGAGCTCGCCGCCGCGGCGCGTGACGGCGGCGTCCACGTCGTGGATGTCCGCAACGAGAGCGAATGGTCGGCGGGCCACCTGCCGGGCGTCGCAAACATCCCGCTCGGCGCGCTCGGCGCGCGGGCCGGGGAGCTGCCCCGGAGCGGCACGATCGCGCTCCACTGCCAGGGTGGAACGCGATCGGTGATCGCGGCCGCGCTGCTCGAGCAGCGCGGCGTCGATCGGGTGGTCGACCTCCGCGGCGGCTACGCAGCCTGGGCGGCCGCTGGACTGCCTGTCGTCGGGACGGGCGACTAGCGTCGAGCGAAGTCGTCGCCTTCGGCTCGACGACGGGCGACGGGCGTCGGGAGAGGAGCCGATGAGCGACGGGGAACGTGCGAGCGACCCGCATCAGATAGTCGCTACCTCGCCCTTGTTCCCCGCGGTCAGCTCCGTGACTTGAGACGCGAGGACGAGGGATACCTGAGGCAGGTCGCTCCCTCGTCTCCCGTCCCTCCTCGCGGTATCACCCGTCTCCCGTCCCCCGTCGCCGAGCGCCAGCGAAGGCCTCTCTCCTCATCCAGTCCCTCGTCGACGAGAGGACGAGAGAGATGACGAAGCCGCGCCTAACGGCGGGCCATGCCGCGGAGCCGGCGGCGGATCCTCGCGGGGAGGAAGAAGGCGGCCGCGGAGAACACCGACCGCAGGTTGAGGTCGGCCAGGTCGTCGGGCGCCCCGGACCAGTGCGAGAGCGCGACCTGCCGCCCCGCGTTCGAGATCAGGCGCTGGAGCGCGAGGACGAGGAAGTAGACGTCGTCTACCTCTCCCAGGAACGGGATGAAGTCGGGGACGAAGTCGATCGGCATCACGATGTACGCGATCGCGCCGGCGACGAGCAGCTTGTCGATCCCCGCGACGCGCTTGTCGGTCATGAGACCGAAGAGCAGCCGCAGGTAGTTCGGCAGCTGGCGGATGTAGTGCACCAGCGTCTTCTTGGCGCCGTGGCGGGGAATGCCCTGCACCTCAGCCTCCTCGGCGGCCATCTCCGAGGCGATCCCGGCGCTGGCCGCGCCTGCACCAGTGCTGCGCTGCCGGCGGCGCGCGCGGCCTTCCTCTACTCGTGGACTCACGTCTGCTTCTCCGGATTCGATGTCGGTGGGGCGGTTGGCGCCACAGTGGGCGCGCCGGCGACCGGTCCCGTGGACGGCGCGGGCGGTGTGGTGGCCGGGCGTGGACCGGTCATCCCGGTCGCCCCGGCGATGTCACTCGCAACAGACTTGCCAGCGGCGGCGACCCCTTCCAGCATCGACATCGCCTGCCCCATCAGCCCCATGGCCTTGGTGATGGTCGTCGCAGAAACCTTCCCCGCCCGGAGGGAGTCCTCGACGGCATCGCCGAAGCGCTGGAAGATCGACTGCGACGGGGCCGCCTTCTCGGCGTAGCGCGATTCGAGAAACTCGACGTAGTCGAGCACGGCATAGCCGCGCTCGTCGGAGAGGGTATCGAGCTTCCGGAGGATCCGGTCCCGCAGGTGAGGATGCATGGTGACTCCTGTGGTTACAGCGGGACCTAACGGATCGCGTCGTGCGCCGGTGTCAGCCTCGCCATCTCGCGCGGCGGCCCCGCGCGTCGATGTGGACGTACGGAGTCCGATAGCGCCGGCTGGTATACAACCCCATGCCGCCCTTCAGCTCCGGATGATCCTGTTCGACCATCTCCACCGCAAGGGCGACGAGGCGGCTGTCGGCGGCGGTGAAGCGGCCGTCGAAGTCGGCGTCGATGACGACGTCGGCGGCGTCGCCATACTGGTGGCGGCTGTCGCGCGCCGCACGCCGCACGCTGCGGTTGTGCGAGGGGGTGCGGAAGCCGGAGTGCACGTCGAGCGTGAGGACGCGCGCGCTGGTGTCGGTGACGCCCTGGAGTCGCTTCACCTCGGCGATCACCAGCTCGAGCTTGTCGAGCAGCTTGGGATCGAGGGCGACGTAGCGCGGCCAGGTGCTCTGACCGTCGTGGGTCAGGAAGTCGCCGACGCGGAGGTGCTTCGTGACCTGGAGCTCGACGTCTTCGGGGCCGATCTCGATGAACCCCTCCGGGGCATCGTCGGCGCGGCCGCGGATGCGTTCGGCGAGGTAGGTGCCGATCCGGTAGCCGTTGAGCGTCGCGCCGATCTTCTGCGCGAAGGGCACCATCACCGCGACGGTGACCTCATCGACGACCCGGCGCTCGCCGCCACGGACGAGCGCGAGGTGGTACATGCCCGGCGTCGCCGGCGCGACGAGCTTCGCGCCGATCGGGCGCGGCGACTCGGTGAGTGAATCGCCCCCCGCGCGTACCCAGGAGTAGCCGAGGGTCGAGGGATCGCCGTCGACCTCGAGCGGGAACTCGACCGCCTCGGACGGAAGGGCGACGCGGAGGTTCACGCCGCGGCTCTTTCCGAACGCGTCAGCACTGGCGGACGCGGGGACTTTCGCCACGCGCTGCGCGTCGAAAGGCGTCCTGTCGAGAAGCGATTGTGGGGGGTGGCTGAACTGGAGGACCGCTCCGGCCGCGGTGACCGCGGCGAGGACGGTGAGCCATTCCGCCTTGCGGCGCTGGCCGGATGCCCGGGAGGAGCGGCGCTCCTCCGCCATCAGCTCCGCCCCCAGCGCGCCCGCTTGCCGCGGGCGTCGATGTGGGCGAAGGGACCGTGGGCGCGGGTCGCGCGGTAGATGCCGCCACCGCCCGCCAGCTCCGGATGTGCGCGCTCGACGCGCTCTACCGCGGCGACGATGACGCGTGCGTCCTTCGAATCCACCCGGCGATCCCCGTTCAGGTCGTCCATCCGGCCGTCACCGTTGTTGTCGACGAAGACGTCCGCGGCGTCGCCGAACTGGTGGCGGCTGTCCTTCGCCCGGCCACCCCGGCGACCCACGCCCTGCTGGTTGTACTGCGGAGTGCGGAAGCCGGACATCACGCGCATGCGCTCGACCCGGACTCCGTGTGCCTCGAGATCCTGGATCACCAGCTCGAGCTTGTCAACCAGGGCTTCGCTGAGGACGAGATACTTCGGCCAGACGTCCTGCTGATCGTGGGTGAGGAAGTCGCGGAGCCGGAAGTGCTCGGAGATCTGAAGGTCCTGGTTTTCGGGCGTGATCTCGATGAAGCCGTCGGGGTTCTCGTAGGCGTCGGAGCGGAGCCGGCCGCGCTCCTCGGGCCAGTAGCCGATCCGGTACTCGCCGACCTTGCCCTTCATCTTGTTCTCGAAGGGAACGAGAGTGATGAAGTTGATCGACCCGCCGAAGGCGCTGTCCTGCACCTCGTAGATCCCCGGCGTCCGGGCGGCGCTATCGCCGAAGAGTCGGGTCAGGACGGGGATGGCGAACGACCCGCGGCGGGGGGAGATGATACGGGCGCGGAGCTTTCCGCTGCGGCCGTAGATCGAGTCGCGGGTGAGGCCAGCGCCGAGGAGCGGGCTGCTGAAGGGGGCGCCGACGAGGCCACCAGCGATGCGCTCGAGGCCTTCCGGGAGGACGGGACGAGCGGTGCTGTCGTCGCCGAGCCTGAGCGCGCTGCGCAGGCTGGCACCGGATGCGAGGTCGACCGAGGCACCGAGTGCCACGGCCGCCAGGGCGACGATTCCGAGCGCGCGCAGTAGCGCGCGGCTCATCGGAGCGAACTGCACTATGACTGCCTCCCTGGCAACCAGACTGGCGACGGCGAAGCAGCTCGCCATCGTCTCGTGGCTTTGCGCGTCGGCCGAAGAGCGCCGACTTGCCCTTTCAAGGAGACCCGCCGGATGCGGGCTGTGTTCCTCTAGAGACAGAATAAGCCCCCCGGAGGTAAAACTTTCTACCACCTCCGGGGGGCCAATTTCGACCTATCGTTGACCGGGCGGTCAGTAAATGAACACCGGGGTCCCGACAGGGACCATCCGGTAGAGAGTTTCGATGTCCTCGTTGCGGAGGCGGACGCAGCCGTGGCTGACCGATTGGCCAATCGACTCCGGTTTGTCCGTTCCGTGGAGGGCGTAACCGTCGCCGAGGAGGAGCCGGTGCGTCCCGAGGACCCCCTTGTACTTCCGCTGGTTGGTGCCGTAGGGCGGGATGACGATGTTGCCACCCACGGCGATCTCCCGGCCGTCCGCAACCTCCAGCGGCTCGACCTGGCCATCCGGCTGCTGCCGGACGACGTCGTTGCCGACCACGGTGACCAGGGAGCCGTCCCCGACGGGGACCGACTGCCCGCGGTTGAGGCGGACGAGGCCCAGCTTCTTCTTCTTCGCCTGCTCCACGAAGTGCCAGTCGGGGGGAACCCAGACCGGATCCGTCTCCTTCCCCTGGACGACGAGACGACCGCGCGGGGTCTCGAACTTCCAGTGGGTGCCCCCCTCGCGGACGAGCATCTTGCCGCTCCCCGTCGCCACCTGAGTGGTGAAGAGGGTCTGGTTTCCCTGCTTGTACCAGAGCCGGTGATCCTCGATGCTGACCACGATGTACGGGCGGTCGCCGGGCGACTCCTCGGCGGTGGCCATCACCGCCTCGAGGGTGTCGCTCGTCGCGCCGACAGACTTCTTCACATCCTCGAGGACGTCGAGGGTGTGGTTGAAGACCATGCGGGTGACGTCGCGCTCGTAGCGGAGCGCGACCGTCCTGGTGACGAGCAGAACGCTCGCGACCGCGAGAAAGAGGAACCCACCGATCAGGCTCCAGGCGAGTCGGCCGCCATGTCGGAAGAACGCGAGAGCTGCCATGGTCAGTAGAAGTAGACGGTGCTGCCGGCCTTCAGGTTCGGGATGATCGCCCGAAGGTCGCTCGTGCGCGCCCGGATGCTTCCCGGGAGCACGTAGCCAGGATCGGCGAGCGGACCCGACGCGGGGAGCGAGTAGATCACCGTCCCGCCGTTGAGGACGATCGCGACCGGCCCGAGCGCGCCGCGGGCGTTGCGGTCGTCCGGGACAGGAATGGCGCGGTCGGTGAACACCCACCGCGGAACCTCCCAGTTGTCACCAGCGAGGATCTTCTCGACGGTGCGGGCGCCGCGCGGCCGCGTCATGCGGACCGTGTCGGGCCCGCTGCCGATGATGCGATCCGGGGCGACGTCCACGGGCATCTCGCGCAGGAGCGCACCATCCTGCTCGAGGACCATCCGCCCGGAATCGACCTCGACGGACACGTGGAGGTCCTTGTCCCCCTGTGCCTGACGGCGCACGAGCTCGATGGCGACGCGAAGCTTGTTCTGCTCGGCGGCGATTACGGCGTCGGCCTGCTTGCGCTCGGCATCGGTCATCCCGGAGCGAAGGCGGTCGATCTCCGCACCGTAGTCGCGGCGCTTGAAGATCAGCCACCCGTCGATGGCGAGCATCGCGAGGAATGCGACCGCCATGACGGCGATGATCCCCGGGTAGGCGCGCCTGAACTCGGCCCAGCGCGCGCGACGACGCTCGCCGGTCGCCGGCGGCGTGACGGCGCGCACTCCCCCGGGAGGCGCCGAAGGCGGCGGCCCCGGCGGTGGAAACGCCGTGCGATTGTGCAATGGGGTCTCGTGCCGCGAGGGAATCGCGGGAGTCCCGGTCTCGTTGTTGTCCATTCTCAGACTTACTCGGTTCGGCAGCCGAACGGCCGCGCCCGGCTCTAACGCAATTGCAGTACCCCAGTATGCTTGCTCGCGTTCGCTCGCGCTCGCTCCTCAGCGGCGGACGATCGTCAGGAGCTCGAGAATGGGTACCCCGACAGGTTCGCTTCGTCCCGTCCGAACCCGGGCGGTGATGGTCACGCGCGCGAGGTCCGGAATGTCCCTCGCCGTCGTGGCCAGCGACGACGGGATGGCGAGATAGAGGAGAGCCTGTTCGCGACCGGGTCCCTGCGCAAGGAGGTACGGCTCGTTGATGGCGAGCCCCTTCCGGAGCGGGTCGGCGACCTGGTGGGCCAGAATCTGAACTTCCCAGTGCACCAGCCGCCCGACCGTGCCCTCCGGATCGGCGCGAAGATCGGCCGCACTGACGGCGCCGCGCACCGATGTGTCGGCGACGGTGAAGTCGCTTTCACGCGCCCACGCTTCGATCTGGACGCGAACCCAGCCGCGCTCGCGGCCGGTGACGGCGACACGCGCGCCAGGCGCGAGCGTGCCGACTCGCGGGCCGTCGGGATGGGCGGCGAGCGTCGTCTGCGCGATCGGGGTGAGCTCCAGCCCCTTTGTGGCGCTGTCGCTGGTGGTGCGCGCCGGCTCCGCCCGGGGCACCGGGCGCGACGTGTCGGGAGCGACGGGGGTGGCCGGCTGCGCGGTCTGCGCGCTGCCGCTCGTCGCCGCCGCCAACACCGAGAGGGTGATCGCGAGCGCGCGCGCGATGTACGTCGCCGCGCCATTCCGTCGCGGCACGGGGTTACCCCGGGTACATTTGTCCACGGTTCGATGCGATTTCATCACGCCAACTGATACGAGCAAGATGGCCAAGGGTTCACGGCGTCCCGTCGTCCTCGTGGTGCTGGACGGCTGGGGCTACCGGGAGGAGCGAGAAGGGAACGCCATCGCGCTCTCGCAGACGCCCACCTGGGACCGGCTCTGGGCCCGGTACCCGAAGACGCTGCTCGAGGCATCGGGTCTAGCCGTCGGACTTCCCGAGGGACAGATGGGCAACAGCGAGGTGGGACACCTGAACCTCGGCGCCGGCCGCGTGGTCATGCAGGACCTCGTTCGCATCTCCCAGTCGATCAGGGACCGCTCGTTCTTCGCCAACCAGGCCTTCCGCGACGCCTGCCGGCAGGTGAAGAAAAACGGGGGCACGCTCCACCTGCTCGGGCTCATCGGCAAGGGCGGCGTCCACGCGGTGGACCAGCACCTCTTCGCGCTGCTCGACCTCGCTGAGCAGGAGGGGGTGAAGCGCGTGGCGATCCACGCGCTGATGGACGGGCGCGACACGCTGCCGCAGTCGGGGCTCGGCTACATGGACGAGACGGTCTCGCGCGCGAAAGGGCGGGCGCGGATCGCGAGCCTCGGCGGGCGCTACTTCGGGATGGACCGCGACAAGCGCTGGGACCGGACGGAGAAGTTCTACCGTGCGGCGGTGGACGGCGTCGCGACCGCCGTGAAGGATCCCGTGGACTCGATCCGCGACGCGTACGGCCGCGGCGAGACGGACGAGTTCATCGTGCCGGTCACCGTGCACGACGAGAACGGCCCGGTCGCACCGATGCGCGACGGCGACGCGGTGATCTGCTGGAACTACCGCTCCGACCGGATGCGGCAGATCGTGCGCGCGCTGACGCAGAAGGATTTCGACGGCTTCGACGTCTCGCGGCGGCCGAAGCTCTTCGTGGTCACGATGACGCAGTACGACCAGACCTTCGAGCTGCCGATCGCGTTCGCTCCGCAGAGCATGGCGCGGATAGTCGCCGAGGTCGTGAGCGGTCACGAGCTGCGACAGTTACGCACCGCGGAGACGGAGAAGTACGCGCACGTGACATACTTCTTCAACGGCGGGCTGGAGCCGCCGTACCCCGGCGAAGAGCGGCTGCTCGTGCCCAGCCAGAAGGTGGCGACGTACGACCTGGCACCCGAGATGAGCGCCCCGGGTATCACCGACGTGCTCTGTAGCGCGGTCGAGAAGGGGGAGCACGACTTCGTGCTCTGCAACTACGCGAACGGGGACATGGTGGGGCATACCGGCTCGATGCCGGCGACGATCAAGGCGGTGGAGACGGTGGATCGCTGTCTCGCGCGCGTCATGGCATCGGTCGAGAAAGCGGGCGCGCGGCTGCTCGTCACCGCCGACCATGGGAACTGCGAGATGATGATCGATCCCGTGGGCGGCGGTCCGCACACCGCGCACACGACGAACCCCGTGCCGCTGGTCGTGGTGGATCCGGAGGGCGCGCGGCCGCTGCGCAGCGGTGGCGCGCTGTGCGACGTGGGACCTACAATTCTCTCGATGCTCGGCATCGAGCGGCCGGCGGAGATGACCGGCATCGACCTGCGACAGATTGGAGCACGACGTGACGCGTAAGATCGTCTGGACTATGGTGACACTGGCGGCGCTCGCGACGAACGCGCGGGCGCAGGTGGGCTTTCCCCCCGAGCGGAGCCCCTACCGCGACGTACCATGGCGGCAGGGTGTCACCGTGGTCACGGGGTGGTTCAACGCGGCGAGCGCGCCGGCGGGCGTGGGTCCGCAGAGCGCGCCGTTGATCGGCCTTCGCTACGACATCCAGCTCGCGGGCCCCGCGCAGCTCACGGTGCGCAGCGTGTACGTGCCGACGGAGCGCAACGTGCTCGATCCGCGCCAGCGCCCCGGGCAGCGCGCACTCGGCACGCGCAGCTCGCAGATGCTGCTCAACGACCTCGGGATCAGCGTCAATCTCACGGGAGACCGCAGCTGGCACTCTCTCGTGCCGGTGATCCAGCTCGGCGCGGGAACGGCGTCCGACCTGCATCCGTCGCTCGATGTCGGGAACTACTCGTTCGGCACCACCTTTGCACTCACCCTCGGCGGCGGCGTCCGCTGGGTGACCGGTGGTCGTCTCGAGATTCGCGCGGACGTGACCGACTACCTGTACTCGTACCGGTACCCCGGCACGTACTTCGCGGCGACGCAGTTGGGCGAGCAGCCGGTGCTCGGTATCAACTCGCCGCGCACGCGGTGGCGCCACAACGCCGGACTCACCATCGGCGCGACCTGGCGTTACCGGCGCTGACACCGCCATCTCCGGCGACGGACGATCCGTCGTCCGACGTCAACCGCAGGGGAGCCAGGAGACCATGGCGCGCGACTTCGAGGACATCCACGACATCGACGACCTGAGCGACGACGAGCTGCGCGAGCTGGTACGCAATCACCTCGACGCGCACGGCGCCGTGGACGCCGACAACATCAGCATCGTGGTCGAGGATGGCGTCGTCACCCTCGCGGGGCGCGTCGGCACGGAGGAGGAGATGCGCGTCGCGGAGCACGTCGTGACCGACGTGCTGGGAATCGACAACTTCGACAACCAGCTTCTCGTCGATCCGATTCGCCGTCCGGAGAGCCCCGAGGCCGTGGACGATCACCTCGCCGATGAAGCGGAGCACGAGGGGCTGCTCCTCGGCGACCGTGCGGTGCCGCTCTCGCCCGAGGTGGAACAGGTGCAGGACGACCTCGATGCGCGGCTCTTCGGCACGACCGACGTACAGAAGGCGATCGCCGACGGCACCGCCTGGATCCCGCCCGAGTCGCCGACACCTGAAGGTCGCGACAACGACCGGCGTCCCTGATCCCGCGAAAGGCGACGCGTCGTGCTTGTCCGGCTCCTCCGAGCCGGACATTTTTCTTGGGGAATGCCCACCGCAACGCTGACCCGCCGCGTGAGCTTCGCCGCGGCCCACCGATATCGCCGTCCCGAATGGGACGACGCGCGCAACGAGGCGGTCTTCGGCCTCTGCGCCCGCCCGAGCTATCACGGCCACACCTACGTCTGCGACGTCACCGTCCGCGGCAAGATCGATCCGCTGACGGGCTTCATCGTGGACCTGGGCGCGCTCGACGGCGCGCTGCGCCGCGAGGTGCGCGAGCGGTTCGACCACCGCAACATCAACACCGACGTCCCGGAGTTCGCCGACGGTAAGCTCATTCCTTCGGGTGAGAACCTGGCGCGCTTCATCTTCGAGCGCGTGCAGGGGGCGCTCGGGGGCGCCGCGACGGTGGTCAAGGTCGTCGTCGCCGAGGACGAGACGCTGAGCGCCGCGTACGAAGGGTGACGATCGCCGGCGCAATCCTCGCCGGGGGCGGCGCGACCCGGCTCGGCGGCGCGGCGAAGGGACTCATTCCCTTCGGCGCGGCGCGCGCGATCGACCACGTCGCGGCCGCGCTGCGCGAGGCGGGCGCCGGGCGCATCCTCGTCGCGGCGAGCGCACCGGACGCCGGGACATGGCTGCCCGGCGCCGAGATCGTGCGCGACTCCGCGCCCGGCGCGGGACCGTTAGGCGCGATCGTCGACGTCCTTCGCCGGACGCTCGTCACGACGCTCGTCGTCGCGTGGGACATGCCCCGCGTCAGCGCCGGGCTGCTGCGGCCGCTGCTCGCGGCGGCAACGGGACACGATGCGGCGATGTACCGCCACGCGGGCGGGAGCGAGCCACTCTGCGCCGTGTACCAGCCGGGCGCGCTGGAGCCGCTCGCGGTCGCGTTCGACGCCGGCGAGCGTTCGCCGAGCAGGGCGGCGGCGCGGCTCCGCGTCGCGTTCGTGACCGCGGACGACGAGACCGTCGACGCGCTCGCGAGCGTGAACACGCCGGACGAGCTGCGCCGCACGACGCTCGACCTCACTCCGACCCAGGCAACCGCCACCGATGCGTGACGTTCGCACTCTGTTCCTGCTTGCCCTCGCGACTGGCTGCGCCGGGGCGCCCGCGGCGGCACCGCCCCCACGCCCCGCGCTCGCGCTGCTCCCCGCCGACGAGCGGCAGGAGCTCCGCGCCGCGATCGACAGCGCGGTGTCGCTGCCCGAGTTCGCGAACGCGCACTGGGGGATCCTGATCGTCGATCCGGCGAGCGGCGACACACTCTACTCGCGCAACGCGGGCAAGCTCTTCATGCCGGCGTCGAACATGAAGATCGTCACCGGCGCGACGTCCCTCGCGCTGCTCGGCGCCGACTATCGGTTCCGGACGAGGTTCGCGACGCGCGGCACCGTGAGGGACAGCGTGCTCCGGGGCGACCTCGTCGTGATCGGCACCGGCGACCCGACGGTGAGCGACGCGATGGCGAAAGACTCGACGATCAGGGACCGCGACGCGATGACGCTGCTGCGCGCGCTCGCCGATTCGCTGCGCGCCCATGGCATCCGCCGCGTCGAGGGGAGCGTCATCGCCGAGGGTGACGCCTTCCCGGATTCCCCACTCGGCTTCGGGTGGGCGTGGGACGATCTCGACTACGCGTACTCCGCGGGCGTGGACGAGCTGCTCTTCAACGAGGGATTCTCGGACGTGATCGTTCGCGCCGGACGGCGCGTCGGCGACACCGTCACGGCGGAGACGAGGCCGGCGAGGAAGAGCCCGCGGCTGCGCATCGCCGCGACGACGACAGCACGTCGGGTCCCCGGCGATACGGCGCGCACGACGCTGATCGACGTGCTCCACGACAGCATCAGCGGCGGGGTTCTCGTCGAAGGGACGATCGCGCTCGGCGACAGCACGGTGGAGTCGGTGGCCCATCGCGCACCGAACGACGCGTATCTCGCCGCGCTGCGTGAAGCGCTCGAGGCAGGCGGCGTCAGTGTGGCGGCGCCGACGCGGGCCACGCCGCGCAGCCGTGTTGCGCCCCGAAGCACGGTACGGGATTCGCTCGCGCGCTCCCGTCCCCCGGACACGCTCTTCACGCTGCTCTCCCCTCCCCTGCGCGAGATCCTGCCCAAGTTCGAGAAGCCGTCGCAGAACCAGATCGGTGAGGTGCTGCTGAAGACGCTCGGGCGCGAGAAGACGGGCGTCGGCAGCGCCGACAGCGGACGCGCCGTGGTCGAACGGCAGCTCGCGGCGTGGGGCGCGCGCGAAGGCGGCTACGCGGTGCGCGACGGCAGCGGTCTCTCACGCCACGACTATCTCACGCCGGAGACGATCGTGCGCGTGCTGAACGCGATCCGCGCCGACACCGCCTTCCAGGCCTTCTACGACGCGCTCCCGATCGCCGGAGTCGATGGCACGATCGAACGCCGGATGCGGGGCACTCCGGCGCAGGGGAACGTGCACGCGAAGACCGGATACGTCGACAAGGCGCGCTCGCTCTCCGGGTATGTGACCACCGCCGACGGCAGGCTCCTCGTCTTCAGCGTGCTCGCGAACAACTGGACGGTGCCCGTGCGACGGATCGAGTCCGTCCAGGACATGATCGCGACGCGCCTCGCCGCGATGCACCTCGGAACGGCGACTTCGCGCGCCGCCGCGGCGGGGACCGCACCGCGATGACCAACTCGCGTGCACTCAGCGTCGAGGAAGCGAGCGAGCGCATCCTCGGTTCCCTCCCGCAGATGAAGGCCGAGCGCGTCGCGCTCGAGCGTGCGGTGTACCGGGTGCTGTCGTCGGACGTGGTGAGCGCGCTGACACTGCCGCCGTGGACGAACGCGGCGATGGACGGCTATGCGGTGCGCGGCGACGACGTGCGAAGCGCGTCGCCGGAGCGGCCGGCACGGCTGCGCGTGATCGAGAGCGTCGGCGCCGGGCGCTTCCCGACGCGGAAGGTCGGCAAGGGCGAGGCGATCCGCGTCATGACGGGCGCGCCCGTCCCGGAGGGCGCGGACAGCGTCGTCCGCTTCGAGGACACCGATCGCGGGGAGCAGGAGGTCGAGATCCGCGCCGGGCGCGACGCCGGGCGCAACGTGCGCCAGCGCGGCGAGGACGTCGCGGCGGGGACGGTGGTCGAGCGCGCGGGCACGGTGATCTCGCCGACGAAGGTCGCGATCCTCGCGGCGGTCGGCGCGGGGTTCGTGGACGTGAAGAGCCGGCCGCAGGTCGGGATCATGTCCACCGGCGACGAGCTGGTGTCGGTGAACGAGGCCGATGCGGCGTACGGACCGCGCATCGTCTCGAGCAATGGACCGGCGCTGGCGGCGATGGTGCGCGCCGCGGGCGGCGCCGTGATCGACCTCGGCATCGCGCCGGACGATCCCGAGGAGATCCGCGACCGGCTCGACAGCGCCGCGACGGCCGATCTCATCGTCACGAGCGGCGGCGTGTCGGTGGGTGCGCACGACCACCTGCGGAGCGTCGTCGCCGACCTCGGCGCCGTCGATTTCTGGCGCGTGCGCATGCGTCCGGGGTCGCAGCTCGCGTTCGGGCGCATCGGATCGACGCCCTGGATCGGCGTCCCGGGCAACCCCGTGTCCGCGGTCGTCGTCGGCGAGCTCTTCGTGCGGCCGGCGGTGCTGCGGATGATGGGAGTGAAGGCGGTGCACCGCATCCGTGTCGGCGTCACGGTCGGCGAGCGCATCGAGGTGCAGCCGGGCGCGACGCACCTGCTGCGCATCCATCGCGACCGCTCGACCGACCCGCCGACCGCGCACCTCACGGGCGCCCAGAGCTCGAACGTCGTCTCGGCGCTCGCGCGCGCCGACGCGCTGCTCATCGTCCCGGAGGGGGTGACGCGGCTCGAGCCCGGCGACCGGGCGTGGGCGATCCCGCTCGGCGAGGGGACGGCGGAGCGGCCGCCGATCCGCGCCGACGGTTAGGCGTGTCGCGGCTCGACGCCGTCGAGGCGTCGCTGCGGCGGCGATTCCGCGTCGTCGAGACGGAGCTGGACGTCGGTGACAGGCGCATCGCGCTGCTCCACCCGGCGAGCGCCGAGGAGCTGATCAGCGAGGAGGACTTCGAGCGCGACGAGCGGCTCCCCTACTGGGCCGAGCCGTGGCCGTCGGCGCGGGTGCTCGCGGCGCGCATCATCGAGGAGCGGGGCGAGGGGCGCTCGCTGCTCGAGCTCGGGAGTGGCGCCGGGCTCGTCACGGTGGCGGCGGCGCTGGCGGGCTACGACGTCACCGCGAGCGACTACTACGAGGAGGCGGTCGCCTTCGCGCGGGTGAATGCGTGGCGCGTCGCGCGCCGCCGGGTCGCCGGGCTCCACCTCGACTGGCGCGCGCTGCCGGCGACGCTGCCGCGGTGGAAGGTGGTGCTCGCGTCGGACGTGCTTTACGAGCGGCCGTACGCGGACCTGGTCGCGGCGACGATCGCGCGCACGCTGGCGCCGGGTGGACGCGCGCTCGTCGCCGACCCCGGGCGCGTCGCCGCCGGCGCCTTCGTCGAGGCGCTGCCGCCGTTAGGCCTGGCGGTCTGGCGCGAGGCGCGGGTGCCCTTCGTCGAGGGGGAGATCCGGCAGACGATCGACCTCTGGTCGATTCAGTGGGCGACGGCGGCCGTGGCGCCCTGAGGCGCCAGCCGCGCCGCGACGACTTCGGCGATGTCGCGCACGGGCACGTTCGCGCCCTTCGCGTTGACGCCGTCGGTCATCATCGTCATGCAGAAGGGACAGGCGACGGCGATCTCGTCGGCGCCGGTAGCGAGGAGCTCCTCGGTGCGCTCGACGTTGATGCGCTTCCCTTCGGTCTCCTCCATGAACATCCGGCCGCCGCCGGCGCCGCAGCAGAGGCCCCGGTCGCGGGTCCGCGCGGGCTCGACGAGGTTGACGACCGGCAGCGCGCGCTTGAGCGCCGCGCGGGGCGCGTCGTAGACGTCGTTGTAGCGGCCCAGGTAGCAGGAGTCGTGGTAGACGACGGTGAGGCGCTGGCGGTCGTCCGCGCTGAGCGGGATGCGCTGGTCGGCGAGCAGCTTCTCGATGAACGTCGAATGGTGCACGACGTCGTAGTGGCCGCCGAGCTGCGGGAACTCGTTGCCGATCTGGTGAAAGCAGTGCGGGCACATCGTGAGCACGGTCGTCACGCCATAGCGGTCGAGCGTCTCGATGGCCTGCTTTGCCAGCATCTGGTAGAGGTACTCGTTGCCGAGCCGGCGCGCGGGATCGCCGTGGCAGGACTCCTCCTGGCCGAGGATCGCGAACTTCACCTTCGCCGCGGTGAGGATCTGCGCGACGGCGGCAGCGATCTTCTTCGCGCGGTCGTCGAACGATCCCATGCACCCGACCCAGAAGAGGACGTCGGGGCGCTCGTTGCGCTCCGCCAGCTCGGCCATCGTCATCACGTGCAGGCCGTCGGCCCAGCGGCCGCGGTCGGCCTGGCTGAACGCCCACGGGCTGCCGTTGCGCTCGAGCGACTGGAAGGTGGGCTGCACTTCCTCGGGAAAGCGCGACTCCATGAGCACGAGATGGCGGCGCATCTCGTTGATGATCTCGAGCTGGTCGATGGCGACCGGACATTCGTGGACGCAGGCGCGGCAGCTCGTGCAGGCCCAGAGCTCCTGCTCGGTGATGAAGGTGTCGAGCAGCCGCCGCTCGTCGAGAACCGCCGTCGCCGTCTGCGCGCCGCCGTCGGCGCCTTCCCCGTGCACGAGCGCGGGGCGGACGAACTCCATCCGGTCACCGGTCAGGAGCGGGCCCTTCTCCATCAGCCGCTGGCGGGTGTTGATGACGATCTTGCGCGGGCTGAGGAGCTTGCCCGTGATGTTCGCGGGGCACGCGGCGGTACAGCGCCCGCACTCGGTGCACGAGTAGCCGTCGAGGAGGTTCTTCCACGAGAGATGATCCACGTCCGAGGCGCCGAACTGCTCGACACCCTCGGCCTCGAGGTCCATCGGGCGCATCACGGCGTGCGGCCACGGCCCGCGCGGCGTGTTCGACAGGAAGACGTTGGGAATTGACGTCGCGACGTGGAGGTGTTTCGAGTAGGGGAGGTAGTTCAGGAAGAGGAAGATCAGGATGCCGTGCATCCACCATGCGATCGCGTGGGCGAGGCGCGCGTCGGCTGGATCCATGCCCGAGAAGACGCGAGCGAGTCCGTGCGAGACGAGCTTCTCGGCGGGGACCGCGGAGGGCACGATGGCCGCGAGGAAGGCGTTCGCGAGCAGCATCGTCACCATCAGGCCGCCGATCATGCCGAGGATGAAGAGCGCGTCGGCGTGCTCGAGGTGGTCGCCCTCGAGCCGCTTCGGGCGCAGCACGAGGCGGCGATAGAACGCGAAGCCGATCGCGGCGAGGACGAGCACCGCGAACGCATCCTGCGACACCGAATAGAGCTGATGGATCGGCCGCGGCAGGAACGCGAACGAGAAGCCGTGGAAGACGCCCTCGAGGATGAACTCGATCGTGCCCGCGGTGAGGACGAGGAAGCCCCAGAAGATCAGCGCGTGCATCACACCGGCGACGGGATCGCGGAGGATCCTGGTCTGCCCGATCGCGATGCCGAGCACGTTGGCGAGCCGCCGCCCGGGATGGTCGGTGTGCCTGTCGGCGCGCCCGATCCGCATGTAGGCGATCAGCCGCTGCGCATTGACGAGGAAGAAGGCGCTGGCGAGGACGACGAAGGCGAGAAAGAGCAGCGACGAGGCGTTCATGCGCGAAAACCTACCGAGCCGCAGGGCTGTTAGCCATTAGCCGCTGGCCGTTGGCGAACGAGGGACGAGCATCTCTGCCCGTCCCTCGTTTCCCGTTCAGCCAACGGCTAACGGCTAGCAGCCAACAGCCGCACTTCAGAAGCCGAAGTTCAGCCCCGCCGTGAGCGCCCAGTTGTGCGCGGTCTGACCCTTCGCGACATCCTGGCCGATGCGAGCGTCGTTGCTCCACTTGAGCGACGTGATGTAATCCTTCGCCATCAGGCGCACGCCGACCATCTGGTTCCACTGCCACTCGGTGCCGACGCCGACGTTGAACGCGACGTTGGTCTGCGCGGCGTCGGAGTTGAAGTTGTTGTAGTCGTTGGTCCAGCGGATGGCACCGGCGCCGACCTGAACGAACGGCGCGAGCCACGAGTTCGACTGCTGGAACGGGAGCCGGAACTGGAGATCGGCGTCATAGAGCCACACGCCGACGTCACCGGACACGTTCACCGTGCTCGTGCCACCGGCGGGATTCGGGACGTTCTCGAAGGTGAACTTCGACTTCGTGTAGCCGAAGTTGCCGAGGATCGAGAGGTTCGGGCTGATGCTGAAGCCGGCCTGGGCGCCATAGAAGCCGCCGTTCTCGTTCGAGTATTCGACGTTGTTGTTGCCCTCGAAGAGGTCGCCGAAGATCATGTAGCCGGCGTAGGGTCCGACGTAGAACGAGCCGTGGCCCGCGGTGACGGGCTGGCCGGCACCCTGTGCGGACAGCGGCGCCGCCGCGAGGGCGAGGGCAGCAGCTCCGACGATGAACTTGTGCATGTGTTCGCTCCTGTCTGAGAGATGGACTCCGCGCGACGTCGCGCGTTGCCCTTCCCTAGTGCAAGCCGCGTGCACGCGACGGCTCCGCACGCGCGGACGGAAGCGGACGCGGCATGACGCACGTCACCGTCAGGCCTAACGAGACAACGGCCGCGTCCGTCTGCCGTGCGGTCAGCGGTGCGCGCGGGCGGCGCGAACGGCCTCGGTCAGCGCGGGAACGATGTCGAAGACGTCGCCGACGATCCCGTAGTCCGCGATCTTGAAGATCGGCGCCTCGCGATCCTTGTTGATCGCGACGATGGTGCGCGAGGTCCGCATGCCGGCGAGGTGCTGGATCGCGCCCGAGATGCCGACCGCGACGTACAGCTCGGGGCTCACGACCCGGCCCGTCTGTCCGATCTGGTCGCTGTGCGGACGCCACCCGTCGTCGGTGACGGCACGCGTCGCGCCCACGGCGGCGTTGCCGAACGCGGCCGCGAGATCCTCGACGAGCTTGAAGTTCTCCGCCGACTTGAGGCCGCGTCCGCCGCTCACGATCACCGGTGCCTCCGAGAGGTCGAGCTTCGCGCGACTCCCGGCCTTCGTCTCACGGACCTTCACCTTCGACGCGGCCGGATCGACCGCCGGAGCGACCGTCTCGACGCGCCCTGCGCGCGCGCTCTCGCGCGGCGTGAAGACGTTAGGCCTGATGGCGATGACCGCCGGCGTGCCCGTCAAGGCGAGGGTCGTGATCACCTTGCCGGTGTAGCTCGGGTGCCGTGCGTGGATCGCGCCGCCGACGGCGGCAACGGAGACGACATCCGACGCCACGCCGACGCCCAGCTTCGCCGCGACGCGCGGCGCGAGATCGCGTCCCGAGGCCGACGCGGGAAACACCGCCGCGCGCGCACCGATGCGCTTCAGCAGCTCGGCGGCGAGCGCCGCCCCGGCTTCGGCGTTGGCATGCTCGAAGCCAGCGTGCTCGCAGACATGCACGACATCGGCGCCATGCGCGCCAAGGGCAGCCGCCTTGCCGCCGATTCCCGGCGCGCCGACGAGAAGCGCATGCACCTCGCCGCCGCCCGTCTCGTCGGCGAGGGTGCGCGCGGCGGTGACCGCCTCGAGCGCGACCTTGCGCAGCTCTCCGCCGCGCGCTTCGGCGAATGCGAATACCGTCGCCATCAGAGAACCTTCGCCTCGGTCTGGAGAAGCCGGACCAGCTCCGGAACCGCCGCCGCGCCCTCGCCGATGATGCGTCCCGCGGCGCGCTCGGCGGGAAGCTCCATCGCCGCGACGCTGACGGTACCGGCGTCGAGCTGCGCGGGCTTCACCTCGAGCGGCTTCTTCTTCGCGGCCATGATCCCCTTCAGCGAGGGGAGCCGCTCCTTGTTCAGCCCCTCGTCGACTGTGAGCACGACCGGCAGCGGGAACTCCACGATCTCCTGCGCGCCCTCGAGCTCGCGCTTCGCCGTGCCGCGCCCGTTCGCGATCTCGAGCGCGGAGATCGCGCTGACGCAGGGGAGCCCGAGCAGCTCGGCGACCATCGGTCCGACCGACTGGTCGGCGGTGTCGATCGCGACCTTGCCGAAGAAGATCACGTCCCACTGCGTCGCCTCGAGCTCCGCGGCGAGCGCACGCGCGATCGAGAGCGGGTCCGCGCTCGCCGACGCGGCCTTGAGCTGCACGCCTCGGTCGGCACCCATGCTCAGCGCCTTGCGGATCTGCTCCTGGACGGCGTCGGGGCCGAGCGAGAAGACGGCGACCTCACCAGCACCGGTCTTCTCCTTGAGCTGGAGCGCAGCCTCGACCGCCCAGAGGTCGAAATCGTTGACGTCGTACTTGAGCCCGGTCTCGTCCACCGACTTCCCGTCGGCGCCGATCCGGAAGCGCACGTCCATGACGGGGACCCGCTTGATGCACACGGCGATCTTCACCCGTGTCGCTCCCATGTGAAAGAATTCACATAGAAGATAGTCGGAGACTTTCGCTCTTCAAATGCCACTGCAACGGCCACAGCATGACACGGAGGCCGTTTTGCCGCAGCCGAACAGCCTGGGGGCACGCTTGGCGAGACAATCTCTTTCCAGACGGCCCCAATAGTTCATCCGCAGGATCCGGTTTGATCCGCCGGATTCGGATGAACCTTCGTCGTAACGGCCAGCCCGAGCGGCTGTACTGCCGAGCGGCTGTTCGTCAGTCCTCGACCGGCGCGCGAAGGCGGAGGGTGAGGGCGCCGCCGACCAGCCACCCCGAGAGGAAGCCACCGACGTGGGCCGCGTTGTCGATGCGCGGGTCGGCGGCGCCGAGCAGGAGCTGGATGCCGCCCCAGATCCAGATCGCGGTCAGGATGCGATTGTCGCGCATCTTGAGCTTGTTCCGGTGCACCCGCAGCAGCGCGACCAGACCGCCCATGAGCGCGAAGATCGCCCCCGAGGCGCCGACCGAGGGGTGGTCTCCCGATATGATGCTGAAGATCGAGGCGCAGGTCGCGCCGCCCATGTACAGCATGAACATCGGCAGCCGCCCGACGCCGTGCTCGAGCGCCATACCGAGGATGTAGAGCGCGATCATGTTGCCGACGAGATGCTCCGTGCTCCCGTGCAGGAACGCCGAGCTCCAGAGCCGCCAGACCTCGCCGTCGAGGACGTACGAGCGCTGCAGCGCGCCAGCGCGGATGATCGCCTCGTTCGACGCGAGCGCGCCGCGAACGAGCTCGTCGAAGAAGAGGAGGACGTTCGCGACGATGATCATCAGCGTCAGCGCCGGCATGACGCTCATCCCGCGCTCGAAGTCGATGCGCGGCTGCTCGAGCGGCATCCCCGCGTCGTCGACCGCCTGCGGGGGCGGCGCATAGCGCGGCGCCGGACGGCGCGCGCTCGTGTCGAGCATGGACGCGTCGATGCGAATCGGGTTCCGGTCGCCCGACGGGCGCTTCCCTGCCCCGCTCACGCTACCGCCGTTCGCCGGTATCGAGCATGACGCCGAGCGCGAGGGCGATGCGGCGGTCGAGCTCGCGGTTGCGGTCCTCGCGCAGGTCGAGCGCGTACTTGTCGAGGATGGTCAGCTTGCGCTGGAACTCGCCGTACGACTTCTCGTCGCTCGGCCGCATGAAGACGAAGTTCGTGCGGAAGAAGGCGCCGAGCTGCGGGAAGAGACGCCGGATGAGCGAGAGGATGATCGAGTCTTCCTTGGCGACGCAGATCTTCTTCCCGCGGACGTCCTCGACGTCCCACCGTTTGCGGAAGATGTCGCGAAGGTAGTTCTTGTAGAATCGGGCGATCGGCTTGCCGCGGCCGTCGCGCACCGTGAAGGTGGCCTCGAGCCACTGCAGCCGCTGGTCCTGCTCGACGACGAGGATGCGGTCGCGCTTCGACTCGTCGCGGAAGAACGTCACATGCCGCTTGGGCGCGAGGCTCGCCATCGTCGCCACCGCGGCGAAGAGGGCGAGGATGACGGCAGCGGCCGTGACGATCGGCTGATACTCCTGCGGAACGAGCGCCTCGCTCGCCATGACCCCGCCGACACCGACGACGGCCGCGGCGGTGATCGTCGCCAGGAGCATCAGGAGCTGACGGCCGAGGAAGGCGGGACGCTCGACGAAGGCGAGCGGCTGCCCCTGCTCGTCGAGCACCATGTACTTCTCGTTGATGGCGAGGTGCTTCTGGTTCAGCAGGAAGAGATCACGATCGAAGATCGGATCCGCCTGCGACGTCGGCGTGAGAGCGGCTCCCACGGCCGGCGCCTGGCCAGTGGCCCCGCACCAGGGGCACTCGACGAGCTTCCCCGCGAACTCGTCGCGAAGGTCGAAGTTGCTGCCGCACTTGCACTTGTATTGAACAGCCATCGACGCGCCTCTCCGGAGTCCGGGATCCTGTGAAAGACGACCCCGGTGAGGCGAGCGCAACCATTACAGTACCTGAAACGGCCACAGCATGACACGGAGATTCAACGGCGAGGAGCACGGGGGACACGGAGGACCTGGCGAGAACATCTCGCCCCGCTTGCCCCAAAGTCTCTCGGAGCGGTGAAGTGCTTGGGAACGGCACACGCCGGTAGTTCTCAGTGGGTGTGCCTCCCTCCGCGCCCTCCGTGCTCCTCGCCGTTCAACCTCCGTGTAAAGCTGTTTCTGTCACAGCCAGAAAGAGTCTATTCGAAGGCCGAAATCCCGGTCACGGCCTGGCCGAGGATGAGCGTGTGGATGTCGTGCGTGCCCTCGTAGGTGTAGACGCTCTCGAGGTTGGCCATGTGGCGCATCGACGCGTACTCGGCGAGGATGCCGTTGCCGCCGAGCATGCGGCGAGCCTCGCGGGCGATGTTGGTCGCCATGTTCACGTTGTTGCGCTTCGCGAGCGACACCTGCTGCGGCGTGAAGGTGCCGGCGTCCTTGAGGCGGCCGACGTGGAGTGACACCAGCTGCGCCTTCACGATCTCGGTGATCATGTCCGCGAGCCGGGCCTGCTGCAGCTGGAAGCCGCCGATCGGCTTGCCGAACATGACGCGATTCTTCGAGTAGGCGAGCGCCTCCTCATAGCACGCCATCGCCGCGCCGATCGCGCCCCATGAGATGCCATAGCGCGCCTGGGTCAGGCACATCAGCGGGCTCTTGATCCCGCCCGACCTGGGCAGGATCGCGTCGGCCGGGACACGCACCTCGTCGAGCACGAGCTCACTCGTGTCCGACGCGCGCAGCGAGAGCTTCCCCTTCTGGTCCTTCGCAGTGAAGCCTTTCGCGTCGGTCGGGACGATGAAGCCGCGGATCGACTTCTGATCGGCATCGCCGTTCGTCTTCGCCCACACGATCGCGACCTTCGCCTGCGAGCCGTTGGTGATCCACATCTTGGCGCCGCTGATCACCCACGAGCCGTCCTTCTGCTCGCGCGCCATCGTGATCATCCCCGACGGGTTCGAGCCGTAGTCTGGCTCCGTGAGTCCGAAGCAGCCGATGACCTCACCCGCCGCCATCTTCGGCAGCCAGTGACGCTTCTGCTCCTCGCTGCCGAAAGCGTAGATGGGATACATCACGAGCGCGCCCTGGACGCTCGCAAACGATCGGATCCCCGAGTCGCCGCGCTCCAGCTCCTGCATGATCAGGCCATAGGCGACGTTGTTCAGCCCTGCGCAGCCGTACTCCTCGGGGAGATTGGCGCCGAAGACCCCCAGCTCGGCGAGACCGGGAATGATCTGCTTCGGAAACTTGCCCTGCACGTAGGCGTCGCCGATGATCGGAATGA
>DATAIS010000005.1:0-2727 GCA_036262535.1 Gemmatimonadaceae bacterium | reverse complement strand
ACGCCGAGACCGCGGCCTCGGCGGCTCGGCCGCCGTTGACGAACACCGACACCTGGACGCGCCCCGCCGCATCCCGCGTCAGAGCGAACGTCGCCACGCGCGGCGACAGCCCGCGCCGGATCGCGTCCTCGCGCGAGGCGGCGATCCGTTCGCGCACCGCCTCGCGGGCGGTACGACGCTGGCCCTCCGCGGCACCCGCGAGGACGGCGAGCGCTGCCAGCACGGTGAGGAGCCGTGCGCACATGCGCGCGCCCGATCGCGTGGTCGCCCCCGGGATCATGCGGTCAGGGGAGGCGGAAAAGTCCGAGCTGCGGCGCCAGCGATCCGCCCGTCTTCGCCGGGGCGAACTCGACCCTCGTCTGCGCGACGCACCCGGTCGTCCCCCCGACGATGAAGTAGGCTTGCGTCGCCTGCACCATGGTGGCGTTGGCCGATGCCCCGCAGCCGAGCGGCGTCGGCGTGATCGGGTTCGGCTTGATCGGGTACAGCCGCGCGAAGATCTGGCGGGTGTTGCGCGAGGTGAAGCGGTAGCGCGTCGGGATCGATGTCCTCGGCACGCCGTCGATGCTGTCCGTGTACGTCGCGATGCCGAAGTCCCCGAAGAGCGCCGCGAACGGCTCGCCGGCGACGGCAGCGACGTTGTCCACGCCGCGCCGGCTCGTCTGCACGAGCTGCTTGAAGATCCCCTCCCCCTTCTGGTCGGCGAGCCAGCGCAGGAAGAGCCACGCCGCCCCCCGTTCCTCGAGCGTGCCCAGTCCCTCGAAGGTCGTCACCGAGTGCTTGGTCGGATCGAGCAGGTAGTTGTACGCGTTCGCGAACTGCGGTGGCCCGAATCCCTGGGCCGAGTCGGGGAAGAGCTGCGAAGGGCTCGCGCGCCCGCTCGGCGGCGGGTACTTCGCCTCATAGTACTTCGACCCCAGCTCCTCGGCGATGTGGCTCAGCCCCTCGTTCAGCCAGGCGATCTCGGAGTTCCCGTTCCGGATGAGCACATGCTGGTTGAACGAGATCATGTGCTGGAACTCGTGGATGAACGTCGCGGGCATGTTGCGGTTCAGGTACGCCTTCGTGTGCGCGCAGCTGAACTTCGCGACGGAGTCGGGCGCGATCGTGTAGAACACCTCGCCCCTGTTCGACCCCTGCCGGTCGGGAAGCAGGTCGAGCCCGTAGAAGTAGCCGGCGACGAACCCCTTGGTCGGGCAGTCGGCGGCCTTCGTCAGCTGGTTGATCCGCTGCGACATGAGCACGGTGATGTGCCCGTTGCCGTCGATGTCCGACGGCGAGCCGAACGCCGCGGTGTCGATCGGGTAGAGCACCTCGTCGAAGAGCTTCCCGAGTGCGGCGAACTCGGCGGCCGTGTAGTGATACTCGACGCCGACGTCCTCGTAGATCAGGACCCGCGGGCCCTCGTACTTCAGCCGCGCGGTCGTCGTCACGAGGGAGTTCCCCTCGAGGCTCGCCAGCACGTTGAAGGTACGAACCGAATCGGCCGCCACCACGTTCGCTTCGGTGGCGGCGCGTGAGAGCGCGAGATTGCGCGCGAGCGGGGTCGATTGCCGTGCGAGCTCGCCCTCGAGCCGGCGCAGGCGCGCGTCGAACGCGGAGCCGATCGTCATCGTGCCGCGCGTCGAGCTTCCCACCGAGGCGGCTGGTGACTCACCTGCCGAAGCGATCATCGCCGCCGCCGGCGCGCCCGAGATCAGGGTGAACGGCGTGAACGTCGGCGTCGCTTCCTGGACGGCGTACTGCGGCACGGCGAGGTAGCGTCCCGCGTTCTCGACGCGGGCGCACGAGGCGGGGAAGCTCACCGCGATCCCTCGCAGCGCCTCGAGCGTCACGGGGGTCGGCGTCGAGCAGCCGATCGCGATGGGATTGCGAGGCGCGGCGGGACCGTCGCTGGCGCAGGAGAGGAGCAGCGGTGACACGAGCGCGAGCGCGATGACGGCCGGCCTGCGAAGTGTATCGAGCATGTGCGGCGAAGGCTCCGATGAGTGCGGGACGACCGGATTTCGGCAACCGTCGTGCTACCCCTGACGGTGCACCGCGTGCCACGGGACTGCACTGAAGACACCTCACGCGGCGGCGCCCCTTCGCCTTTCGACGAGCGTCCTCTCGATCTTGTAACTGCCAGATTGGCAATAGCTTAGCCGTGGTGAAGCGGACTTTGCCTCCCCCGCTCTGCCAGACTATTATGAGTCAATGTCCTTCGTGCATCTTCACTGCCACTCGGAGTACTCCCTCCTCGACGGCGCCAACCGGATCGATGGGTTGATCGCTCGTGCGCTCGAGTTCGAGCAGCCGGCGCTCGCCATCACCGATCACGGTAACATGCACGCCGCATGGGAGTTTCAGGAGAAGGCGCGCAAGGCCAGGCTGCGCCCCATCCTCGGCATGGAGGCCTATGTCGCTCCCGGGGACCGTCGCGTCAAGGCGCGCACGGCACCGGGCGCGAAGCCGTACTACCATCTCGTCCTCCTCGCGCAGAACCCGACCGGCTACCGCAACCTCGTCAAGCTCTCCTCGCTCGCCTATACCGAGGGGTTCTACGTCAAGCCGCGCGTCGATCGGGAGCTGCTCGCGAAGCACGCCGATGGAATCGTCGTCACGTCGGCGTGCATGGCGGGCGAGGTCGCGCAGCACCTGATGGAGGGGCGCTACGCAGAGGCGCGCGATGCCGCCGCCTGGTACGCGGAACTCTTCTCGGGGCGCTACTACCTCGAGGTCCAGGCG
>DATAIS010000004.1:0-5364 GCA_036262535.1 Gemmatimonadaceae bacterium | reverse complement strand
TCGCGCCCGGGAGCGTCGTCGTCGGATCGAAGTGGGGCTACCGCTACACCGCCGACTGGCGCGTCGACGCCGCCGTGCACGAGATCAAGGAGCATTCGCACGCGATGCTGCGCCGGCAGCTCGCCGAGTCGCGCGCGCTGCTCGGCGCGCACCTCGACCTCTACCAGATTCATTCTGCGACGCTCGATAGCGGCGCCTTCGACGACGCCGTGCTCGACGAGCTCGCGCGCCTGCGCGCGGAGGGAGTGCTCGTGGGGCTCTCGGTCACCGGCCCCGCGCAGGGCGATACGGTCCGCCGCGCGATGGAGATCGAAAGCGACGGACGTCCGCTTTTCTCGGCGGTGCAGGCGACCTGGAACCTTCTCGAACGCTCCGCCGAGGATGCCCTAAAGGAGGCACACGCGCGCGGCGCCGGCGTGATCGTGAAGGAGGCGCTCGCGAACGGCCGCCTTACGGATCGCGGGGCCCACGTCGATCGTCTCCGACCGCTCGCCGCTGAGCGCGACACGACCATCGACGCCCTCGCCCTCGCCGCAGCTCTCGCTCGCCCCTGGGCCAGCGTCATCCTCACCGGCGCCGCGACGTCGGAGCACCTCCGCTCGAACACGGCGGCCTTCGGCGTTCGATGGGACGATGCACTCGAGACGGCGACGGCCACGTTTCGTCAGGATCCCGGCGCCTATTGGCGCGAGCGGTCCGCGTTGCCGTGGACGTGACTGCAACTGCTTTCACCACAGGCCGCAGAGGGCCACTGGGAACGGCACACAGAGAACTGCAACTGCATGGGGGGCATAAGGCGAGATCATCTCGCCCTACGCCCCCAAGTAGTTGCAGTCCTCTGTGTTGTACTTCTCTGTGCGCTCTGTGGCCCTTGTGGTGAAGCAGTTCCAGCAGGCCTAACGGCGCCCCTGATACGTCACGCGATAGATCCGCCCACCGGCATCGTCGCTGATGTAGAGCGCGCCGTCGGGGCCCTGCGCGAGGCCGACCGGGCGGTGCGCCGCGTTGCCGGGCTGCACGAACTGCGGAGGCTGCGCCGCGAAGCCGTCGGCGAACGTCTCGAAGTCGCCGCTCGACTTGTCGCCGTTCAGCGGCTGGAAGACGACACGATAGCCCTGCTGCGGCGCCGGCGCGCGGTTCCACGATCCGTGGAAGGCGATGAACGCGCCGTTCCGGTACTTCTCCGGGAACGCGTTGCCGGTGTAGAACATGAGCGACATCGGCGCCCAGTGTCCCGGGAAGACGGCGACCGGCCCCTTCTTGTCGGTGCAGCGGTCGTCCTTCCTGCCGTCACCGCCGTACTCGGGCGCGGTGACGAGCTTCTTCTCGGCCATCGAGTAGTAGCAGTATGGCCAGCCGAAGTTGTCGCCCTGGCTCACCTGCAGCAGCTCTTCTCCCGGATTCTCCGCCGAGTAGGCGGTGTCGGGGAAGAGGTTGCTCCAGTTCTGGAGGAACTGGTCGCGCCCGTGCTGCGTCGCGAAGATCTGCCCGTTCGGACCAGCCGCGATCCCCATCCCGTTGCGGATTCCCGCCGCCCAGCGCGCCTGCGGCGTGAAGCGCTGGTTCGTCTTGTTGGCGTCGAAGCGCCAGATGCCGGCGCGGGTGTTGAGCTCAGTGCACGGGTCGTGGCCCGGCGACTGGTTGCCGCGGTCCTTCACCTGGCAGGAGTTCGTCGCCGAGCCGACGTTGACGAGCAGGTCGCCGTTCTGGGTGATGAAGAAGTTGCGCGCCCGGTGCCCCGGCTCGAGCGGCATCCCGCTCACGATCGTCTCACCGGCCCCGGCAGGCACGAGCTCCCCCTCGGTCATGCGGTGGCGCGAGATGGTCGCGCCGTGGTCGACGTAGAGGTAGCCGTTGGCGATGCCGATCCCCGTGTTGCCCCTCTCGCCGAAGAACTCCTTCACGTCCGCCTTGCCGTCGCGCGTCGTATCGCGCAGCGCGACGACGCCGCGCGGCGCCGGCTGCCGGTCGCCGGCGACCGCCTTCTCCGGCGACGGCCTCGTTCCCTCGAGCGTGGCGTAGACGTCGCCGTTCGACGCGACGACGATGTGCCGCGCATCGCCGACGCTGTCCGCGAACACCGTCGCGCAGAATCCATCTGGGAGCTGGAGCCCGGCGTTGTCGCCGGGGCAGGCCCGCTGGTTGTTGTTGCCTGCGGTCGTGTCACCTGCGTTGCCACCCGATTCCCCGCGCGAGCACGCGGCCGCGACCAACACCACCGCAGCGAGCCAGCCGGCGGCTCTCGTCACCGATCTCATTTATTCCTCCGTGGTCTTCTCCCGGCGCACCTTCGCCCGGCCGATCGTATTTCGATCGGTCCCATACCAGATGGAGCCCGAGCGCGCATCGAAAATCATGTGCCGGATGGTGTTCGGCTCGTCGCCTCCCTCGGCGGGAATGACTTCCGTGAACTTGCGGACCTTCGGATCGAAGGCCACGAGGCGATTCGGCTTCCCGTTCGTCTCGGCGAGCCAGACGCGTCCCTGATCGTCGGCGGTCATCGCGTAGGGGAGCGCGGCCGGGCCTCCGGGGAGCGCGAACTCCTCGACCTTCCGCGTCGCGGGATCGACGCGGCCGAGGAAGCCGCGCGTGTAGTCGCCATACCAGATGGTGCCGTCGGCGGTCACGGCGATGCGGCGCGGACGGCTCCGCTCGTCAGGCAGGACGATCTCCTCGACCTCCATCTTCGCCGGGTCGATCGTGCCGAGCTTGTTCGTTCCGAAGAGGTCGAACCAGACTCGGCCCTTCGGATCGACGACGATGCCGTAGGGCCGTGAGTCCTTGCCCGTGTTCCAGAGGCGGATCTGCTTGGTCTTCCCGTCCATGCGTCCGACGACGCCCGCCCCCTGCGCGGTGAACCACGCGTTCCCCGCCTTGTCGAAGATCATCGTGTGCGGGTCGCGCACCGCCGGGTCGGGCATCACGTAGTCGGTGAGCTTCCCCGTCGCTGGATCCATGTGCACGATGCGGCCGTTGCGGTTGCCCGTGAACCACACGCCACCGGTCGGATCGACGACGAGGTTGTGCGGGTTGGTCCCCTCGGCGATCTCGTAGCGCTTGAACTCGCCGCTTCGCGGATCGAGTCGCGCGACGTAGTTCCCCGCCTGGCCGACGAACCAGACCATGCCGTCGGGCGCGACGTACGGATCGCGCGTGCGCCCCTTCCACGGCACCGACCACTCCGAGACCTGCACCCCATCCTGCGCGACGAGGGGCGCGGGCGCGAACGAGACGACGGCAGCAGTCGCCGTGAGCGCGACGATGAGACGACGCATGTGGTTCCTCCGGTGAGACGATGCTCGTTGAACGTGATCGGACCTTCCTCTCTCGTCAACGCACTGCGAGGGTGATGCGTTGACGAGAAAGCAGCGCGGCGGCCGTGCCGCGAGCTGGTGCGGAGGTTCGAGAGGAGCCGGTGCGGTGATGCGAAGGTGCGGTGGGCGGGGGCGTCGTGATGCGCGCCGCATCACCGTCGTCGAGCTGACCCTACTCCGCTCTCACCTGGCGAGAGCGATCGGCAGAAGCAGGTAACTGGCTGGATGCGAAGAGGATGCGGAGGTGCTCTTCGCACCGCCGCACCCTCGCACCGCCGTTTCTCGCCACCTCCGCACCCGCTGGCCGCACGGCGGCCGCGCACTCCCTCGTTGCTCGTTGCTCTCAGCGCGAGTGTTTGTAGAGCATGTCCACGAGCTCGTCGTACATCTCCTCCGCCTCCTCGGGCCCCGACCTTATCGCCGACGTCGCGCAGTGCTTGAGGTGGTTGCGCATCAGCTCGCGACCGACGGAACGGAGCGATTCGTGGACGGCGGCGATCTGAGTCATGATGTCGGCGCAGTAGCGGTCCTCCTCCACCATTTTCTGGAGACCGCGCACCTGTCCCTCGATGCGGCGGAGCCGCTTCATGTTGCGCGCTTTGATCTCGGCGTCGACGCCCGCTGCCTTGCGGTGTTCCGTATGAGTCGCCATTCGCTCCCTCAGGCTATGCGCGCGCGGCGCAGGCGCAGGCTGTTTCCCACCACGCTCACCGAGCTGAACGCCATCGCGGCGCTCGCGATCACGGGGCTCAGCAGAAGCCCCGTCACCGGGTAGAGCAGCCCGGCCGCGATCGGGATGCCGATGACGTTGTAGATGAAGGCCCAGAAGAGATTCTGTTTCATCGTCCTCATGGTGCGCCGCGAGAGCTCGATCGCCTGCGCGACGCTGCGCGGGTCGCCGCGCATGAGCACGACGTCGGCTGCCTCGGCGGCGATGTCGGTTCCCGTGCCGATCGCCATCCCGACGTCCGCCTGCGCGAGCGCGGGAGCGTCGTTGATCCCGTCGCCGACCATCGCCACGACGCGCCCGCCCTCCTGCAACCGCTTCACTTCGGCGACCTTCTGCTCGGGGAGCACCTCGGCGACGACGTGATCGATGCCCGTCTGCGCGGCGATCGCGCGCGCGGTCCGCGCGTTGTCTCCCGTCAGCATCGCGACCTCGAGGCCGAGTGAGTGCAGCCGCTCGACCGCGCTCCGCGCTTCCATCTTCACCGGATCGGCGATCGCGATCGCGCCGGCGAGCCGTCCGTCGATGGCGACGTAGACCGGCGTCTTCGCGTCGGCGGCGAATCGCTCGACCGCCGCGCGGAGGGGCGACGGGTCTGCTCCCTCGCGCTGCATCATGCCCGCGTTCCCCACGGCGACCGCACGTCCGCCGACGGTGCCGCGCACGCCCTTTCCGGTCACCGACGCGAAGCCCGTCACGTCCTCGACCGCGATCAACCCCCGGTCGCGCGCGGTGCGGGTGACGGCGTCGGCGAGGGGATGCTCGGAGCTCCGCTCGACCGCCGCGGCGAGCCGGAGCAGATCGTCTTCCTTCGCGCCGTCGGCCACGACGACGTCGGTGACGCGAGGGCGTCCCTCGGTGATCGTCCCCGTCTTGTCGAGCACGACGACGCGGACGTCACCGGCGCGCTGCAGCGCCTCGCCGCCCTTGATCAGCACGCCGAGCTCCGCGCCCTTCCCCGTCGCGACCATCACCGCCGTCGGCACGGCGAGCCCCATCGCGCAGGGACAGGCGATGATCAGCACCGCGACCGCGGCGGCGAAGCCCCGGGCGGCCGGGGCGCCGTCGGCGACCACGAACCAGGCGACGAAGGTGGCGATCGCGATCGACATCACCGCCGGCACGAAGACGGCGCTGATGCGGTCGGCGAGGCGCTGGATCGGCGCGCGCGAGCCCTGGGCGTCGCGCATCAGCGTCACGATCCGCGCCAGGACGCTGTCGCTGCCTAACGTCGTGGCGCGGTAGCGGAAGGAGCCCGTGCGATTGATCGTCCCGCCGATGACACGGGCGCCCGGCGCCTTGGCGACCGGAAGCGACTCGCCG
>DATAIS010000003.1:0-59920 GCA_036262535.1 Gemmatimonadaceae bacterium | reverse complement strand
ACAAGATCGAGTCGCCGTGACCGCACCCGCCGCTCCGTCCCGCGCCGCGACGGCGGCGCGCGCCACGGGAGCGCCGGAAAAGCCGGCCCGCGTCCCGCCGGAGATCCTGCGTCAGGTCAAGCTGATCGAGCTCCGCACGCGTGGGCTCGTCAACTCGCTATTCAGCGGCGAGTACCACTCCGTCTTCAAGGGGCAGGGGATGGAGTTCGCCGAGGTGCGCGAGTACCAGCCCGGCGACGAGGTGCGCTCGATCGACTGGAACGTCACGGCGCGCATGCGCCGTCCCTTCGTGAAGCGCTATATCGAGGAGCGTGAGCTGACGGTGATGCTCGCCGTCGATCTCTCCGGCTCCGAGCGCTTCGGCACCCAGGGACGCTTCAAGAGCGAGCTCGCGACCGAGCTCGGTGCGGTGCTCGGCATGTCCGCGGTGCGCAACAACGACCGCGTCGGCGCCATGCTCTTCACCGACCAGGTGGAGCACGTCGTTCCTCCCGGGAAGGGCCGCCGTCAGGCACTCAGACTCATCCGCGATCTGCTCGCCTTCGAGCCGAAGGGCACGAAGACCGACCTCGCCGGCGCGCTACAGTACCTGTCGCGGATGCTCCGGCACCACACGATCATCTTTGTCATCTCGGATTTCCTCGAGGCCGAGCTCGAGCGCCCGCTCAAGCGGCTCGCGCAGCGCCACGACGTGATCGCGATCTCGGTCGAGGATCCCGCCGAGCGGATGCTTCCCGACGTCGGCCTGGCGCGCTTCGTGGATCCCGAGACGGGTGAGACGGTGGACGTGGACACGAGCGACCGCGGCGTGCGCGATCGCTTCCTTCGCGCCACCGAGGAGGAGCGAAACGCGCGGCGTCGCCTGTTGCGCCGGCTCGCGATCGACGAGATCGTCGTCCGCACGGACAGCGGCTACGTCGAGCCGCTGATGCGCTTCTTCCGCAACCGCGCGACGCGGAGCCGCCGGCGGTGATGCGTCGCCTGGCTTTCCTGATGATCGCCCTGCTCGGCGCCCCTGGCGTCGCGAAAGCGCAGGGCGACGAGCTCGCAGCGGTGCGGCTTGGCATCGCCGTGCGGCCGGAGACGGTCGCCGTCGGCGATCCGATCCAGCTGAGTGTGCGCGTCCAGGCTCCCGCTGGTGCGACGATCGAGTTTCCGGCCGGGCCGGACAGCGGCGGCGCCCTCGAGGCGACGGCGTCGCGGCGCATCCAGCCGCGCGAGGTCCCCGGCGTGGTCGAGCAGACTGCCTTCTACCAGCTCGTCGCCTGGGACGTCGGCGACCTCGCGCCGGGCTTCGGCGACGTCGTCGTCAGGCTCGGGGGCGCCGAGCGCCGCGTGCCGTTAGGCGACGTCCAGGTGCACGTGCGGTCGGTGCTTCCGACCGACACGACGCTGCACGTCCCCAAGCCGCCGCGTCCGCCACTCGACGTCCCCGTGCCCTGGTGGCAGCGCTGGTGGCCGGTGATCCTCGCCGTCCTGCTCGCCCTCCTCCTCGCCTGGTGGCTCTGGCGGCGCCGCAAGCGTCGCGGCGATGCCGCGGTCGAGGACGCCATACTCTTCGCCGAGCGCGAGTTCGCGCGCGTCGAGGCGCTCGGCCTCGTCGATGCCGGCGAGCGAGGGCGTCACGTCGCGCTGATGGTGGACGTGCTGCGCGACTACCTCGCGCGACGTCTCCCCGAGGCGCGGGCATCCCTGACGTCGTCCGAGCTCGTCGCCGCCCTGCGCGCCTCGAAGCTCATCCCGCACGGGAAGCTCGCCGCGGTGCTCGAGGAAGCGGACCTGGTGAAGTTCGCACGGCGCCCGCTCTCGGCCGAGCGTGCGCGCGAGCTCGGACGCGACGCGCGCGCCATCGTGCGCGACGTCGAGCGCGCTGCCGCCGAGCAGCAGCAGGCCTCCGACGCACGGCGCAAGGAGGCGGCATGATCGGCATCGGCCGGCTCCAGTTCGCGGTGCCGTGGGTGCTCCCGCTCCTGCTCCTGCTCCCGGTGTGGTGGCTGCTCCGCCGTCGCGCCCGGCCCGCGGCGATCGTCTACTCGCGCGTTCCGACACTTCTCCGTGGACCGCGCGCCGGCCGTGCGCTCACGCGTGCGCTCTTCATCCTCAGGAATCTCGCGCTGGCGGGGCTCGTCATCGCCCTCGCCCAGCCGCGGACCGGCGCCAGCTCGCGGCAGATCACATCGGAGGGGATCGACATCATGATCGCCTTCGACATCTCGAGCTCGATGCTCGCCGAGGATTTCCAGCCGCGGAACCGGCTCGAGGTGGCGCGGGACCTCGTGCGCCGCTTCGTGAGCATGCGCAAGAGCGACCGCATCGGGCTCGTCGCATTCTCCGGCGAGGCGCTGACCCAGGTCCCGCTGACGACGGATTACCCGGTGGTGATGGCCGGCGTGCAGAACCTCCAGCCGGGCCAGCTGGAGGACGGGACCGCGATCGGTACCGCGATCGCGACCGCGGCCAACCGACTCCGCCGATCGCCGGGGAAGTCGCGCGTCATCCTTCTCCTCACCGACGGCGAGAACAATCGCGGCTCGATCGATCCCCGCACCGCCGGCAAGGCCGCACAGGCGTTCGGGATCCGCATCTACGCGATCGGCGTCGGCAGCGTCGGCATGGCGCGCGTCCCGGTCGGGCGGGGGATCGGCGGGCTGCGCTTCGAGTATCAGCCGGTGCGCATCGACGACGCGCTCCTCACCGAAGTCGCGAACGGCACCGGTGGTCGCTACTTCCGCGCGACGGACGCCGCGGCGCTCGAGCGTACCCTCGAGTTCATCGACCAGCTCGAGCGCGCGCCGGTGCAGACGCGAACGTACACGCAGTTCACCGAGCGCTACACGTGGCCGCTGTCGCTCGCGCTCCTCGCGATCGCGCTCGAGCTCGCGCTCCTCGCGTGGAAGGCGCCGCTGCCATGACGATGCTGGCGACCTTCGACAGGCCATGGATGATCGCCGTCGCGGTCGTCCTCGGCGTCGCGCTGGCGGTGCTCGCGCTGCGCATCCAGCGTCGCCGGGAGGTCCGCCTCGCGCGGCTCGGTACCGAGAGCGTCGTGCGCCGCCTCCTCCCGCCGGGGCTGCGCCGTCAGGCCAGTCGCTGGCGCGCGTTGCGGATCGGGCTCGCTGCAACGCTGGCGGGCGTCGCGCTCGCCGGGCCCCGCTGGGGACGGGAGCGCGTCCAGATTCGCGTCCAGGGGTACGACCTCGTGCTCGCCGTCGATGCGTCGCTCTCCATGCTCGCCACTGACGAGCGCCCGAATCGCCTCGAGCGCGTGAAGCAGGAGCTGCGGCGCCTGCGCGCGGAACGCCCGACAGGTCGCGTCGGGCTCATCGCCTTCGCGGGTCGCAGCTACATCCTGACGCCGATGACGGTCGACGAAGGGGCGATCGACCTCTTCCTCGACAATCTCGATCCGTCGATCGTCGGGCAGGCGGGAAGCTCCCTGGCGCGGGCGATCCGCCAGGGCACGGACCTCCTCTCGGCGTCGCAGGGAGACGCGGGGAAGGCGCTCGTCGTCCTCAGTGACGGGGAGGCGTTCGAGCCCATGGAAGACGTGAGCGCGGCCGCGGGACGCGCGAAGGAGGCAGGTATCGCCGTGGTGACAGTCGGCTTCGGCACGCCGCAGGGCGCGACCATCCCGATCACGACCGACGAGGGGCGCCGGGCACTCAAGACCGACGAGAATGGTCAGGTCGTGGTGTCCCGCTACTCGCCGGAGCACCTGCGCGCCGCCGCCGAGGCGGCGGGCGGGACCTTCATTCCCGCGGAACAGACTGACAAGGCGGCGCGTGTGTTGTCGGCGCTTCGTTCCTTGCGTGCCTCGGACGTTGCCATGCAGGCCGCGGCACAGCGCACACCGCGCTTCCACTGGTTCCTCGCCCCGGCGCTGCTGCTGCTCCTGCTCGATACGTGGCTCGTCGAGCGGCGACGCCGCGCACGTCAGCCGGGTCCGGCGGCGGCGGTACCGGCGGCCGCGGCCGCACTGCTGCTCCTCCTCGCGCCGCGCGCCGCCCGCGCGGACGATGCGGCCGACGCGGCGCGTGCCTATCGTGCGGGACGGTACGCCGAAGCGGCGGCGCTCTATCGACGCATCGTCGAAGGTGGCAATCGGTCGCCGACGATGATCTACAATCTGGCGACGGCGCTCGTCGCCGCGGATTCGCTCGGGCGCGCCACGGCGCTGCTCGACCGCATCACCGCGGCCCAGGATCCGGAGCTGCGCTACCGCGTGCTGTTCAATCTCGGTCTCGCGCACCTCAAGCGCGGGCTCGCCCTTCCCGCCGACAGCGCCGCGCCCGCGCTCGACGCCGCGCTCGCGGCGTACAAGCGCGTGTTGCTCCTCCGCTCGCGCGACCAGGATGCGAAGTGGAACTACGAGCTCGCGCTGCGCAAGAAGCAGAGCGGCGGCGGCGGCGGCGGCGGCGGCAACGACCAGAACGAGGACCCGTCGCCTGCCGCGCCACGGGAGCCGCGACCGCAGCCGCAACCCGCCGGGTCGCTCGAGCAGCAGCGTGCGGAGCAGATCCTCAACAGTGCCTCGCGCGACGAACGCGAGGTGCAGGCGCGCAAGCAGAAGGAAGGACGGCCGACGACGCCGCCGGGAGCGAAGGATTGGTAACGCTCTTCGTCGCGGCGCAGCTCACCGTCTCCGTCGCCGTCGCCGACACGGTTCGCGCCTGCGAGCCCTTCACCGTCGCCATCATCGGCTCGGCGCGGGGCATCGCCGCGCCCCAGCTCGTCGCGCCCGACGTCCGGCCCTTCACGCTCGTCGGCTCCCGCGCGACGACGCAGTCGTCCACCGACGTCGACGGCCGGCGCTGGAGCCTCACCGACGTCGTGCTCACGCTGCTCGTCGAGCGGCCTGGCCGCTACACGCTGCCGGCGTTCGAGCTTCGCTCCGGGCGCGTCCGCGCACGCAGCCGGCGCGCCACTGTTGTCGTGGCCGGCGACGATACCTCGGCGACGCCGGCGATCGTCGCTCGTGCGCAGCTCGACAGCGGCGCCGACGTGTCGATGCGCTCCATGATCGCGCCCGACACCGTGTGGGTCGGGGAGCAGGCGACCTATCAGGTCGGCGTCTTCATCAGTCCCGAGGCGCGCGACAAGCTGCGCGGCAACCCGAATTTCGTTCCGCCGCAGCTCAACGCCCTCATGGCGTATGATTTCCCTGCGTCGTCACGACGGACGATCCGCAGGCGTGTCGGCACGCGATGCTTCGACGTCCTCGTCTACGAGCGCGCGGTCTTCCCGCTCGCCGCCGGCCGGCACGAGCTGTCGCCGGCGCAGCTCTCGTACGCGATGTCCGTCGGTGCCGGGTTCTTCGCCGGGTCCGAGCGGCGCGAGACCCGGAGTGACGCGGCGGCGGTCGTGGCGCGCGAGCTCCCGCAGGACGGTCGTCCGGAGGACTTCGCGGGCGCGGTCGGCGAGTTCACAGCCGCCGCGCGCGCCGACACCGCGGGGGCGCGCGTCGGCGATCCGCTCCTGCTCACGATGCGCGTGGAGGGGGAGGGGAACATGAAGCTGCTCCCCCGTCCGCGCGTCGTGATTCCATGGGCGGGACTGGTTGCGGGCGACGAGCGGGTGCGCATCGACACCGCCGCGAGACGGGTACGCGGCGCCAAGGAGTTCGACTGGATCCTCACGCCGCGCCAGTCCGGAGCGCAGGAGATTCCCGCTCTGCGATATCCCTACTGGAACCCGCAGAGCGCACGGTACGAGCTGGCGCAGACCGACCCGGAGACCCTCTTCGTCGCTCCCGGCGCGCTCGCGCACGGCACGAACGTCGATAGCGCCCGTGCCGCGCCGTTGTCGATCAGGCGCGTGCTCCGTCCCGCCGCTCCCGCTCCGTTGCCGACGCATCCCGGCTTCGCGATCGTCGCCGCGCTCGCGCCACTCCCCGCGCTCACCGCCGCGCTCGCGAGGCGCGGACGTCGTGCCCCGCGCGCGGTCGGCGCCGCGGTGAGGCTCCGCGCACTGCGGCGGAGCCGCGGCGCGTCGGCCGCGGCGGCACGCCGGCTCCTCGAGCGGGCGCTCATCGAGCGCGGCGTCGCGCATCCGGCCGACTTCGCGCGCAGCGAGCAGCTGCTTCGTGCCCTGCGCCATGCCGGGGTCTCGGCGACGACGGCGTCGCGCGCGACCGCGTTCCTCGAGGAGCTCGCCGATGCGAGCTACTCGCCGCGACACCGCACCGTCCGCGACGCGGCCGCGCGCGCCTGCACCATGCTCCGCGACGTCGAGCGCGAGGCCCGCCCGCGCGTCGTCCTCCGCCCGCCGTCGGCGCTGCTCGTGATCGCGCTCTGCGCGGGTGTCGTCGCCGCCGGTGCGGCGGCGCGCGACAGCGCCGGCGCGATCTTCTCCGATGCGGTCGCCGCATACGACGCCCGCCAGTACGCGCTCGCCGCGGCGCGCTTCGACTCGGTCGCCGCGCTCGGCCCGCGCAGCGTCGACGCGCTCGCGAACGCCGGGACTGCATCGTGGATGAACGGCGACACCGTCGACGCGGTTCGCGACTGGCACCACGCGCTCCGCCTTGCGCCGCTCGATGGCGAGCTGCGCGAGCGGCTCGACCTCACCCCCGGTCCCGCGCGCGGCGCGCTGGCCTGGGTGCCGCCACTCCCGCTCGCCCCCCTCGCTGTCGCCGCGCTCGTCGTGTGGTGGCTCGCCTGGCTCGCCGTGGCGGGGCGCATCCTCTGGCACGAGCGCTCACGCACCGCGTGGGCGTACGCGGGCTTCGGGATCGCCGGCGCGCTCGCCGCGATCTACATCCTCGCCGACGAGCGGCTGGCCGCCCGCTCCCTCGCCGTCGTCGCCAGCCAGAGCACTCTGCACGCCCTCCCGTCGCTGGCAGCGGACCCCGGGGCGGCCGTTCGTACTGGCGAGGTCGTGCGCGTCGTGCGCCGCGAGGGAGCATGGGCGCAGGTCGCGGCGGTGAACCGCGACGTCGGCTGGATCGAGAGCGACCAGCTGCGAACGATCGCGCGCGACTGAACCCGCCGCGCGGTTGACCGCGGCGGTGCGTCCGGCGACGTTTCCGCCGTGCCGCGCATCGCGATCCTTCCCAGCGCAGTAGCCGACCAGATCGCGGCGGGCGAGGTCGTCGAGCGCCCGGCCTCGGTGGTGAAGGAGCTCGTCGAGAACGCCCTCGATGCGGGAGCGACCTCGATCGACGTCGAGGTCGACGAGGGGGGACGCAGCAGGATCCGCGTCAGCGACGACGGCGGCGGCATGGAGCGCGACGATGCGACGCTCGCCCTCTCCCGCCACGCGACCTCGAAGATCCGCCTCGCCTCTGACCTCGTCGCCGTGCGCAGCTTCGGCTTCCGGGGCGAGGCGCTCCCCGCGATCTGCTCCGTGTCGAAGCTCCTCATCGAAACGTCCGCGACCGACGGCGCGGGAACGCGCGTCGAGGCCGCGGGCGGCACCGTCGTCAGCGTCGGCGACGTCGCGCGTCGCCGCGGCACCACCGTCACCGTCGGTTCGCTGTTCTACAACGCGCCCGCGCGCCTCAAGTTCATGCGGGGTTCGCGCTCCGAGTGGCGCGCGATCGTCGAGACGCTGACCCTGGTCGCGCTCGCCCGGCGCGAGGTGCGGCTCACCGTGACACACGACGGCCGTCAGGCGCTCGCGCTCCCGCCGGCGTCGTCACTGCGTGCGCGCGTCGCCGCGCTCTGGGGCGGAAACGCCGCCGAGCGGCTCGTCGCAGTGGACGACGTGGCGGGACCGGTCCGCGTCGAGGGACTCGTCGAGAGCCCGCAGGACGTCGGCACCGGAGGCCGCCGCGTCTTCCTCGCGGTGAATGGCCGCGCGATCCGCGACCCGGGGCTGGTTCGCGCCGCCGAGGCCGCCTATCGCTCGACGATCCCCGCCGGCGTCCGACCGACGATCCTTCTCTCGATCACCATGCCCGGCGCCGACGTCGACGTCAACGTCCATCCGGCCAAGGCCGAGGTCCGCTTTCGCGAGCGCTGGGAGGTCGAGCGCATCGTCGAGCGGGCGGTGCGCCGCGCGTTAGGCACGATGGAGGCCGCGGCGACGATCGGCGCCCGCAGCTGGTGGCAGGGTGGAGCGGTGACCGCTTCCGATGCCACGCCCCTCGACGTCGACACGCTGCGCTCTCGCGGCGACCCGGACGAGGCGGGACCCCTGTTCACGGCGGAACCGGACGGCGCGCCGGCCACCGCAGCCCCTGAAGCCGCGGAACAGCCGATCGAGATCCCGACGCTCGTGCAGTGGGCCCGCACCTATCTCTGCTTCGAGCACGAGCAGGGAATCGTCCTCATCGACCAGCACTCGGCGCACGAGCGTGTGCTCTACGAGCGCTTCCTCGGCGCGCTCGAGCGCGGTGAGGCGCCGGCGCAGAGGCTGCTCTTCCCGATGACGCTGCATCTCGGCCCCGCCGAGTCGGAGGCATTCGAGCAGAACCGCGACATGCTGGAGCGCCTCGGCTTCGACGTCGAGGGCTTCGGTGGCCACACCTTGCTCGTGCGCGCCGTGCCGATGCCGCACCCGCGCTTCGACGCCGAGCGCTGCCTGCGCGAGACGCTCGACGCGCTGACCGGCGATCGGGTCGCCGGCACCGCCGCGACGCACGAGCGGCTCGCCGCGACGGTCGCGTGCAAGGCGGCGATCAAGGGCGGGGACGCGCTCTCGCTCGACGAGATGCGCGCCCTCTACGTCGCGCTCGCGCGCACGACGCTTCCCGCGCACGACGTGCACGGACGGGCGACGATCGTTCGCATCGGCTGGGACGAGGTCGAGCGCCGCTTTGGTCGACGCTGACATCCGCGTCATCACCGGCCCGACCGCGGCCGGGAAGTCGGCGATCGCGCTCGACCTCGCTGAGCGCTACGGTGCGGTGTTGATCAGCGCCGATTCGCGCCAGGTCTACCGCCGCTTCGACATCGGCACCGCGAAGCCGACCGCAGAGGAGCGGCGGCGCGTGCCACACGTCGGCATCGACATCGCCGAGCCGACCGCGCGATTCTCGGCCGCAGCGTGGGCGGCGCACGCGGACGCGGCCATCGATCGCGCACGGGCCGCGCGGCGCGAGGTGGTAGTGGTCGGCGGCACCGGCTTCTACCTGCGGGCGCTCTTCGCGCCGCTCTTCGAGGAGCCACTGCTCGACCCCGAACGCCGGCGTGGGCTCGAGCGCTACCTCGCTCAGCTCTCGGTCGCGGAGCTGCGGCGGTGGTGCATCGTGCTCGATCCCGCGCGGTCGCACCTCGGCCGCGCGCAGCTGCTGCGGACGATCGAAGTCGCGCTGCTCACCGGTCGTCCGCTGTCGGCGCTTCACCGGAGCGCGGCGCGGCCGCCGCGGCACGAGGCGCGTTATCTTGTCGTCGACCCCGGCGCGTCGCTCCGCGAAAGGATCGAGACGCGCGTGGATCGAATGCTGGCGGCCGGCTGGGCCGACGAGGTGCGCTCGCTCCTCGCCGACGTCCCCTCCGAGGCACCGGCCTGGAACGCGGCGGGGTACGAGGCGCTTCGTGAGGCAGTGGTCGATCGCACATCGCTCGAGCGCGCGCGAGAGCGTATCGTGATCGAGACGCGCCAGTACGCCAAGCGGCAGCGAACCTGGATGCGGAATCAGCTCCCGCGCGAGCGCCTGACGCTGCTCGATCCAGCGGCCCCCGATGCCGCGGCGCGAGCGGACCGGTGGTGGAGAGGGGAGGCGGCATGAAGATCGGCATCACCTGCTATCCGACGTACGGCGGCTCCGGCGCCGTCGCGACCGAGCTCGGCATCGCGCTCGCGGCCCGCGGTCATGAGGTGCATTTCGTCACCTACCAGCAGCCGTTCAGGCTCCCGAGCTTCCTGCCGCGGGTCTACTTCCACGAGGTGGACGTCGGCCGCTATCCGCTCTTCGAGTACCCGCCTTACGATCTCGCGCTCGCGGTGCGCATGCACGAGGTCGCGCGCGCGCACGACCTCGACGTACTGCACTGCCACTACGCCATCCCGCATGCGACGAGCGCATGGATCGCGAAGGAGATGCTCGCCGCCGAACACGGCCGCGACCTCCGCGTCGTGACTACGCTGCATGGCACCGACATCACCATCGTCGGCCAGGACCCGTCGTTCCACGCGATCACGAAGTTCTCGATCGAGCGCTCCAACGGGCTGACGGCGGTCTCGGAGTACCTGCGCGACGAGACGCAGCGCGCCTTCGGCTGTACGGGCTGCCGCATCGAGGTCATTCACAACTTCGTTGACCCGCAGGTCTACGACCGCACCCACTACGCGCCGACGCTGCGCCCGCAGATCGGCGCGGACCGGAGCGTGCTCATGCACGTCTCGAACTTCCGTCCCGTGAAGCGTGTGCGCGACGTCGTCGGCATCTTCGCGCGGGTGCACGAGCGGATGCCGTCGGTCCTCGTCATGATCGGCGACGGCCCCGATCGCGTCGACGCCGAAGCCGAGGCGCGCCGGCTGGGCGTCGAGCGCGACGTCTACTTCCTCGGGAAGCTCGACATCGTCGCCCCCCTGCTCGCCGAGGCCGATCTGTTCCTGCTGCCCTCGCAGAGCGAGTCGTTCGGGCTCAGCGCACTCGAGGCGCTCGCCTCGGGAGTTCCCGTGGTCGGCAGTCGCGCCGGCGGGCTCGTAGAGGTCGTGCGCGAGGGCGAGACGGGCGCGCTCTGTCCCGTCGGAGACGTGCAGGGGATGGCGGACACGGCCCTCGAGCTGCTGAGCGATCGAGCGCGGTGGGAGCGCATGAGCGCCGCCGCCGCCGACGACGCACGCCAGCGCTTCTCGCGCGACGAGATCGTCGAGCAATACGAGCGCTTCTACATGGCGAATGTCTGACGTCCCGGCGTCCCCGCCGGAGGCGCGTCCCGGTCCCGGTGCGCGGCTCCGCGCCCTCGCGACGCTCGTTCGCTGGCAGAACGCGCTCATCGCGGCGCTGGGCGTCGTGGTCGGGGCGATCTGGGCCAGCGGAGCCGTCTCCGAAGCTACCGGGTGGGCCGCGCTCGCGGCGCTGGGCTTCACCGCGTTCGCGAACGCCGACAACGACGCTCACGACGCCGAGATCGACCGCGTCGCGCACCCAGACCGCCCCATCCCGACGGGTGTGCTCACGAGGCGCGCGGCGAGCATCGTCGCGATCGCCGGGGCGTTCGTCGCCATCGCCGCATCCTCGTTCAGCGGTCTTCCCGGCCTCCTCAATGCCGCGCCACTGGTGCTGATCGCGATGGCCGCCTACAACCGCTGGCTCGCGCGCACCGGAGTACCGGGCAACGTGACCGTAGCCGCGCTGGCGTCGCTGCCGTTCGCGTATGGCGCGGCGAGCGTCGGCAACCCGCGGGCGGGCATCGCGCTCGCCGCGGTGGCCGCGCCGCTGCACCTCGCGCGCGAGGTGGCGAAGGACCTGGACGACGCGATCGGTGACGCCGCGCATCGCACGACGCTCGGCACGGCGGCGCCGCGCTGGCTCGCGCCGGTCGCGGTGCTCTTCGCGCTGGCCGTGTTCGTGTATGGCGCGGTGCGCCTCTCGCGCGCGGCGCCGCGCCTGCCGCTGTTGCTGGTGCCCGCCTTCGTGCTCTGCGCGCTCGCCGCGCGCCGCGTGGTGGCGAGGCGGACGGGGGCGCCACTACTGTTCAAGCTCGCGATGATCGTCTCCATGGCCGCGCTCCTCCTCGCCCGGCGCCCGCTTCTCTTCGAATGACCGTCTTCCAGGCGCTGGTGCTCGGCGTCATCCAGGGGCTGACCGAGTTCCTTCCCGTGAGCAGCTCCGCGCACCTCGCGCTCGCGCCCTGGCTGCTTGGCTGGCCGGACCCCGGCCTCGCCGTCGACGTCGCGCTGCACCTCGGCACCCTCGCGGCCGTGATCTGGTTCTTCCGCGATGCCTGGGTGCGCCTCGCACGCAGCGCGTTCGCCATCCTGCGAAAGCGGCGCGTCGAGACTCCGGAGGAGCGGCGCGTTCTGTTCCTCGTCCTGGCGACGATTCCCGGAGCGATCGCCGGCGTGCTGGTCGCGGACTACGCGGAGACGGTGCTTCGCTCCCCATACGTGATCGCCACATCGCTGATCGTGATGGGCATCCTTCTCTGGGCCGCGGACCGATGGGCACCCCAGGCGCGGTCGCTCGACGAGATGCGCTGGCCGCAGGCGCTGACCTTCGGCATCGCGCAGGCATTCGCGCTCGTGCCCGGCGTGTCGCGCTCCGGATCGACGATCACCGCCGGCCGCGCGTTAGGCTTCTCGCGTGAGGCCGCGGCCGTGTTCAGCTTCCTCATGAGCATGCCGATCACCGCCGCCGCCGCCGCCAAGGAAGTCCCCGCCGCGATCGCGGCCGCGGACGACCTGGCGCCGATCGTCGTCGGCATCGTCGCCGCCGCGGCGAGCGCGTGGCTGGCGATCGCGGTGCTGCTCCGCTACGTGGCCCGCCACAGCTACGGGATCTTCGCCGTCTATCGCGTGCTGCTCGGCATCGTGGTGCTCGTGCTCGCCGCGACGCGCTCGTGAGCGTCGCCGCCGCGCGCACGTCAGAGGGCCGATACGACGGCGTCGACGCGGCCGTTCTCGCCGCGAGGTGGCGACGGCCGCTCGTCGTCGCGATGGCGCGAACGACGAGCACGATGGACGTCGCGCACGAGCTGGCGGCCGACGGTGCCCTTGCCGGGAGCGTCGTGCTCGCCGACGAGCAGACCGCGGGGCGCGGCAGGGCGGGGAAGCGCTGGACGTCGGCGCCGGGTCAGGGGGTATGGGTCACCGCGATCGAGCGCCCGCGGGACGCCGGCGCGCTCGAGGTTCTGTCGCTGCGGATCGGGCTCGCCGCCGCGCGCGCGCTCGAGCCGCTCGCCGGGCGTGCGATCGGCATCAAATGGCCGAACGACCTGCTCGTGGGCGGCGCGAAGCTGGGCGGGATCCTCGTCGAGGCCCGCTGGCGCGAGGGCTCGCCGGAATGGGTGGCGATCGGCATCGGCATCAACGCCAGGCCGGCGCCGGGAATCTCCGCCGCGGCGCTGCCGGACGACGTCACCCGGCTCGAGGTGCTCGACGCACTGCTCCCCGCCGTTGCGTCCGCGGCCGCTGCGAGCGGACACCTGTCCGACGCCGAGATGGCCGCGATCGAGCCGCGCGACGTCGCGCGCACGCGGCTCGCGACCGCGCCGGCCGCTGGGCGCATCGAGGGCATCTCGCGCACCGGAGAGCTGCTCGTGCGCGGCGACGACGGCGTCGTCCGCGGCTGTCGCTCGGGATCGCTGATCTTCAGGGAGGACGCATGATACTCGCCTTCGATGTCGGCAACACCGAGACGACGGTCGCTCTCTTCGAGGGGGAGCGGGAGCGCGCGCACTGGCGCCTCGTCACCGACGCAAAGCGGACGCAGGACGAGCTCGGGGCGCTGTTGCACTCGCTGGTCGTCGGCTCGGGGATCGAGCTCCGCGCGATCGAGGGTGCGGCGCTCGCGTCCGTGGTCCCCGCTGTCACGGCGCCGATCACCGCGGCGGCGAAGCGCTGGCTCGGCGTCGAGCCGCTCGTCATCGACGCGAGATCCCCGCTACCGATCGCGCTCGAAGTCGACGAGCCGATGACCGTCGGGGCAGATCGCATCGCGAACACCCTCGCCGCCAAGGAGCTGATCGGCGGTGACGTCGTCGTCGTCGATCTCGGGACGGCGACGACCTTCGACTGCGTGACGAAGGACGGCGCCTTCATCGGCGGAGCGATCTCCCCGGGGATCAGGACCGCCGCCGACATGCTCACGCTCAAGACGGCCAAGCTGCCGGCGACGGAGCTCGTCGCCCCGAAGCGCGCGATCGGGACGCGCACCGAGGAGTGCATCCAGGCGGGGGTGGTGCTCTACAACGCCGATGCGATCGACGGCATGGTCGCGCGCGTCCGCGCCGAGTGGCCCGGGGGCCGCCGTCCAACGTGCGTCGCGACGGGCGGTCTCGCGCACATGTTCCAGCCGTTGTGCAGGAGCTTCGAGCGTGTCGAGCCGCTGCTCACGCTCCACGGGATCCGTCTCGCCTATGGATACATGGCGGGCGCTACCAAGCCCTCGAGCACAGCTCGCCCATCGGGTCGTAAGCGCAAATAAAACAACAATTTGGAAGTTCCAGGGTCAGGCTGTTGCTCGGCGGCGCCGGGCCTCTTGACCTGCCCCCGGGAACCAGCGTAGACTTACGCCTGTTAGCACTCCCGAGAGACGAGTGCTAAACAACTTTCATTTTCGTACCCCTGAACCGATAGAGGAGGGACGATGGCCAACAAGACGGCTACCAAGTTCACCCCCCTGGCCGACCGCGTCGTGGTCAAGGCGCTGGAGGAGGCGGAGCAGATGCGCGGCGGGCTTTACATCCCCGACACCGCGAAGGAGAAGCCGCAGCAGGGTGAGATCATCGCCGTGGGCCCCGGCCGCTTTGAGGAAGGCAAGCGCGTGCCGATGGAGCTCAAGGTCGGCGACAAGGTGCTCTACGGGAAGTACAGCGGCACCGAGGTCACCCTCGACGGCGATCAGGTCCTGATCCTCCGCGAGTCCGACGTCCTCGCCGTCGTCGGCTGAAGAGCGGCTGTAAGCTATTAGCTGTTAGCTGTTAGCCGTCTCTACCGCCGTTCGCGCCGCAGTTGCTCGACGCGAATAGCTAAGAGCTGACAGCCACGGCCCACCAAACAGAACTCAGTCTCCAAGAGGAGCATCCAGACATGGCCAGCAAGGAGCTGCATTTCAACGTCGATGCGCGCGCGGCACTCAAGCGCGGCGTCGACAAGCTCGCCGAGGCGGTGAAGGTCACCCTCGGCCCGAAGGGTCGCAACGTCGTCATCGACAAGAAGTTCGGCGCCCCCACCGTCACCAAGGACGGCGTGACGGTCGCGAAGGAAGTCGAGCTCTCCGATCCGCTCGAGAACATGGGCGCGCAGATGGTGAAGGAAGTCGCGACCCGCACGAGCGACAACGCCGGCGACGGCACCACCACGGCTACCGTCCTCGCCCAGGCGATCTTCCGCGAGGGGCTCAAGAACGTCACCGCCGGCGCGAACCCGATGGCGATCCAGCGCGGCATCACCAAGGCGGTCGCCGCGATCGTCGAGGAGCTCAAGAAGATCAGCGTCCCGACGAAGGGCAAGACCGAGATCGCGCAGGTCGGCACCATCTCCGCGAACAACGACAAGGAGATCGGTGAGCTCATCGCCGAGGCGATGGAGAAGGTCGGCAAGGACGGCGTCATCACCGTCGAGGAGGCCAAGGGCCTCGAGACGACGCTCGAGACGGTCGACGGCATGCAGTTCGACCGCGGCTACGTCTCGCCGTACTTCGTCACCGACCCGGAGAAGATGGAGGCGGTGCTCGACGATCCGCTCATCCTCATCCACGACAAGAAGGTCTCGTCGATGAAGGATCTTCTGCCCGTCCTCGAGAAGGTCGCGCAGATGGGCAAGCCCCTCCTCATCATCGCCGAGGACATCGAGGGTGAGGCGCTGGCGACGCTCGTCGTCAACAAGCTCCGTGGCACCCTCCGCGTCGCCGCGGTCAAGGCGCCGGGCTTCGGCGATCGCCGCAAGGCGATGCTCCAGGACATCGCGATCCTCACCGGTGGGCAGGTCATCAGCGAGGAAGTGGGCTTCAAGCTCGAGAACGCGGTCCTCACGGACCTCGGCCGCGCGAAGCGCGTCGTCGTCGACAAGGACAACACGACGATCATCGACGGCGCCGGCTCGGACGATGCCATCCAGGGCCGGGTGAAGGAGATCCGCGCCGCGGTCGACAAGTCGACGTCGGACTACGACAAGGAGAAGCTCCAGGAGCGGCTCGCGAAGCTCGCCGGTGGCGTGGCCGTGATCAACGTCGGCGCCGCGACCGAAGCCGAGATGAAGGAGAAGAAGGCCCGCGTCGAGGACGCGCTGCATGCGACCCGCGCCGCGGTGGAGGAGGGAATCGTCCCCGGCGGCGGTGTGGCGTTCATTCGCGCCCAGCGCGCGCTCAAGAGCCTCAAGCTTCAGGAGACCGACGAGCAGATCGGCGTCGAGATCATCAAGCGCGCGATCGAGGAGCCAATCCGGATGATCGTGCAGAACGCGGGCGGCGAGGGCTCGATCGTGGTCGAGAAGGTGCGCGCGTCGAAGGACGATGCCTTCGGCTACAACGCCCTCACCGACGAGTACGAGAACCTGGTCGAGGCGGGCGTCATCGACCCGACCAAGGTCACCCGCACGGCGCTGCAGAACGCCGCGTCGATCGCCGGCCTCCTGCTCACGACGGAAGCGATCGTCGTCGAGAAGAAGGAGGACAAGCCCGCCGCGCCCGCGGCCGGTGCCGGCGGCATGGGCGGGATGTACTAGGCCTCACCGACGGAGAGACAGGCGAAGCGGCGCGGGAGATTCTCCCGCGCCGCTTTCGTTTGCCCGCCAGTTCAGAACGCGAGCTGGAGCTGCTCGACCCTGGCGCGCGATACCGCCGTCCCGGGACAGAAGGGGCCGACAGGGCCATGCTGCGGCGCCGCCGTCACCGTGCCGCGGAAGCGCGTGCGCCCCAGCGCCTCGGTCACCGTCGCGCGGGCGACCTGCTGATCGTTGTTGTTCTCGCTGAGGTGGGCGAGCACGACGTGCTGCAGCCCGCGATGCGCGACGTCGGCGCAGAGCGCGGCGGCGTCACGGTTGCTGAGGTGCCCGGTGCGGCTCGCGATCCGGCGCTGCAGATAGAGCGGGTAGGGACCGGTCCGCAGCATCCCCTCGTCGTGGTTCGCCTCGATGACCATCAGGTCCACGTCGCGCACGGCGTCGCGGACCGGATTGGTGACGCAACCGAGATCATACACGATGGCCGCGCGCGCTCCCGAGGCACGGTCAGTCACCACCACGCCGATCGGGTCGGTGGCGTCGTGCGAGATCGCCACCGGCGTCAGGTCGGCCCGGCCGACGCTGAACGTCGTCCCTCCCTCGACCTGCGTCACCGGCGTCCCGGCCAGCTCGACGCTCTCGCTGATCGTCCCCGCGGTGGCGTAGAGCGGCCACCGCCAGCGCCGCCAGGCGCGGGCGGCGCCCCGAGTGTGATCGGTGTGCTCGTGCGTGAGCAGGCACGCCGAGATCGACCCCGGCTCGATCCCGACCGCGCGCATGCGCCCCGCGAGCGTGCGCGCCGGAAAGCCGGCGTCGACGAGCACGCGCGTGTCTCCGCACTCGACGACGAGCGCGTTCCCCTTGCTTCCGCTGCCTAACGACCAGACTCTCACGCCATCCACCGTGCCCCGTGCGCCGCAGCCAGATGCTGCCGCTCGCGCTCGCTCAATGCCACTGCGCGGCGCGCCATCACCCGGGCCGCCACCTCGATGAACTTCTCGACGTCGTACGTCGCGAACTCTCCTGCCTCTCCCCACGCGAACGGCGGGACGACCTTCGGCGGCATCCGCCCGAACACGTTCGCACCCGCGCCCACCACGGTGCCCGTGGTCAGCGACAGGTTGATCCCCGTCCGCGCGTGGTCGCCGATCAGGCTTCCCAGATACTGCAGCCCGGTGTCGCGCATCCCGCGCGGGGTCCAGACGCGCACCGGCCCGTAGGTGTTCTTGAGGTTGCTCGTCGTGGTGCCAGCGCCGAGGTTGGTCCACTCACCCAGGTACGAGTGTCCCACGAACCCCGTGTGACCCTTGTTCGCGTAGCCGAGCACCACCGTGCTGCTCATCTCGCCGTGCACCTTGCAGTGCGGTCCGATCGAGCATCCGGACACGCGGTCCGTCGTCACGAGCGAGGCCTCCCCAACATAGCAGGGGCCCACGACGCGCGTGAACGCCTGCACGGTTGCCCGACGGCGGAGCACTACGGCCCCGCTCGTCGTCTCGAAGCACGCGTGCGGCTCGATCGTCACGCCGTCCTCCACGTACACCGCTTTGTCGCCGACGATCGTCGTCTCGTCCTTGCCGACCCGGCGCATCTCCGCGCCGAGCACCACCGTGTCGGACGCGAGCATCTGCGAGAGGAGCCCGACGTAGCTCCAGACGTCGTCGAGCCACCACCCGCGGAGCTCGACGGTCTCGCCGCGTGCGACCGGCAGCTCGTCGAGTGGTCGCGTGCCATCGCGCATCTCCGCCGCCGCGATCTCCGCATCGACTCGCACCGCGACCGTGCGCCCGGCCGAGACGTAGCGCGCCGCCCCGGGCGAGGCTCGCGTGTCGAGCGCCGGTGCGAAGCGCGAGTTGGCGACGAGCGCGCCGCGGGGGATGACGGCGAGCGCGCGCGGCGCGCCGGGATCGTCGAAGTCGGAGAGATGCGTCGCGGCGAGGAAGCCAGCGGCACCCTCGCCGCTCGCGCGCTCCCACCTCTCGCGCGTCAGCAGCGCACCAGCGCGCAGCTCGGAGATCGGCCGCGTCAGCGCGAACGGCTCGAAGCTCCGTGCCTGCGCATCGTCGTAGAGGACGAGCGCCGTCATGCGCGGTCGCGAATGTCCGCCGGCAACGCCTCGATGAGGGTCTTCAGCTCTGCCGCACGATCGACCGTCGTCACCACGGTGAGCCCCTCACGCACGACCACCACGAGGTCCGACACCCCATAGAGGACGACGGCCCCACCCTCGGCGTGAATCACGTTCCGCGACGCGTCGAGCATGTGCACCGCGCCGCGCGTCGCGTTCTCCCGGTCGTCGAGCTGCCGCACGCGAAGCAGCGCCGCCCACGTCCCGACGTCGTCCCACGCGAAGTCTCCGGGCACCACGATCACACGGTCGCTCCGCTCCAGGACGCCGACGTCCACCGAGACGCTCTTCGCGGCGGCGAAGAATTTCTGCGCATCCCCCGCATGCTCCAGAGCGCCGGCAACCTCCGGGGTGTGCTTCCTGATCTCGTCGAGCAGGTCACCCGCACGCCAGACGAAGATCCCCGAGTTCCACAGGTAGCCCTGGCTCACCATCTGCTCCGCCCGCGCGCGGTCGGGCTTCTCCACGAAGCGCGCGACGCGGCGAGCGTCGCCCTCGATCGGCTCGCCCGGCTGGATGTAGCCGAACCCCGGATCGGGACGCGTCGGTACGATGCCGACGGTGACGAGCGCGTGACGTCGCGCCGCCAGGTCGGCGGCCTGAGCGAGTCGCCGCCGGAACTCCTCGGGGACGCCCACCGCCCAGTCGGCGTGAACACAGATCATCACCGCCTCACCACCGTCCCGCCGCTCGATCTCCGTCGCGGCGTACGCGAGCGCCGCCGCCGTCCCCGCGGGACGCGGCTCCGCGATCACGTTACCGCGAGGGAGCTCGGAGGCGAGGTCGCGGATTGGTTCGGTGAGCGACGCGTTGGTGAGGACGAGCGTGCGCTCCGGCTCGACGAGCGGTGCGAGCCGATCGAGCGTGTTGCGCAGCAGCGGCGCGTCGTCGACCAACGGCAGGAGCTGCTTCGGGCGGGCCGGTGTGCTGAGCGGCCAGAAGCGCGTACCGACGCCTCCGGCGAGGACGACCGCCCAGCGCTTCATTCAGCGTCGACGGCGTCGGGCGCGACGCCCGCCAGCTCGGCGGCGCGCGCGAACAGCTTCTTCGGCGAGAACGGCTTGGTCAGGAACTCGCTCGCGCCGAGCGACAGGGCGCGGCGCTGCTGCACCTCCTGACCCGCGGCGGTGAGGACGATCGCCGGCACTTCCTTCCACCGGTCGTCGGCGCGCATCCGCGACAGGACGTCGAGCCCCGTCAGCCGCGGCATCATCACGTCGAGCAGGACGAGGCCGATGTCGTCGTTCTGCTCGAGGACGTCGAGCGCCTCCTGGCCATCATAGGCGAGCGTGACCCGGAAGGGGCCCTGCTCGAGCTTCATCTTGATGATGCGCCCGATGTGCGGCTCGTCGTCGGCGACGAGCACATGGCACTGTTGCATGGCTGTCAGACGAGAGCCGCGATGTGCTGCCGGTTGCGTCGGAGCTCGAAGAGCAGCTTGCCGACGTCGGCGTTGGACTGCACCAGCACCAGGAGCAGCGCCTCGGCCGAGAGGACCGAGACGATTGCGTACCCCCGCCCGTATTCGAGAACGCTCGTCACGAGCTCGCCGCGCTTCGCCGCCGTCGCCAGCTCCTCGGCGGCGTTGATGATCGACGGGATGTGCGCGGCGATGTGCTCGGCGTCGAGGTTGGGCAGCGCCTGGCTGTCGATCAGCAATCCGTCGCGGCCGAGCACTATCGCGGCCTCGACGCCTTCACGCTGTCGGATGGCGCCGACGAGGTCGCGGATGGTGGGCATTCTCGCTCCGGAAATGGACGTGCGAAGGTAGGAATCGGAGCGAGCGAAGTCAAGCAGCGCCAATCGCTTGAAGTCTCTCGTGCGCGACGGTATTCTACGCCTCGCTTCGCAGCCGCCCGCAATCCGCCATCCATGCCCGCAAACCGCCGCACGCTCGGCTTCTTCGCCGTCGGCGCCTTCGTCACGCTCGCCGCGCTCGCCTGCAAGGACGCGTTCGCTCCGAAGGCGAGCTACAGTACCATCGAGAGCAAGGTCAGGGTCACGCCCTTCACGGGAAGCCTCGTGAACGAGGAGAGCGGCCTGTTCATCACCACGATGCAGGCACTGGAGGTTCGCGAGAGCGGCTACGACGCGGTGCTCGACCTGACGCCGGCGGGCCGCGTCGTGATCTACCCGGCGTCGTACGTCACGCGCTGCGCGGGTTGCGTGCTCGGCATCGCCCCCGGCGATGCTCCCTTCGAGCAGATGTACATCGCCCCGGAGCAGCGGCCGGGGACCTACCGCTACAACACCCCGGACACGGTCGACGTCGGCGAGCCGGTGTACCTCGTCACGAAGTACAACTTCTGCAACCCGACCAACATCGCCACCGTCGACGTATACGCGAAGCTCGTCGTCGACAGCGTGAAGGCCGCGGAACGGAAGATCTTCCTGCACGGCGTGGTCGATCCGAACTGCGGTTTTCGCGAGCTGAAGCCGGGCCAGGTTCCGCGTCGCTAGCATGCACGACCTCCGCGCCATCCGCGAGGGACTGGAGGCGCTCCGCAGCGGGATGGAGCGCCGCGGCAGGATCGACAGCCTCGGACCGACGCTCGACCGCCTGGTCGAGCTCGACCGCGACCGTCGGCTGACGATCCAGGCGCTCGAGGAGCGCAAGGCGGCGCGCAACGCGTCGAGCCAGGAAGTCGCGCGCCGGAAGCGCGCCGGCGAGGACGCGACCGAGCTCGTCGCGACCGGCCGCGCCCTCGGCGAGGAGATTGGCCGCCTCGATCGCGAGCTCGCCACCATGGAGGGCAGCATCCAGTCGCTGCTCGCCGAGCTGCCTAACGTCACGCTGCCCGACGTCCCGCTCGGCGGCGAGGAGGCGAACACCGTCGTCCGCAGCTGGGGAACGCCGCGCGCGGAGGCCGTCGTCCCGCACTGGGAGCTCGGCGAGAAGCTGGGCATCCTCGACCTCGCCCGCGGCGCCAGGATCTCCGGGTCCGGCTTCGTCGTCCTCCGCGGGAACGGGCCGCGTCTCGTGCGCGCGCTCATGAACTTCATGATCGACCTCCACCTCCGCGAGCACGACTACGAGGAGGCGTGGGTGCCGTTCGTGGTGAATCGCGCGTCGATGTTCGGCACCGGGCAGCTGCCGAAGTTCGAGGACGACATGTACGGCGTCGACGGAGGGGGAATGTTTCTCGTTCCCACCGCCGAGGTCCCGATCACCAACCTCCTCCGCGACGAGATTCTCGACGCCGGGCAGCTTCCGAAGGGGATCACCGGCTACAGCCCATGCTTTCGCCGGGAGGCCGGCGCCGCGGGCAAGGATACGCGTGGGCTCATTCGCGTACACCAGTTCGACAAGGTCGAGCTGGTGCGCTTCACGACGCCGGAGCAGAGCGCCGAGCAGCACGAGCTCCTCACGCGTCAGGCGGAGCGGGTCCTCCAGCTCCTCGAGCTGCCGTACCGGGTTCTCCTGCTCGCCGCGGGCGACACGGGCTTCGCGAGCGCGAAGACGTACGACCTGGAGATCTGGGCGCCGGGCGTCGGCAAGTGGCTCGAGGTCTCCTCGTGCTCGAACTTCCTCGACTTCCAGGCGCGCCGGGCGAACATCCGCTACCGGCCGGCTCCGGGGGAGAAGCCGCGCTTCGTTCACACGCTGAACGGATCCGGGGTGGCCTTCCCGCGCACGATCATCGGACTTCTCGAGCACCACCAGCAGCCTGACGGATCGGTCCGCGTTCCCGAGGCGCTTCGGCCCTACCTCGGGACGGACGTTCTGCGCTGAACGATGCGGCGCCGCGCGCCGGTCGTGCTCGTGGTGGCCGGCCTCGCGCTGCTGCTGGCGTGGTGGGCGACATACACCCAGCGCGTCGTCAACGAGCTGCGGCGTGAAGCGAAGCGCGGCGCGCGGATGTACGCGCAGGTCTACCGCGCACTCGGAGCGCCCGGCGACACCAACGGCACCGCCGCGCTGCTCGACCTCGCGGAGGAGATTCGTGAGTCCGGCGTCCCGCTGATCGTAACCGCCCCCGACGGCACGCCCACGGCGGCCGCGAACCTCCCCTTCGATGCCGAGCCCTGGGATCCGCGGGTCCGCGAGTACGTCGCGACGCTCGACCGGGCCAACGATCCCATCATCGTCCCGCGCGTCGGGATGGTGCACGTCGGCGACACGCCGCTCGTCCGGGGGCTCCAGCTCTACCCATTCCTCCAGGGCGCGACGCTCGCGATCCTCCTCGTGGCGGGCGTCGCCGTACTCCGGAGCCGGGCGCGCGCCGACCGCGACCGCATCTGGGCGGGGATGGCGCGCGAGTCGGCGCACCAGCTGGGAACGCCGCTCTCCAGCCTTCGCGGATGGCTCGAGCTTCTCGAGGAACGCGACGCCGGCGACGGCGCGCGCGAGACCGCGGTGCTCATGCGCGGCGACGTCGAGCGCCTCGAGCGCGTGGCGCATCGCTTCGAGCGCATCGGCCGGCCACGGCGTGCCGAGCCGGTGGACCTTGCCGCGCTCGTGGACCGGGTCGCCCGCTACTTCGCCGCGCGCGTGCCGACGCTCGCGCGCGCCGTGCGGGTGCGGACGAGCCTCCCGGAAGAAACGGTCACCATCGACGGCGATCCGGTCCTGCTGGAGTGGGCGCTCGAGGCGATCGTGAAGAACTCGGTGGACGCACTCGGCGGACGCGGCGGCGAGATCGTCCTCGCCGTCGAGGTCATCCCCGAAGGCGCGGTGGTTCGCATATCGGACGATGGGCCGGGAGTTCCGCGGGAGCTCCGGAAGCGTGTCTTCGACGCCGGCTTCACGACGAAGCCCGGCGGCTGGGGGATCGGCCTTCCACTCGCGCGACGCATCGTGCGCGACTGGCATGGCGGGACGCTGCGGCTCGTGCCCACGGATCGGGGAGCGACGTTCGAGATTATCTTTGAGTGATGCCCACGCTCGCCGACGACACGCTCCTCTCCGGCCTCAATCCCGCGCAACGCGAGGCCGTCGTTCACTTCGAGGGCCCGCTCCTCGTCCTCGCCGGCGCCGGGTCGGGGAAGACGCGCGTGCTCACGACTCGCATCGCGCGGCTCATCGGGCACCATGGCGTCGATCCGCGCCTCATTCTCGCCGTCACCTTCACCAACAAGGCCGCGGGTGAGATGCGCTCGCGCGTCGCGCGCCTCCTCGGCGAGGAGCCTTCCGGGATGTGGATGGGCACCTTCCACGCCGTCGGCGCCCGGCTGCTCCGCGCGACTCCCTTTCTCGTCGGGCGCGACCGCAACTTCACGATCTACGACGAGGACGACCAGCTCGGCGTCGTGAAGCGCGTGATGGAGCGGCGCTCGATCTCCTCGAAGCAGTTCACGCCCAGGGCCGTACATGGCGCGATCTCGAGCGCGAAGAATGCGCTCGTCGATCCCGCGGAGTACGCGAAGCTCGCCGCCGACCCCTTCTCGCGGGCAGTCGCGATGGTGTACGGCGACCTCGAGGCGGCGTATCGCGGCGCCAACGCGGTGGACTTCGACGACCTCCTCGTGCTCCCCGTGCGCATGCTGCGCGAGAACCCCGCCTACCTCGACGAGCTTCGCGCCCGCTTCCAGTTCATCCTCGTCGACGAATATCAGGACACGAACCACGCGCAGTACCAGTTCGTGAAGATGCTCGGCTCGCTGCACCAGAACGTCTGCGTCGTCGGTGACGACGACCAGTCGATCTACGGCTGGCGCGGCGCCGACATCCGCAACATCCTCGACTTCGAGAAGGACTTTCCGAACGCCCAGGTCGTTCGCCTCGAGGAGAACTACCGCTCGACGCCCTCGATCCTGCGCGTCGCGAATGCCGTCATCGCGCCGAACAGCGAACGGCGCGGCAAGACGCTGCGCGCGACGCGTCCCGAGGGGGAGCCGGTAACCGTGGTCGGCGCGATGGACGACCGCGACGAGGCCGACTCGGTGGTCGAGGAGATCCTCGAGCGGCGCGGCCCGCGCGCCGGCATCGCGCTGCGCGACGTCGCGATCCTCTATCGCACCAACGCGCAGAGCCGCCCGATGGAGGAAGCGCTGCGCCGCCACGCCTTGCCCTATCGGCTCATCGGCGCGGTGCGCTTCTACGATCGTCGCGAGATCCGCGACCTCATGGCGTACCTCAAGCTGGTCGCGAACCCCGCCGACGACGAGGCGTTTCGCCGTGCCGTCGCTGTCCCGAAGCGCGGACTCGGCGAGGCGAGCATCGAGATGCTCGCCGACCGTGCGCGTACAGCGGGCATCCCACTGCTGGCGGCCGCGACGCGCGCCGATCTCCTCGAGGGAATGCGCCCGGCCGCGCGCGCGGCGCTCGGCGACTTCGCCGGCACCGTCGCGCGCTTTCGCGAGCGGGCACGCACCGAGAGCGTCGACGAGATCCTGCGCGATCTCATCGACGCGATCCGCTACGTCGAGCATCTCCGCGCCGAAGGGCCCGAAGGCGAGGAGCGGATCGAGAACGTCCGCGAGCTGGTGACCGGCGCGGCCGAGGCGGTGATCGAGGAGGGCGGGGAAGTGGGACTCACGCCGCTCGAGCACTTCCTGCAGCGTGCCTCGCTCGTCGCCGACCTCGACAAGCTCGACCCGGAAGCGGATGCGATCACGCTGATGACGGTGCACAACGCCAAGGGGCTGGAGTTCCCGCTCGTCTTCGTGACCGGGCTCGAGGACGGCCTCTTCCCGCTCGCGCGCGCCTTCGACGATCCGAAGCTGCTGGAGGAGGAGCGCCGGCTCTGCTACGTCGCCGTCACGCGCGCCGAGGAGAAGCTCTTCCTCACCCATGCACGCAGCCGGCGCCGCAACGGCGAGACGATGCCGTCGATCCCGTCGAGCTTCCTGACGCCGATCCCGCCGACGCTCGTCGAGACGCGGGCGACGATGCGCCTCCGCGCGACCGGACGCACCGTGCTTCCCCAGTCGCCGTCGATGCGGCGCCCTGGCTCCCCCGTCGGCGGCTTCGCGCGCCGGCCCGCGCCGCAGGACGCCGACGTCGAGGCTTCGCAGGACACGCCGCGATTCGTGAAGGGCGAGCGCGTGAAGCACGCGCGCTTCGGCAGCGGGACCATCGCCGAGCTCTCTGGGACGGGTCGCGAGACCAAGGTCACCGTGGATTTCGACGACGAGTCGATCGGACGCAAGAAGCTCGTCGTCGCCTACGCCGCCCTCGAACGCGGATGGGAGTGAATGTCGGTCAACGTATCTGACGTCCTGCACGTCGCGAAGCTGGCGCGCCTCGGTGTCTCCGAGGAGCGCCTCCCGCAGCTCGTCGCCCAGCTCAACGGCATCCTCGAGCACATGGACGTGCTCGGAAAGGTCGACACCACCGGTGTCGCGGCGACGGAGGGAGTCGGCGCGGCCGGGACGCCGCTGCGCGAGGACGGCGGTGAGCCCGTACCGCTCGCGCACCCGATCGAGTCGTTCGCGCCCGCCACGCGGGACGGATTCCTCATCGTGCCGCGCCTCGCGACGCACGACGACGCTGCGGAGGAAACCGCGTGAGCACCGTCGCTCCCACGGCGCGGTCGATCGCCACGCAGGTCGTCGCCGGCAAGCTCGCGCCCGACCAGGCTGTCCGTGAGGCGTTCGCCCGCGGCGACGCCGCCGGCGTCGGCGCCGGCGGGCTCAACGCGCTCCTCTGGACCGACCGGACACGCGCCACCGAGCAGGCGCGCGAGCGCGTCGTCGGCGACGACACCCAGGTCGACCGCGGGCTTCTCGCCGGCGTCCCGATCGCGGTGAAGGACAACATCGCGACCCTCGAGCTGCCGACGAGCTGCGGGTCGCGAATCCTCGAGGGCTACGTCAGCCCCTTCGAGGCCACGGCGGTGACGCGGCTTCGCGCCGCCGGCGCGACCGTGGTCGGGAAGACGAACATGGACGAGTTCGCGATGGGCTCGTCCACGGAGAACAGCGCCTTCGGCCCGGCGCGGAATCCGATCGATCCCTCCCGCGTGCCCGGGGGATCCTCGGGAGGCTCCGCGGCCGTCGTCGCCGCGGGAATGGTCCCGATCGCGCTCGGCTCGGAGACGGGCGGCAGCGTCAGGCAGCCGGCGGCATTCTGTGGCATCGTCGGCGTCAAGCCGACCTACGGCCGCGTCTCGCGCTACGGGCTCGTGGCGTTCGCATCGTCACTCGATCAGATAGGAGTCTTCGGCCGCACCGTGGACGACGCGGCGTTGGGCCTCCAGGTCATCGCCGGACGCGACGTCATGGACTCGACGTCGGCGTCAGTGCCCGTCGCCCGCTATGCCGATGCCCGCGATGCCTCGCTCACCGGCGTCGTCATCGGCCGCCCGCGCGAGTACTTCCCGGAGTCGCTCGACGCGCGCATCCGCGAGAAGTGCGAGCGCGCCATCGAGCTCCTTCGCGAGCGAGGCGCCGAGATCCGCGACGTCTCGCTGCCGCACACCGATCTCGCGATCCCGGTCTACTACATCGTGGCGCCGGCGGAGGCGTCGTCCAACCTCGCGCGCTTCGACGGCGTGCGCTACGGGCTCCGCGTCCCGGCGCCGGGGCTCGTCGCGACCTACGAGGCGACGCGCTCGCGCGGCTTCGGGCCCGAGGTCACGCGCCGCATCCTGCTCGGCACCTACGTGCTCTCCGCCGGCTACTACGACGCCTATTATCGCAAGGCGCAGCAGGTGCGGAGCCTCATCGCCGACGACTTCAGGAGCGTCTTCGCCAGCGGCGTGCACGTGCTGCTGACCCCGACGACGCCCACGACCGCGTTTCCATTCGGCGCGAAGGCCGACCCGTACGAGATGTACCTGAGCGACATCTTCACGGCGACGGCGAACCTCGCCGGCGTTCCCGGGATGTCGCTGCCCGTCGGGCGCATCGAGGGTCTGCCCGTCGGCGCGCAGCTGCTCGCCGGCCACTTCGACGAGGCGCGGATGTTCGCCGTCGCGTATGCGCTCGAGAACGCGCTCGGCGAGGAGGCGCACCGATGACGATTCCCGGGTGGGAGATGGTGGTCGGGCTCGAGGTGCACGTCCAGCTCAAGACCCGCACCAAGGCCTTCTGCAACTGCACCGTCGAGTACGGCGCGGCGCCTAACGTCAACACCTGTCCGATCTGCCTCGCGCTCCCGGGATCGCTGCCGGTGCTGAACGCCCGGGCGGTCGAGCTCGCGGTGCGGGCCGCCGTCGCGCTCGGGTGCACGGTGAACCACGTCTCCGTCTTCGCGCGCAAGAACTACTTCTATCCCGACCTGCCGAAGGGCTACCAGATCTCGCAGTTCGACCGACCACTCGCCGAGAACGGCCAGATCGAGATCGGCACCCGCGTCGACGGCGACGCGATCCGCGTCGGCATCACCCGCGTGCACATGGAGGAGGACGCGGGAAAGTCGATTCACGACCGGTACCCGGGCGTGACCGCGATCGACCTCAATCGCGCCGGCGTGCCGCTGATCGAGATCGTGAGCGAGCCGGACATGCGGTCGTCCGAGGGCGCCGGCGCCTACCTGCGCACCCTCAAGCAGATCCTCCAGTACATCGCGGTGAGCGACTGCGACATGGAGAAGGGGAGCCTCCGCGTCGACGCCAACGTCAGCGCGCGCCGCCAGGGCGCGACGAAGCTCGGCACCAAGACCGAGGTCAAGAACCTCAACTCCTTCGCCAACGTCGAGCGCGCCCTCGACCTCGAGTTCCAGCGGCAGGTGCGGGCGCTGGAAGCCGGCGGCAGCATCGAGCAGCAGACGATGCTCTTCGACGCGGTGCGCAACGAGGTCCGCGCGGCGCGCTCGAAGGAGGGAAGTCACGACTATCGCTACTTCCCGGAGCCCGATCTCCTCCCGCTCGTGCTCACGTCGACCGACGTCGATCGCGCCAGGCACTCGCTGCCCGAGCTTCCGGCCGCGCGCCGGGCGCGCTTCGTCAGCGACTACGCGCTCGGCCCCGTCGAGATCGAGGTGCTGTCGTCGTCCGCCGCGCTCGCGGACTACTTCGAGGCCGTTGCGCGCCACAGCGGGAACGCGAAGGCTGCGGCGAACTGGGTCATCAACGGCGTTCTCGGCGCGGTCAACGCCTCCGGCACGCCGCTCGAGCAGCTTCGCGTCCGCCCCGCCGATCTCGCCTCGATGATCCGCATGGTCTCGGACGGCATCATCTCCGGCGCGGCCGCGAAGCAGGTCTTCGCCGAGATGGTCCGTACCGGCGAGCGCCCGGAGCAGATCGCCAAGCGCGACGGGCTCCTCCGCGTCGAGGACGACTCCGCGCTCGTGCGCTGGATCGACGAGGTGATCGCCGAGCATCCCACCGAGGCAGGGCGCTTCCTCGCCGGCGAGAGGAAGCTCCAGGGCGTGCTCGTCGGGCTCGTGATGAAGAAGTCGAAGGGAAGCGCCGACGCGAAGAAGGTCAATCAGCTTCTGGCGTCGCGCGTGTCGGGATGAGCCCTTCGGCGCGCCCGGCGTAGTCGAGCGCACTGGCCGGCATCGCGAAGTGCCGCTCCGCCTCGTCGATCAGCGCGTCGATCCCCCCGCCGCCGGCGCCTAACGTCTGGCGCCGGATGCGCTTCGCGAGCTGCAGCGGCTCCTCCCCGCTCGGATCGTGACGGAACGGCTCGGAGCGGTCCAGCCGCACCAGCAGGTCCATCACGTAGTCGTACGCATAGCGCGTGTACCGGTCGACCACCGGGTCGGGGAGGTCGTGGCGGCTCATCTCCTTCGCGACCTTGAACACGCGCTGCCACGACTCGGTGTCCGTGACGTACACCATCCCGCGGAAGATCCGGCGGTTGGTCGCGGTGCTGAAGATCGTCGGGCTCAGCACGCGGTCGAGCAGCTCGTCGGAGCGTGCGTGGTCGAGGAGGATGACCTCGCGCGCGCGCCGCCCCAGCCCCTCGCCGAGGTGCGCCTCGAAGCGGCTCTCCCAGTAGCTGTGCCCGAGCCCTGCCGTGCGCGAGGCGACCGCGAGCTGCCGCGGAACGAACCAGTTGTGCGCGACGACGTCGGCGGCGAGGTGCGTCAGGTAGCCTAACGCGAAGGCGCGCAGCGGCTCGTCGCGCGCCTCCTCGTGGATCTCGAACCCCACATGCCAGGCGTGGCAGTGCCGCCCCGGCGCCGCGTACTTCTTGGCGATGCTCGTGTCGGCTGCGATCGACCCGTAGAGGAAGTCGTAGGGGAATGCCTGGAGGAGCGCGGCCACGGCGGGCGGGAGCGACGAGGCCGCGCGCAGCACCGCCTCGCTGAGCAGGATGTGCGTCCCCGGCGTCCAGGCCCACGCGTCGCTCGGGAAGAGCGCGATCAGGAGCAGCGCGACGGCGACGGTGCCGAACACGCGAAGGGCGCGCGAGAGACCCGCGCGCCCTCCACCTGCCTTCTCCAATTCAGACGCCGAGCTTGCGGCGCTGCCTGCGAATGGCCTTGCGAAGATCCTGAAGCTCCGACTCGACCGTGTCGCTGATCCGCTCGCGCGCGTCGTCGAGGAACTCGCCCACGCTCTCGCCGATCTCGTCCGCGGGGAAGCGCTCCCAGAGGTCCTCGCCCTTGTCGGCGACCCACTTCGCCCCGCGTCCCGCCCCCCGCGCGCCTGCCTTCGCGCCGCGGAGCCCGAAGACGCCCGCCCACTTCGCGCCCTTTCCTGCCGCACGCAGCAGAGGCACCACAGGCCGCGATCCGCCGGGGCCGCGCCGCAGGAGCAGCGTCGTGCCGACGCCGATGGCGACACCGATCAGCGCAGCGGTGAGAAGGTCGAACTGCTGCTCGCGCGCATCGTCACCCGATGTCGCGCGGCCGGATGCGCGGGCCGGCCCGCCGGTCCGCGGCCGTGGTCTCACGCTCGTAGCCATCATCTCCCCCTTCGATCCAGTCGTCGTCGCTCCCGCCCCGCGCCAGGTGCGCGGTGGTCCGGGCCCCATCTTCGTCCTCGAGTGATTCGATCCCCTTCCGCACACCGCGCACCACCGACGCCGTCGACACGAACGTCTCCTCCGCCTCCTGCTGCACCACCTTGAGGAGCGCGTTGAACTCCTGCAGCCGCGTCTCGGTCATGTCCACCGCCTCGCGCAGCCGCTGGTTCGCGGCCGCGATCGTCTGGTTCACGCGCTGGATGTCCACGCGCACAGACGTCGTGATGTAATCGAGGTTGTCGGCGATGGTGCTGGCGTGCTTGACGAGCGGGTTCACGTCCGCGTACACGCGGTCGAGCAGGTGATTGATCTTCTTGTAGCTCTTCCTGAAGTTCCACGCCGCCGGGACGAGCGCCACGGTCAGCACGAGCAGGGAGATCGAGACCAGCCCACTGGCGATGGCCGTGAGCTGCTCGAACCACCCGCGCGAGTTCACCGTCTTCATGAGCAGCGTGTCGGAGCTCTGCGCGACCTGCAGCAGCAGCGCCCCCACGTCCGTGATCCCGTTCATCATCCGGGCAACGTGCAAAGGTGAGGCCAGCCGAGCCTGCCGGGGCAATCGTACGCGCTCCGTGCCGCTCCCGCCACGGGCCGGGCGCGCCGCCAGGCCCGTGACCTCGCGCACGCCGTGACGAGCCGGCTTGCGTCGGCGTCCAGCGCCTGTCCATCCTTCGCGTCACTTTTTCACGGTCTCACTCGCAATGGGTTCTGCTTCGCCGGCACTTCAGTACATCGTCGAGGGAGGGCATCGCCTCTCCGGCACGATCCGCCCTTCGGGGAACAAGAATGCCGCCCTCCCCATCGTCGCCGCCTCGCTGCTCTCACCGGAGCCGGTCATCCTCGAGAACGTCCCGCGCATCCGCGACGTCGAGACGCTCGTCGAGCTGGTGAAGTCGGTCGGCGCCGGCGCCGAGTGGACCGCGCGCAACACGCTCCGCATCCATGCCGAAGAGGTCCGCGCCGCGGACCTCGATCCTGCCCTCTGCAAGAAGATCCGCGGCGCCATCCTGCTCGCCGCGCCCCTCCTCGCCCGCTGCGGGCAGGTCACCCTCCCGCCGCCCGGGGGCGACGTCATCGGCCGTCGCCGGCTCGACACCCACTTCCTCGCCCTCGAGCAGCTCGGCGCGACCCACAAGGTCGGCCGCAACTTCGAGTTCAGGACGTCGGGCCTCCGCGGCGCCGACATCTTCCTCGACGAGCCGAGCGTGACCGCGACCGAGAACGCGATCACCGCCGCCGTCGCCGCGGCGGGCACGACGGTCCTTGGCAACGCCGCCTGCGAGCCGCACGTCCAGGATCTCTGCCACTTCCTCGTCGCCCTCGGCGCGCAGATCGAGGGGATCGGCACGAATCGCGTCACCATCCACGGCGGCCGCAGCCTTCACGGCGCGACCCACCGCATCGGCCCGGACCACATCGAGGTCGGTTCCTTCATCGGCCTCGCCGCCGTGACCAAGTCGCCGATCCGCATCGAGCAGGCGGGCGTCGAGCACCTTCGCTCGATCCGGATGGGCTTCGAGCGGCTCGGTGTTCACTGCGAGGTGGATGGCGGTGACCTCGTCGTCCCCGCGAGCCAGGAGATGGAGATCGTGGCCGACCTCGGCGGCGCGGTGCCGAAGCTCGAGGACCAGCCCTGGCCCGCGTTTCCCGCCGACGTCATGAGCATCGCGATCGTCACCGCGACCCAGTGCCGCGGCATGATCCTCATGTTCGAGAAGATGTTCGAGTCGCGGATGTTCTTCGTCGACAAGCTCGTCGGCATGGGGGCGCGCATCGTCCTCTGCGACCCGCATCGCGCGATCATCTCCGGGCCGACGCAGCTCACCGCGTCGACGGTCGAGTCCCCCGACATCCGCGCCGGCATGGCGATGCTCCTCGCCGCACTCTGCGCCCGCGGCACGAGCACGATCAACAACGTCGGGCAGATCGAGCGCGGCTACGAGCGGATCGACGAGCGGCTGCGCGCGCTGGGCGCGAAGATCGAGCGCGTCGACGACCGGCGGACGTGACCGCGGCGGCGCTCCCGCTGGGATCGGCCGAGGCGCGCGAGCTCGCGCCCGGGTTCGCGGCACTGGGCGTCGTCGCCTTCACCACCAAGCGGGCCTTCGGCACCTTCGGCACCCACGGCGACGAGCCTGTGTCGGAGGTGATGGGGCGGTGGTCGGCGCTCCGGGAATTTCTGGGGGAGGCGCGACTCGCGACCGCGAAGCAGGTCCATGGGGACACCGTCATCCGCCATGCGCCTGGCTGGACGGGGTGGCTGAGATCGGACGACGCCGACGGTCACCTCGCGCCCTTCACCGGGACGGCGCTCGCCGTGACGATCGCCGACTGCGTGCCGGTGTTCATCGCCCATCCGCGCGGGCCAACGGCCCTCCTTCACTCCGGGTGGAAAGGCACCGAGGCGCGCATCGTCGAGCGCGCCATTGCCCTCCTCGAAGCCGAGCAGTGCGCGCCGGGAGAGCTCGTGATCCACCTCGGCCCGGCGATCTGCGGGCGCTGCTACGAGGTGAGCCCGGACGTCTACGGTCGGCTGACCGGCCGCTCGGTGGACCGCCCTGCCACTGTCGACCTGCGGGCGCTGATCGCCTCGCATGCGCGGGGGCGCGGCGTCAACGAGATCACCGTCAGCGACTGCTGCACGCGTTGCAACAACGACCGCTTCTTCTCGCATCGCGCCGGAGACACCGGCCGCCAGCTCGGCGTGCTCCTCGCCCCACGCAGCTCGCGGAGCTTGCCGTAGCCCCCGGGCGCGACTAGATTCCCAACCAGCGCGGAAAGCAGGCCGGCCGCGCGTGAAATGTGGGGGAGGCTCCCCACATTTTTTGTTTCTTGGCGGGGGCCTAGATTCGACATGAACGACCTCCTGGAAGACGTTGTCCGCAAAGAGGTTGAGGGGCTCGGATACGAGCTCGTCGAACTTCGGCGTGGCGGCACCAGGGGACGGCCCCTTGTTGACGTGCGGATCGACCGGCTCGACGGCGAGCAGGTTACCGTGGACGACTGCGCACGCGTGTCGCGCGCGATCGAGCCGCGGCTCGACGCCGGCGACGTCGTCGGCACGCGCTACGTGCTGGAGGTGTCGTCGCCCGGGGTCGAACGGCCCCTGCGTGGCGCCGCTGACTGGAAGCGATTCGTCGGCCGCAAGGCGAACGTCGTGAGCGACGACGTCGGCGGCCGTGCAGAAGTGGAAATAGTAGGTGTGGAGGAGGACGTCGCGATCGTTCGGATGCCGAAGGGTGACGAGCGACGGGTGCCGCTCGCTGGCGTCCGCGAAGCCCGTCTGGCATTTCACTGGAATCGGTAGAGGGATCGGATGGTCAGCTCAACAGAGATTCTCGCTTCGTTCCGCGAGCTGTCGAACGTCAAGCAGCTCGATCGGTCCGAGCTTCACGGACTTCTCCAGGACGGCATCTACGCCGCGCTGGCGAAGAAGTACGGCCCGACCGTGCAGGCTGAGGTCAACATCGACGACGGACGCGGCGAGATCCGCATCGTCGTCCTCAAGACCGTCGTCGAGGCCGTGAGCGATCCGGCGCGCGAGATCGCTCTCGAGGAGGCGCGCTTTTACGACGACGGCTTCGAGGTCGGCGATCAGATGGAGGAGCCGGTCGACTTCGCCGTCTTTGGCCGTGCCGCGGTGCAGGCCGCGAAGCAGCGCATCATCCAGCGCGTCCGTGAGGGCGAGCGCACCCGCATCCGCGACGAGTTCTCGTCTCGCGTCGGCGAGCTGCTCTCGGGCGAGATCCAGCAGATCGAGCGCGGCAAGCTGGTGGTCATGCTCAACAAGTTCCGCGAAGCGGAGGCGATCATCCCCTACCGCGAGCAGAATCATCGCGAGCACTTCCATCAGGGTGAGCCGATCCGCGCCGTCCTCAAGCGCGTCGAGGAGACCCCGAAGGGACCGCGGCTCATTCTCAGCCGATCCGACCCGATGTTCGTGAAGGCGCTCTTCAAGCTCGAGGTCCCCGAGATCCAGCAGGGGATCGTCGAGATCCGGGCCGCCGCTCGCGAGGTCGGCAGCCGCTCGAAGATCGCCGTCTTCTCGCGCGACGACTCGATCGATCCGGTCGGCGCGTGCGTCGGCCTCAAGGGCTCGCGCGTGCAGGCCGTGGTCAACGAGCTCGGTGGCGAGCGCATCGACATCGTCCCCTGGTCCTCCGACCCGGAGCGTTTCGCGAAGCTGGCGCTGGCGCCCGCGCGCGTCGCGCGCGTCTTCAGCGATCCGGCGACGAAGACCGTTCAGGCCGTCGTCGACGACGACCAGCTCTCGCTGGCCATCGGCCGCAACGGCCAGAACGTGCGCCTCGCGTCCGAGCTCACGGGCTGGAAGATCGACCTCTTCTCGAGCCGCGAGTGGATGGAGCGCGGCGCCGAGGGCGTGTTCGCTCCGCTCCCGGGTGCGGACACGGAAGTCGACGTGAAGCTCTCCGAGATCGACGGCTTCCCGCCGGCGACGGTCGCGGTGCTCGCCGAGGCGGGCTATCGCACGCTGAACGACATCATCGATCTCGAGCGCGACGACTTCCTCAAGCTTCCAGGCATCGCCCCCGCCGAAGCGGATCGCATCATGAACATGATCGATCAGCTCACCGAAGAAGGTGGTGGCGACGACGAGGGCGACACGGGATCGCCCGCCAAGGTATAACGGTGGAGCAGGACGTCCGCGTCAAGCTGATGCGCCTCATCGGTCTCGGCATGCGCGGACGCAACGTCATAGTCGGAGTTGAGCAGGTGCGGATCGCCGCGGTGAAGAATCGGCTTGCGTACGCGATGGTCGCCCCGGACGCGTCACACAACAGTCGGGAGAAGGTGCTCCCGCTGCTGAACGCGCGCCGGGTCCGCTTCGCCGAGGTTCTCTCGGCGGCGGAGCTGGGCGATGCCGTTGGACGCGAGTCCGCGGCGGCGGTCGGCATCGTGGATGGGACGCTCGCGCGTGGGATTCGCGAGCTCGTGGAAGGCGTATCGTCGGCGCGCGAGGAGCGCGCGCCCCGGTCGCCCACTAGGAGGAAGGCTTGAGCAAGCTTCGCGTCAACGAATTGGCAGGCGAGTTCGGGATCAGCGCCGACGAAGTGGTCACGCTGCTACGCGGGATGGACATCCCGGTCCGCAGCCACATCAGCCCACTCACCGACGACCAGGTGGCGCGCATCCGCGCACGCTGGGAGCGTGAGAAGCGCGCGCGCGCCGAGAAGCCGGCCGCGCCGGCCAAGGCGGCCCGCCGCCGCAGCGCTGCGGCCCCCGTCGCCGCGCCCGAGAAGGTGGTCGTCGCACCGACGCCCGCGCCGGTCGCGGACGCCGACAGTCCCGTGCGTCGCCGTCGCAAGGCGGCGGACGTCGAGAGCGCCGCAGCGGCCGCAGCGGCCGAAGCGGCAGCAGAGGCGGAGCGTCAGGCAGCGCTCGAGGCGACGCGCCGTGAGGCGGAGCGCGCCGAAGCCGAACGTCAGGCCGCGCTCGAGGCCGACCGACGCGCGGCCGAAGAGGCGCGCCGTCGTCTCGAGGAGGAGCGCGAGGCGCTGCGTCGCGCCCAGCAGGAGGCGGCCGCCGCCGCGGCTCCTGCGGCCGAGGACGGGGGAGAGCCCGCCGTCCCGCAGGCTGCTGCGCCGAGCGCGGCTCCGCGCCCTCGCCCGATCGTTCCGGGCGCGCCGCGGCAGAAGCCGATGCCGGCGTCCGCTCGCTTCCTCCCTCCGCGCCCGATCGCGTCCGCGCAGCCCGGCGGATACCCGCCCCCGCGCGACGCGCGGACCGGTGGTGGCGGCGGCGGCGGTGGCGCAGGGACGGCCACTCCGCCTTCGATGGGCGAGCGCGACCGCGGTCGCCGCAAGAAGGGGAAGCGTGGTCAGGTCGATCAGGAAGCCGTGCAGTCGAACATCTCGCGGACGCTGTCCACCATGCGTGGCCCGGTCGGCCGCAAGGGCGCGCCGCGCCGCGACGAGACCAACCGCGAGGAGCTCGAGGCGCAGCGCGCCGCCGCGGCTGAGAAGGAGCGGAAGACAGTCCGCGTCAACGAGTTCATCACGGTCAGCGAGCTCGCGCAGATCCTCAAGATCACGCCGACCGAGATCGTCGCCTTCGCCTTCAAGAACCTCGGCTTCATGGTGACGATCAACCAGCGACTCGACTTCGACCAGATCGACCTCATCGCCGGCGAGTTCGGCTTCCAGGCCGTCCGCGAGGACGAGTATCAGGCCGAGGCCGAAGAGCAGGTCGCCGACACGGCCGAGGAGCTCGAGTCGCGCCCACCGGTCGTCACGATCATGGGCCACGTCGACCACGGCAAGACGTCGCTGCTCGACTACATCCGCAAGGCGAACGTCGTCGCGGGGGAGGCGGGTGGCATCACGCAGCACATCGGCGCCTATCACGTCACCGTCGGCGGTGGGAAGCAGATCACCTTCCTCGACACGCCGGGTCACGAGGCGTTCACCGCGATGCGCGCGCGCGGCGCCGAAGTGACCGACATCGTCGTACTCGTCGTGGCCGCGGACGACGCGGTCATGCCGCAGACGATCGAGGCGATCTCGCACGCGAAGAATGCGGGCGTGCCGATCATCGTCGCGATCAACAAGATCGATCTGCCGCAGGCCAACCCGATGAAGGTCACCCAGGACCTGCTCCAGCACGGCGTCGTGCTCGAGCAGTTCGGCGGCCAGACGCTCCACTCGGAGATCTCGGCGAAGAAGGGGACAGGGATCGATACGCTCCTCGAGCAGATCCTGCTCCAGTCGGAGATCCTCGACCTCAAGGCGAACCCGAATCGGCGGGCGACCGGTACGGTCGTCGAGGCACAGCTCGATCCGGGGAAGGGTCCCGTCGCGACGGTGCTCGTCCAGAACGGCACCCTCAGCGTCGGTGACGACTTCATCTGCGGCATGTACTCGGGCCGCGTGCGCGCGCTCCTCGATGAGCGTGGGCGCACGGTCAAGAAGGCCGGTCCCGCCATCCCGGTGCAGGTGCTCGGCATCGAGGGTGTTCCGATGGCCGGCGACCAGCTCATCGTCGTCGAGGACGCGACCGACGCCCGCGACGTCGCCCAGCGGCGCCAGCGGCTCGATCGCGAGGCGAAGAGCCGTCGCATCACCCGCGGCGCCGTCGTCACGCTCGAGGACTTCATGGCGAAGACCGCGTCGGGCGAAGCGCGGACGCTGCGCATTCTCATCAAGGCGGACCAGGGCGGTCCCGCCGAGGCGCTCGCCGACGCGCTCCAGCAGCTGTCGACGAACGAGGTCCAGGTCGAGATCATCCACCGCGGCGTCGGCGCGATCACGGAGAGTGACATCCTCCTCGCGCGCGCGTCGGGGGCGATCATCATCGGCTTCCACGTCAGGCCCGACAACAACGCCCGCAACGCCGCCGAGCGCGAGGGCGTGGACATCAAGCTTTACCGCATCATCTACGAGGCGGTGGCGGACGTTCGGTCGGCGCTCGAGGGGCTGCTCCGCCCGGAGGAGAAGGAAGTCGTCTTCGGCGAGGCCGAGGTTCGCGAGACCTTCAAGGTTCCGCGCATCGGAGTCATCGCCGGCTGCTCGGTGCGCAGCGGCGTCATCAATCGCCAGGGTCGCGTCCGCGTCATTCGCGACGGCGTCGAGGTGTACGACGGCACCATCAGCTCGCTGCGCCGGTTCAAGGACGACGTGCGCGAGGTGCGCGAAGGATTCGAGTGCGGTATCGGCATCGAGAACTTCAACGACATCAAGGTCGGCGACGTCATCGAGTGCTACCGGACCGAGGAGATCGCGCGCACTCTCGCCGGCTCGGCGAGCTAGTTCGTGGCGCAGCACCGGCGGGCGGACCGCGTCGCCGAAGCGATCCGCGAGGAGACCGCGCGTTTCCTCGCGGAGGGGGTCAAGGACCCGCGCGTGACGGCGATGGTCACCGTGACTGGTGTGGACGTCACCGGTGACCTGCGCTTCGCGAAGATCTTCGTCAGCGTCCTCGGCTCGGAGGAAGAACGCGGATCCACCTTCGAGGGACTCGAGAGCGTGCAGGGGCACCTGCGCTCGCGCCTCGCGCGCTCGCTGCGTCTGCGCGTGGCGCCGGAAGTCCGGTTCGTGCCCGACGAGAGCGTCGCGCGCGCGGCACGTATCGACACCCTGCTCAACCAGATTCGCGAGAGCTCGCCACCCCGCGAGAATCCCGCTCGGGGGGCAGGGAACACCTCGCCTGACGATGGGGCGGACGGCGCATGAAGGCCTTCTCCTCGTCGACAAGCCGGCGGGGATGACGTCCCACGACGTGGTCGATCGCGCGCGGCACGCGTTGCGCGAGCGCCGCGTCGGCCATGCCGGAACCCTCGACCCCTTCGCCACCGGGCTGCTCGTACTCCTCGTCGGGAAGGCGACCCGACTCATCTCCTTCATCCCCGGTGAGCCGAAGGTCTACGAGGCGACGATACGCTTCGGCAGCGCGACCGACACCGACGACCTCACCGGCGCCGTCGTCTCCGAGGCTCCTCTCCCCGACCGCGCCGCGGTCGAGCGCGGAATGCTCGCCCTCACCGGCGTGATCGAGCAGCGTCCGCCGGCATATTCGGCGAAGCAGGTCGGCGGCACGCGCGCATACACCGCGGCGCGTCGCGGCGCGCCTCTCGACCTCGCGCCCGTTCGCGTCCGCGTCGACAGCTGGCGGCTGCGCGCCTGGCGCGGCGAGGAATGTGACGTGACGATCGTCTGTGGGGGCGGCACCTACGTCCGCGCCCTGGCGCGCGATCTCGGCGAGCTCTCGGGGAGCGCCGCCCACCTCGTCGCGCTCCGGCGGACGGCGAGCGGGCCGTTCTCGGTCAGCGACGCAGCAGCCGTCGCCGAGCTGTCCGCGGAGGCGCTTCGGCCCGCGCTCGACGCGCTGCCGGATCTCGAGCGGCGCGTGCTCGCGGAGGGCGCTGCCTCACGCGTTGCACACGGCAATCCGATCCCCGCCGAGTCGGCGAGCGCGCGCGTCGCGCTTCTCGCGCCCGATGGGGCGTTGCTCGCCCTCGCCGAGCGCGACGCCGACGAGTGGCGTCCGCGCGTGGTGTTCGCCGATGCGTGACCGTCGCATCCCCGACGCGCTGCCGGGGCTCGCCGGCGGCGCCGTCGTCACCGTCGGAACCTTCGACGGAGTGCACCTCGGCCATCTCGACGTACTCTCGCGGGTCGTCGCGCGCGCTCGCGCGACTTCTCTCACCAGCGTGGTCGTCACCTTCGATCCGCACCCGCTCGAGGTCGTGAACCCGCGGGCCGCGCCCGCGCTTCTCACAGTCGGTGACGAGAAGCTCGAGATCATCGCCGAGAGCGGGATCGAGCACCTCGTCGTCATCCCGTTCACGCACGGCCTGAGCAGACTCGGCGCGGAGGAGTTCGTCGCGCTGCTCCAGGAGCGGTACTCGATGCGCGAGCTGCTCATCGGTCACGATCACGGCTTCGGCCGCGGCCGCTCCGGAGACACCGAGGTGCTTCAGGCGCTCGGCGCGCGGCGCGGCTTCCGCGTCGAGGTCGTTCCCCCCGTGAGTGCCGGCGACGATCGCCCCATCTCGTCGACGTTCATCCGGCGCTCGCTCGCCGGTGGCGACCTCCAGCGCGCGGCGGCAGCGCTCGGTCGCCTCTATTCGGTGAGTGGCCGCGTCGTCCGCGGAGCGCGGCGCGGACGCGACCTCGGCTTCCGGACCCTGAATCTCGAGCCGCCGTCGCCGCGGAAGCTCCTTCCGCCGGAAGGGGTGTATGCAGTCAGAGCGCAAACGCGGAACGGCGCCTTCGGCGGGATGATGAACCTCGGCCCCCGCCCGACCTTCGGCGAGGAGGAGCGGGTGCTCGAAGCGCACCTCTTCGACGCGAGCGGAGACTGGTACGACACGACGGTCCGGCTCGATTTCGTCGCCCGCCTGCGCGACACGACGCGCTTCGAGTCGCCACAGGCCCTCGTCGAGCAGCTTCGGCGCGATGAAGTTGCCGCTCGTCGCGCGTTGACTGCCTCCGGAGCCCCCCGTACCTTTCCTAGTTCCACCGGATCGTTTACCCCCCAACAGTAGTCGCATGAGTCTGAAGTGGCGCATCGGGCTGATCGCCGCCCTCATCCTTCTGTCCGTGTACGCGCTGTGGCCGCGCACGGTGACCGAGCGCGTTCGCGATCGCGACGGCAACTTCACCTTCGTGGAACGCAAGCGCGTGCCCCTCAAGCGCGGCCTCGACCTCGCCGGCGGCGTCCACGTCGCGCTCGAGGTGGATGAGTCGAAGGGCACGGTGACCGACAAGTCGGAAGCGCTCGACAAGGCGCTCAAGGTCGTCCGGACGCGCGTCGACCAGTTCGGCGTCGCCGAGCCCGTCGTCCAGCGCGTCGGAGACGACCGGATCGTCGTCGAGCTCCCCGGAATCGATGATCCGAGCCGCGCCGAAGAGATCCTCCAGAAGTCGGCCTATCTCGAGTTCCAGATCACCGACAAGACGAATGCGCTCGAGCGGTCGCTTGGCCGGCTCGACGCCGCGGCTCGGCAGTTCGGCGGAGGCGCCGTAGTCGCTTCGAATCCGGCGAAGACGGGCGCGCAGCAGCCCTCCACCGGCACCGCTGGCGTGCTCGGCGGCCTCCTCGGAACCGACACGACCAGGCGCACAGGTGCGGACTCGACGCGCGACTCCGCCGCCGTCGCGACGGGCGGCGTCTTTTCGAGCGTCATCCAGAAGGGCGACATGCCGGGTGAGTATCTCGTCCCCAGCGATCAGTTCGCGCGCATCGACGCGCTCATCCAGCGCCCCGAAATCCAGTCGGCGCTCCCGCCGCGCAAGGTGCTCCGCTGGAGCAGCGACTCCCTCGTCGTCGGCGGGCGGACGTTCCGGACGCTTTATGTCCTCGACGCCGAGCCGATCATCACCGGCAGCTCGATCATCGACGCCAAGCCGCAGCAGGACCCGATCGAGGGCACCCTCGTTCAGTTCCAGCTGAGCAACGAAGGCGGAACGCAGTTCAAGCAGCAGACGCAGCGCAACATCGGGAACTACATGGCGATCGTTCTCGATCAGCGGGTCATGGGCCGCCCGCCGGTCATCCAGAGCGCGATCAGCACGCGTGGCCAGATCACCATGGGTCGCCGCGACCTCCAGGCCGCGCAGGATCTCGCCCTGGTCCTCCGCGCCGGCGCATTGCCGACGCCGCTCCGCATCGCCGAGGTTCGCACCATCGGGCCGAGCCTCGGTCAGGATGCGGTGCGCAAGGGAGTCCAGGCGGGCCTGCTCGGCCTCGCGCTGGTCATCCTGATCATGGTCATCTACTATCGGTTCTCGGGCTTCCTCGCGGTGGCTGGGTTGTTTTTCTACGCGCTCTCGACGCTGGCCTTCCTCGCCGCGCTCGATGCGACGCTGACCCTCCCCGGCATCGCCGGCTTCATCCTCTCGATCGGCATGGCGGTGGACGCGAACTTCCTCCAGTTCGAGCGCATCCGTGAGGAGCTCGCACGCGGCAAGACGGTGCGCACCTCCATCGACGAAGGCTTCAGGCATTCGTGGGGCGCCATCGTCGATACGCACGTCGTCACCGCGCTGACGGCGGCAGTCCTGTATCAGTACGGCACCGGCCCGGTCCAGGGCTTCGCCGTGACGCTGATGGCGGGTGTCGCCTCGTCGATCATCAGCTCGGTGTTCGTGGTTCGCACGCTCTTCCTGCTGTGGCTCGACCGCTCGCGCGGCGCCCAACCTCTGAGCATCTGATGCTGCGCATCCTTCACGACACCAGGATCGACTTCATCCGTCTGTGGAAGCCGGTCACGATCGCGCTGACGATCTTCCTGCTGCCGGCGATCGTCTGGATCGCCGTCTCGGGCTTCAGGTTCGGTATCGAGTTCACCGGCGGCACGCTCGTGCAGCTGCAGTTCGAGAAGGCACCGAACGTCGGCGACGTCCGCCAGGCGCTCACCGATGCGGGGCTCGAGAACACTGAAGTCCAGACCTTCGGCTCGCCGCGGGACATCGTCGTCCGCGCTCAGGAGCGGGCGCACGCGGAGCAGGTGGGCCGCGGTGCGGGGTCGGTCTCGAACCAGATCCAGGCCGCCCTCGCCGCGCGCTTCGGCGCGGGGGCGTTCAGGATCCTCGGCAGTGAAGCCATCGGGGCGCGCGTCAGCTCGGAGCTGGTGCGCAAGGCGCTCATCGCGCTGCTCATCTCGTTCGGTGTGTCGCTGATCTACCTCGCGATCCGCTTCGAGTGGCGCTTCGGTCTCGCGGCCGTGCTCGCGAACGTGCACGACATCCTCGCCGTCTTCGCGTTCATCAAGTACCTCGACCTCGAGATCAACCTCTTTCTCGTCGGCGCGATCCTCACCGTCATCGGTTATTCGCTCTCCGACACGGTCGTGGTGTTCGACCGCGTCCGCGAGCTGCTCCGGACGCGCTCGAAGATCAACATGCGCGAGCTGCTCAATCGCGCCGTGAACGAGACGCTGCCGCGAACGGTGATGACGGGTACGACGGTGCTCGCCTGTCTCCTCGCCCTCGCGCTGCTCGGCGGCCCGGTGTTGCGTCCGTTCGCGCTCGTACTGCTGTTCGGCATCACGATCGGCACGATCAGCTCGATCTACGTTGCCTCCCCGCTCCTGCTGCTGATCAACCACAAGTGGCCACGCGCGCATACGGAGGGTTCCTCCACGGCCACTCCGCCACAAGCGACGCGTCCGCGCACGCCGGCGGCCGCCTCGCAGCGCGGGCCAGCCGTCACCCCGGCGACCAAGCGTTGAGCCCTCCGCCGCCGCGCACCCGCGCGGCGGCGCTGCTTTCCGCGCCATGATCGACAGTCACGCGCACCTCGCGGACCCGGCCTTCGATACCGACCGTGAGGAAGTGATCGCGCGGGCGCGCGAGGCGGGCCTCGACGGCATCGTCTGCATCGGCGAATCGCTCGCCGCCGCCGACCGGGCGCGTCTCCTCGCGTCGGCGCAGCCGGGGTTCCTCTGGTTCACCGCCGGCATCCATCCCCACGATGCGGCCGGCTTCGACGAGGCAACCGCGGTTCCCGCGATCCGGGAGATGATCGACCGCGGTGCGGTCGCCGTCGGCGAATGTGGGCTCGACTACCACTACGACCACTCTCCGCGCGAGCGACAGCGGCACGCCTTCGCGGCGCAGCTCGACATCGCGCGGGAGGCGGGACGGCCGGTCGTCGCGCACACCCGTGAGGCGGAAGCCGACACCGCGCAGCTCGTCGCCGACGCGGGGCGCAAAGGCGTCCGCGGAGTGCTGCACTGCTTCACCGGGTCGCACGCGCTGGCCCGTACGGGGCTCGACGCCGGCTGGATGATCTCCTTCAGCGGCATCGTCACCTTCCGGAAGTGGGACGACGTCGAGCTGCTTCGTCTCGTGCCCGGCGACCGGCTTCTCGTCGAGTCGGACGCGCCGTACCTCGCGCCTGTACCGCATCGTGGCAAGCGCAACGAGCCCGGCTTCGTCCCGCGCACCGTCGCGCACCTCGCCGCCGTGCGCGGGGTGAACCCCGGCGACCTCGCCGCGCAGACCGCCGAGAATGCGCGGCGGCTTTTCAACCTTCGCGCCCCCCGGTAGTATGCGGACGGAGGCGCACGACAACCCGGGAGCACCGTGAGCACGAAGACGATTCACACCAGCAATGCCCCCGCCGCGATCGGCCCATATTCGCAGGCCGTCGCCGCGAACGGTTTTCTCTTCACCGCGGGCCAGATCGCGCTCGATCCGGCGAGCGGCCAGGTGGTCGCCGGCGACGTCGTCGCGCAGACGGAGCGGGTCCTCGCCAACCTCGCCGCGATCCTCGAGGCGGCGGGCGTCTCGTTCCGCGACGTGGTGAAGACGACGGTCTTCCTCGCCGACATGGCGGACTTCCCGCGCATGAACGAGGTCTACGCGCGCGCCTTCGGCGATACGCGTCCCGCCCGCTCGACCGTGCAGGCGGCGGGCCTTCCGCGCGGCGTGCTCGTCGAGATCGAGGCCGTCGCCGCGCTCCGTTAGGCACTCCAGCCACCCCGCCCATGAGCGACACCCGCGAGCGACTGTTCCAGTTGACGCAGTTCGCGCGCTGCGCGGGTTGAGCCTCCAAGATGGGTCCGGGTGACCTCAAGTCCGCCCTCGCGCCGCTGCCGCGACGCACCGATCCTCGCCTCCTCGTCGGTAGCGAGACCTTCGACGACGCGGGCGTCTTTCGCGTGTCCGACGATCTCGCGCTCGTGCAGACGGTGGACTTCTTCGCGCCGATCGTCGACGACCCGTACACCTTCGGCCAGGTGGCCGCGGCGAACGCGCTCTCCGACGTCTATGCCATGGGCGGCGAGCCACTCACCGCGCTCAACATCGCGGCCTTTCCCGCGGGAAAGCTGCCGATCGAGGTGCTCTCGGAGATCCTTCGCGGGGGACAGGACAAGGTGCACGAGGCGGGCGCCTTCATCGTCGGAGGGCACACCGTCACCGACGACGAGATCAAGTACGGGCTCGCCGTCACCGGCCGCGTCGACCCGCGACGGATCCTCACCAACGCCGCCGCGGCGCCCGGTGACGTCCTCGTGCTCACCAAGCCGCTCGGGACAGGCATCCTCGCGACGGCCGCGAAGCGGGGGACGCTCGCGGCAGGGCCGCATTCGGCGATGATCGCGGCGATGACGACACTCAACGACGCCGCGAGTCGGGCCGCCGTCGCGGCGGGATCGCGTTGCGCGACCGACGTGACCGGCTTCGGGCTGCTCGGGCACGCGTCGCACATCGCGCGCGCGAGCAACGTCACGCTCCGATTCGAGCGCGCCGCGGTGCCGATCATCGACGGCACGCGCGAGGCCCTCGCCGCGGGGGCTCGCACCGGCGGCGCGGATCGCAACGCCGCCTTCGTGGAGGGGGTCGTCGACTGGGGGCGCGCCGGCGACGAGGAGCGCGCGCTCTTCGTCGATCCACAGACGTCGGGCGGCCTCCTCGTCGCCGTGCCGGCGCCCGCGCTGTCCGGCTATCTTTCGAGCGTATCGTCGGCTGTCGTGGTCGGCGAGGTCGAGCCGCGAGGCCGGTTCGAGATCGTTCTCGCATGAAGGAATCCGCGCGCAGGGGGCGCATGGGGCCTGGTGGCTTCCTCAGTCTTCAAAACTGTTGCGACCCGCCTCGCGCGGGTTGGGTGGGTTCGATTCCCACACGCTCCCGCCAGCGCGGCCTCGCCGCGATCGCGGTCCTCGCCGCGGGCCTCGGCGCGGGGACGTTAGGCGCCCAGGTCCCGGACACGACCGCGCGCGGGCCCGTGCGTGCTCCCGTGCTCGCGGTCCCGCGCCCCGCGCCCGCCCCGCCGATCACGCCCCGCCGCGCCTTTCTCTACTCCCTCGCCATTCCCGGCAGCGCGCAGTCGATCCTCGACCGGCCGACCGCCGGCGCGATCTTCGTCGCCACCGAGGCGGGCGCGCTCGCGATGCTCGCCAAGTCCGCGCAGGACCTCCGCGCCGCGCGCCGGCTCGCCTACGACAGCGTGGTGGTCCGTTACGACACCAGCGGAACGACAGTCACCGCGGTGCGAGCGCTCTCGCCGATCGCGCAGCGCGCCCGCTCGCGTATCGGCCCGCGCCGCAGCTTCGTCGAAGACTGGCTGACCCTCGTCATCGTGAACCACTTCCTCGCCGGCGCCGACGCCTACGTCGCCGCCAACCTCTGGGACGTCCCCACCGACGTCACCGTCGCTCCCGGGTCCCACGGCAGGCTCACCATCGCAGCGAAGCTGCAATGGTGAGCCCGTCGGCGCCGATCGGCGTCTTCGATTCGGGGATCGGCGGCCTCACCGTCGCGCGCGAGCTGATGCGCCAGCTCCCCGACGAGAGCATCATCTACTTCGGCGACACGGCGAGGGTGCCGTACGGGCCGAAGTCCCCCGACACCGTCCGGCGCTACAGCCGCGAGATCACGAGCTACCTTCGCGACCGCGGGGTGAAAGCGGTGGTCGTCGCCTGCAACACCGCCACCGCACACGCGCTGTCGGCGCTACGCGAGGAGCAGCCGATTCCCGTGATCGGCGTCGTCGAGCCGGGCGCGCGAGCCGCCGTAGCGGCATCGCGCGGCAAGATCGGCGTCATCGGAACGCTCGGCACGATCCAGTCCGGCGCGTACGAGCGCGCCATCCGCGCCCTCGCCCCGGAGACGCGCATCGTCGCCCGCGCCTGTCCGCTGTTCGTCCCCCTCGTCGAGGAAGGGTGGCTCGATCACCGCGCGACGCGGCTCGTCGCCGACGAGTACCTGGCTCCTTTCGCCGCCGAGCACGTGGAAGCCCTCGTGCTCGGATGCACCCACTACCCGTTGCTCAAGCCGCTCATTGCCGAGGTGCTCGGCTCCGGCGTCGCGCTCATCGATAGCGCGGAGCAGACGGCCGCGGAGACGAGGCGCGTCCTCGAGGAGCGCGGACTGCTCGCGCCGCGCAACGGACGGCCGACGCGCGACTGGGTGGCGTCGGATGCGCCGCAGCAGTTCCTACGGATGGCCGAGCGATTTCTCGGCGCGCCGATCCACGGCGTCGAGACGCACACCCTCGGCTGACCCGTCCCACCGACAGAGCTCGACGCGCTCCGCGGCGACGCGGATGAAGGTCGGGGCGTCGAGCCACGAGCCGGCATTTGCGTAGATGCCTCCGGAGGGCGCGCGCTCCAGCGCCGGCACGTGCGAGTGTCCGAAGACGACGAGATCGAGCGTCTCGTCGCGCGCGAGCGCCTCCATCGCCACTCCGCGCAACCCCGCGCCGCCGTCGCGGGCGCGGTGGACGCGGCTCGCGTGCGAGCTGCCGCTCGCGAGCCTGCTTCCGAGGTCCGGGTGCAGGGCACGGAATGCACGGACCGACCACGGATGCCGGAGCAACGTCCGCAGCCGTCGATACTTTCGATCCTCCTCGTCCCGCAGTCCGTCGCCATGCTCGATGCGCGTCTTCCAGCCGGCGATGCGTCCCTCCCAGGGACCCACGTGGTACGCGAGCCCGAAGTCCTCGCGCAGGACCTCACCTCCCCAGCAGTCGTGATTCCCCGCGATCCAGAGCACGTCCACTCCGGCGTCGCGCAGGTCGGCCAATGCGACCGCGGCGCGGATCCCGCGCCGCGGCACCACCGTCCGCCACTCGAACCAGAAGTCGAAAAGGTCGCCGTTGACGACGACCGATCCGGCACGGCCGCGCAGCGAATGAAGGAACGCGACGACGCGCCGCTCGAGATCAGCGGTGCCAGCGCCGAGATGCGCGTCGGAGATGATGTAGCAGGGTCCGGGGAGCACGCGAACATTCTACTCGTGGTCCCGGGGCTTTCCAAACCCGGCAGCAGCACTCATCTTCGCGCACCACACTATCCCGAACCGGGAGCAATGGCTCAGAACGCCCGCGGATCGACCCCTGCGTCGCAGGTCCTCGAGCTCCGCGTCCGCTATGCGGAAACGGACCAGATGGGGGTGGTGTATCACGCGAACTACCTCGTCTGGTGCGACATGGGGCGAACGGATTACCTCGGATCGCGCGGCGCCAACTATGCGGAGCTGGAGCGCGCGGGGACGGCATTGGCGGTGTCGGAGGCGTCCCTGCGCTATCATGCATCCGCACGGTACGACGACCTCGTTCGCGTCGAGACGACGCTGCGCGACGTTCGATCGCGCTCCGTGACCTTCGACTATGTCATAACGAATGCGCAGACCTCGACCCGGCTTGCGACCGCCTCGACTTCGCTCGTCTCGATCGATCGCAATGGGCGTCCGGTCAGGCTTCCCGATGAGACGCGCGCGCTTCTCGAGCGCGACCTGCGCTGACGTGAGCAACGCTCTCCGGCTCGTCGGCACCGCAGCGCTGGCGGGCGTCGTCGGATGCGCGTCCGGGGGCGGTTCCCTCGGACCCTTCGCGTCGAGCGACGTCGCGGCGTACGCACAGGTCCTGGCCGCCGCCGATGCGCGACGCGCCGATACCAGCGTCTTCCTCGCGGGCACGCGCGCATCGAGCGTCCCGCTTCGGCGCGCCGCGACGCTCGCCATCGGCCAGACGAAGACGCGTGCCGCCGCGCCAGCGCTGCGCGCACTACTCACCGACGCAGACACCGGCGTTGCGGCGCGCGCCGCCTTCGCGCTCGGCATGCTGCGTGACACGGCGAGCATCCCGGCGCTCGAAGCTGCGCTCGATGGCGTCCCCTCGGTCGCCGTGCAGGCTGCCTTCGCCCTCGGAGAGATCGGCGAGCCGGCCCGCGCAGCGATCGTCGGCCACCTCCGCACGACGAACGACGCCACCGCCGGCGAGCTGCTCCGCGGCGCGGCCAAGCTCCGTCCGGTCCCCGCGGCCGAGATCTCGGCACTGCTGTCCCATTCGAGCGCGTGCGTTCGTTGGGCGGCAGCGTACGCGCTGTCGCGTCCTCGCGTCGCGGCAGGCGCCCGGGCGCTGCTTGCATCGCTCCAGGACACGCGCACGTCCGCCCCCTCAGGGGGTGCCGGATACTACGAGTGCTCGCCGGCGGAGCTGCGCGCTCAGATCGCGCGCGCCCTGACTGCCGGCGTCGTCGGAGATTCGCTCGCCGCTTCCGCGATGGCCGCGCTGCGACGCCTCGCCAGCGACGCCGAGCCGCACGTTCGCATCAACGCGCTCCGATCGCTCGCGACCTTCGGCGACGGCGAGATTCCGACGCTCGGCCGCGGTGCGCAGGATCCGGACGCCAACGTTCGCATTGCCGCGGCGCAGGCGCTCGCGGGGCGAAACGTCTCCGCCGAGCTGTGGACCGCGCTCTGGCGAGCCGACACGTCCCTGATGTTCCGCCGCAGCCTCCTCGAATCGGCAACGCGTTCCGGCTTTCAGCTCGCGGCCCAGGATGACTGGCTCCGTGCCTCGGACTGGCGGATGCGCGCTGCGCTCGCCGACGCCGCCGCCGGAGCACCGCGCGTCGAAACACTCGAGCGTATCGCGCGGCCGCTCCTCACCGATGCCGACCCGCGCGTCAGGCAGTCCGCGGTCGCCGCAGTCGCGGCCGCGCTCGATTCCGCGTCGGAGCGCGAGGCGCGCCGCGCGGCGGTCCTCGCGGCCGTGGAAGATTCCGATTTCTTCGTTCGCGCCACCGCCATCCTCGCGCTGGCGGACAGCGCGCGCGCGGCCGAAGTACCCGCGGTGCTCGCGAGCTACCGCCTGGCCGCCCGCGATTCGGGCAACGACGCGCGGATCGCCGCCATCCAGTACGTCGCCAACGCGTGGCGCCGCGACAGCGCGGCGTTCGCCGACTCGGCGCTCGCCGCGCTTCGTGCCCTCCCGCCATCCGACGATCCCCTCGTCCGTGCGCCCGCGCGCGGGGTCCCCCCGCTCGCTCACTGGCCCGGCGTCGAAGGTGTCGAGCGCCCCCGCGGCTGGTACGCCGGTGTCGTGCGCGAGTACGTCGTGCCGACGCTCGAAGGCCGCCCCCGCCTTGCGCGCATCGTCAGCGAGCGTGGTCCGATCGAGCTCGAGCTGCTGGGTGAGGACGCCCCGCTCACCGTCGAGAACTTCGTCCGGCTTGCGCGCTCGGGGTATTACCGCAACGTGCGCTTCCATCGCGTCGTCCCGAACTTCGTCGCTCAGGACGGCGATCCCCGCGGCGACGGCAATGGGGGGCCGGGATACGCGATCCGGGACGAGCTGAACCTCCAGCGCTACTCGCGCGGCGCGGTCGGGATGGCGCTCTCCGGCCCCGACACCGGTGGCAGCCAGTATTTCCTGACGCTGTCGCCGCAGCCGCATCTCGACGCGCGTTATACGATCTTCGCGCGTGTCGTCGGCGGCTTCGACGCGATGGACGCCCTCGTCCAGGGCGACCGCATCAGCGATATCATCATCGTCAGATGAGGCGTACCATCGCTCTCGCGGCTGCGAGCATCGCGCTCGCGGCGTCCTGCCTGCCGAAGGCGCCCCCACTCACCGGCACGCCGACGCGCGTTCCATTGCCGAGCCTCGAGGCGCCGCCGGGACACACCCGCTGGGTCTTCGACTGGAGCTACGAGGATCCGGATATGCAGGCACGCGGCGAGGGTGCGCTTCGCGTCGCTTCGCCGGACAGCGCGCGGCTCGATCTGTTCCTCGGCGGCGGACTCGGCTCCGGGGCCGCCGCGCTCATCGGCAACGAGCTGCGCGCGCCCGGTCCCGATATGGTCCGTCGGCTCGTTCCGTCGCCGCCGATGCTGTGGGCCGCGGTCGGGCGGCTGGCCGTCCCCGCGTTGCCGGACACGAACGCCCGCCTCGAGGGCGACACCCTCCGCGCCGACGTCGGGCGTGGCGAGATCTGGCGTGTCACCGTCGCCGCGGGCCGGTTGCGGCGCCTCGAGCGTATCACCGACGGCCGGATCATCCAGTCGGTGGATCGACGCGACGAGACGCGCGTGCGATATTACGACGCGACGGGGCGGCGATCGCTCGATATCACAGTGAAGCGGGTGGATACCAATCTCGCGTTCGATGCGTCGATCTGGACTCCATAGCGGCTGGAGCCTCGCGCTCGCGCTGCTGACGCTCGTCGTCGGCGCGTGCTGGCCGTACGGGTTCGCCGGTGGTGGCCTGCCCGAGCACGTCCGCACCGTCGCCGTGCTCCCGTTCGAGAACGAGACGCCACAGCCCGAGCTCCAGCGCGAGGTCTGGGAGTCGCTGCGCCGCGAGATGCAGTCGCGGCTGGGGCTCCGCGACGCTCCCGAGGCGAGAGCCGACGCGGTCGTTCGCGGAACGCTCGTCCGTTACGAGCCCGACATCCCGATCGCCTTCGCCGCCGTCGGGCGGCAGCCGACGTCGGCCCGCCGCAAGCTGCAGATCGTCTGCGACATCGAGATCGTGGACCAGAAGACGGGCCGCGTCCTCTGGGAGCGTCGCGGGCTCATCGCCGAAGGCGAGTACAACGAAGGCGCCGAGCCTAACGGCCGGCGCGTCGCGCTCCAGCGACTCGTCAACGACGTCATCGACGGAGCCCAGTCGCAATGGTGACCGCTGGCGGCCGCTCGGGTCGTAGCACTCTCGGCTGCCTCGTCATCCTTCTCATCGTCGTCGCCGCCGGCTACTTCGCCGTCAACGTCGGTGAGGTCTACCTCCGCTATTACCGCTTCCAGGACTCGATGGCGCAGACAGCGCGCTTCGCGAACCGCCTCCCTGACGACTCGATCCGCGCCCGACTCAGATCGGCTGCCGACTCGCTCGGCCTCCCCGATGGAGCGCACCAGGTACAGATCCGTCGCCGCGACGCCTCGGTCGTGCTCGTCGCCGACTACTACGAGCGAGTCGAGCTCCCGCTCTTCGTGCGCGAGATTCATTTCCAGCCGCGGGCCGAGGCGCGTTTTTGAGCGACTTCGACCCGGCGCGCAAGATCATGAGCTGGAAAGCGGCGGCGCGCTGGCGTGAAGGGCGAGCCGGACGCGTCGCCTTCACCAACGGCGTCTTCGACCTCCTGCACCCTGGCCACGTCGATGTGCTCCGCGGAGCGCGCGCGACCGGCGACGCGCTCGTGGTCGGCCTCAACAGCGACGCTTCAGTCCGGAGGCTCAAGGGGCCCGAGCGCCCGGTCCGATCGGAAGCCGAGCGCGCCTACGTGCTCGCTGCGTTGGAGACCGTGGACGTTGTGACCGTCTTCGAGGAGGACACACCGCTGGAGCTCGTGCGCTACCTGCGTCCCGACGTGATCGTGAAGGGAGGCGACTATTCACCCGACACCGTCGTCGGCGCCGCCGATGTCCGATCGTGGGGTGGGCAGTGCGTGATCGTTCCACTCACACCGGGGCAGTCCACGACGGGAATAATCGAGCGACTGCGCGGGGTGCGCGGCGATGGCTGAAGCGCGCCCGGGAGGCCGCGCCGCCGACAGCCTGCGGCCGATCACGCTCGAGCGCCGCGCGGCGCCTTATGCCGAGGGCTCGTGCCTCGTCGCGTTCGGCGCGACGCGCGTTCTCTGCACGGTGAGCGTCGAGGACGGAGTTCCGGGCTGGAAGCGTGGCAAGGGGGAGGGATGGCTCACCGCGGAGTACTCCATGCTTCCGCGCGCGACGCTGACCCGGACCCCCCGCGAGCGCGAGCGCCTCGGCGGCCGGACGCAGGAGATCCAGCGCCTCATCGGCCGCAGCGTCCGCGCGATGCTCGACGACTTCTCCTTCGGCGAGTTCACCCTCAAGATCGACTGCGACGTGCTCCAGGCCGACGGGGGAACGCGCACCGCGGCGATCACGGGGGCCAGCGTCGCCGTGGTGGATGCCTTCGACTGGATGGTGCGCAGCGGGCGCCTCTCCCGCTCGCCGGTCAAGCGACGCGTCGCCGCGGTGAGCGTCGGCATCGTCGGCGGTGAGCCGCGGCTCGACCTCGAGTACGTCGAGGACGTGGCCGCGGACGTCGACATGAACGTCGTCATGAGCAGCGAGCAGCGCTTCGTCGAGGTGCAGGGAACGGGGGAGCAAGGCACCTTCGACCGCGCGCATCTCGACCGGTTGCTCGACCTCGCTGCGGCGGGGATCGCGCGGCTCGACGCCGCGCAGCGCGCTGCCCTCGGCGGTGGCTGACCTGCCGCCGCGACTCCTCGTCGCGACGCGAAACCGCGGCAAGCAGCGCGAGCTGGAGGCGCTCCTCGCGCCACTCGCCATCTGGCTCGTCACCCCCGAATCGCTCGGCCTCGCGGTGGATCCCGCTGAAGACGAGGTGGAGCAGTGGCCGACCTTCGAGGAAAATGCCCTCGCGAAGGCGCGCTGGTTCCATGGGCGGACGGGGCTGCCCGCCCTCGCCGACGATTCCGGGCTCGAGGTCGACACGTTAGGCGGGCTGCCGGGGGTGCGGAGCAAGCGCTACAGCGGTCGAGAGGATCTTGCCGGTTCCGCGCTCGACGCGGCGAACAACGCGAAGCTCGTCGCCGCCCTCCGCGGGGCCGGTGACCGCCGCGCGCGCTTCGTCTGCGCGGCCGCGTTCGTCGACGGCTCGCGGGAGCTGGTGCGGCGCGGCGAGACGCCGGGGCGGATCGTCGACCAGCCGGCCGGTACCGGCGGCTTCGGCTATGACGCGCACTTTCTGTCGGACGAGCTGGGGCGAACCTTCGGCGAGGCGTCGATCGCGGAGAAGGAGCGAATCAGCCATCGGGGCCGCGCATTCCGCGCCCTGATCGACGCGCTCGCGTCGGGCGCGGACCCCCTCGCGCCGTTGACCTAACTGTCGGTCCCGGTTAGAATTCTGAGCTCAGCGGGGCGTAGCGTAGCCTGGTATCGCGCCTGCTTTGGGAGCAGGAGGTCCCCGGTTCAAATCCGGGCGCCCCGACCTGGCAGGTGGCGTTCAGCCAACCCGCCGCGAGTGAAGCGCCAGTAGCTCAGGTGGATAGAGCAACAGCCTTCTAAGCTGTGGGTCGGGGGTTCGAGTCCCTCCTGGCGCGCCAGCCTCTCCTGAAAAACACGCGCCGTCAGCTCAACCGGCGGCATATGAAGCCCGAGTAGGCGCCGTTAGCTCAATTGGCAGAGCAAGTGACTCTTAATCACTAGGTTGTAGGTTCGATTCCTACACGGCGCATCGACAAGAGAAAGACGAAGCGAAAAGGCCGCCTTTCAGGCGGCCTTTTCGCTTCTATCTCACTTCTGTGTCACTCGCCGTAAGGCACCCAGATGTTCTTCACCTGCGTCGCCTCGCGCAGGAACTCGCGACCTTCGCCGTGCCGCGCATCGAGCCAGTCCCGGCGCTCCCACGTAGCCCAGGTGCGCTTCATGTTGACCGCCGAAGCCTCCTCCACCTTCTTCACCCCCTCGGCACCGCCGAAATACCACACCGCCTCCACGTCATCGTGCTCGGCGAGCACCCGCGAGAGCGCGTCAGTCGCGCCGGTGACGATGTTCACGACTCCCGCGGGCACGTCGGACGTCTCGAGCACGCTGTAGAAGTCGGTCGCTGACAGAGGGTGAGCCTCGGACGGGATCGCCACCACCGCGTTTCCCGTCGCGATCGCCGGCGCCACGAGGGAGACGAAGCCGAGCAGCGGATGCTCGGCGGGGCAGGCGATGCCGATGACCCCGATCGGTTCGTTCATCGCCAGCGCGACCCCTCGGATCGGAACGTTGTGAACGGCACCGTCGTACTTGTCGGCCCAGGCGGCGTAGGTGAAGAGCCGCGAGATCGAGATGTCTACCTCGCGCGCGGCCTCATCGCTCCCGCAGCCGGTCTGCGCGCCGATGCGCTGCGCGAATTCGTCGGCACGCGCGGCGAGGTTTTCGGCGATGTAGTACAGGATCTGGGCACGCAGATGGCCGGTGGCCTTCCCCCAGCTCTTCCACGCCGTGTGCGCGGCCTCGACGGCGTTACGAACGTCCTTGCGATTCCCTTCGCCCACCTCGCCGAGCACGTCACCGTGTGGGGAGTGAATCGCGCGGACGTACCCCTGGTCGGGGCGGGTCTGCTTCCCACCGATGAAGAGCTTGGGCGTGCGGTTGATCGAAGGGAGCGCGCTGGCCTCGCCGCGGCCGTCACCGGCGCGTGCGGCGCGGGCCGACGCACCAGTCTTGCGTCCGTTCCTGCGCGTTGCCGAGCGTGACGTGCCTTTGTCGCGGTCATCGCGATTCGTCCCGGCCTCGTCGGGCTTCACGTACCCCCACATCCCTTCGCGTCCACCCTCGCGCCCGAAGCCGCTCTCCCGATACCCACCAAACCCGCTCGACGCGTCGAACAGGTTGGTCGAGTTGATCCAGACGACACCCGCCTTGATCTTCGGCGCGATGTCGAGCGCGAGATTGATGCTCTCCGTCCAGATGCTCGCCGCGAGACCGTAAGGCGTGTTGTTCGCGAGCGCGACCGACTCCTCCGGCGTCCGGAACGTCATCGTCACGAGCACGGGGCCGAAGATCTCCACCTGCGCGATCGTCGATGACGGCTGAACGTCGGTGAACAGCGTCGGCGGGTAGAAGCATCCCTCGGTCGGGCAGGCCCACGACGGCTGCCACATCGAGGCTCCCTCGTCGACACCACGCTGCACGAGCCCCCTGATCCGCTCGAGCTGCACCGGCGCGACGATCGCTCCCATGTCGATCGCCTTGTCGAGCGGCTTGCCGATGCGGAGCTTCTCCATCCGCGCGCGCAGCTTCCCGACCAGACGCTCGGCGATTCCTTCCTGCACGAGCAGCCGCGACCCGGCGCAGCACACCTGCCCCTGGTTGAACCAGATGGCGTCCACGACCCCCTCGACCACGCTGTCGAGATCGGCGTCGTCGTAGACGATGAACGGGCTCTTGCCGCCCAGCTCGAGGGACAGCTTCTTCCCGCTCCCCGCCGTCGCGCGGCGGATGATGCGCCCGACCTCGGTCGATCCGGTGAAGGCGATCTTGTCGACGTCGTCGTGGTCGACGATGAGCTTCCCGGTCTCACCATCGCCGGTCACGATGTTGAGCACACCCGCTGGTATCCCTGCTCCGGCAGCGATCTCCGCGAAGAGCAGGGCAGTGAGCGGCGTGAACTCCGCCGGCTTGAGCACCACCGTGTTCCCTGCCGCGAGCGCCGGCGCGACCTTCCACGCCAGCATGAGCAGCGGGAAGTTCCAAGGGATGATCTGGCCGACCACGCCGATCGATGTATAGCCGGCGAACTCGCTCTCGAAGAGCTGCGCCCAGCCCGCGTGGTGGTAGAAGTGGCGAGCGACGAGGGGGATGTCGAGGTCCCGCGTCTCGCGGACCGACTTGCCGTTGTCCATCGTCTCGACGACGGCCAGGAGGCGCGAGTGCTTCTGCACCTCGCGCGCGAGCGCGTACAGGTGACGCGCCCGCGCGTGGCCGGTAAGCCCGCTCCACGCGGGGTACGCCCGCTTCGCGGCCGCCACGGCCGCGTCGACGTCCGCCTTCGTACCCTGCGAGACCCGCGCGAGCGCGCCGCCGGTGGAGGGATCGATGACTTCGAACGTCTCCCTCGGAGCGGTCCACTCGCCGCCGATGAAATGCCCGAACTCACCGTGATGCGAGGCGAGCCAGCGGCGAGCCTCCGCGTCCGACTCGGGAGCGGGACCATACTCCATCGTCTCGAAGATCTCTGAAACGGAGGTCATGTCTTCCTCAAGGCATCGGCATCCGGTACGCCGCCGCGTACCGGCCGGTCACGAAGTGCTCGAGCTGCCGCTCGATATCGGTGAGCAGCGCGCTGGCGCCGAATCGGAACAAGTCGGCGCGGAGCCAGCGGTCGCCAAGCTCTTCCTTCATCACGTACATGAACTCGAGCGCCTGCTTCGCCGAGCGAATGCCGCCCGCCGGCTTGAACCCGATCGCGTATCCGGTGCGCTCGTGATATTCGCGGATCATCCGGCACATGACGAGGGCGAAGGGAAGGGTGGCGTTCACTCCTTCCTTTCCCGTCGACGTCTTGATGAAGTCTGCGCCGGCCTGCATTGCAACCGTGCTGGCGCGAGCGACGTTGCCGAGCGTCGCGAGCTCCCCGGTGGCGAGAATCGCCTTCATGTGGGCTTCGCCGCATGCTTCGCGGAAGCGGCGCACCTCGTCGTAGAGCGCCTCCCAGTTGCCGGTGAGGACGTGCGCGCGCGTTATGACGATGTCGATCTCGCGCGCTCCCGCGGCCACCGACGCGTGGATCTCGGCGATGCGCTCCTCGATCGGGCTCAGGCCGGCGGGGAACCCGGTCGACACGGCCGCCACGGGGATCTGCGTACCTGCGAGCGCCTCGACCGCCGTCGGCACCAGGGCGTGATAGACACAGACGGCGCCGACGGTGATCCCGAGCTCCTCGACGCCCAGTGACCGCACCAGGTCGTCGCGCAGCGGTCGTCGTGCCTTGGCGCACAGGCGGCGCACCGTTCCCGGAGTGTCGTCGCCGGAGAGCGTCGTCAGGTCCATCAGCGTGATCGCCCGCAGCAGCCACGCCGCCTGCCACTCCTTCTTGACCGTACGGCGCGTGGGGATCGTGGCCGCTCGCCGCTCGACCGCGCTCCGGTTCACGCGGATCGCGCGGACGACGTCGAGGTCGAGGGGAACTCCCGGGTTCCGTTCCGGATGCTCGAGTGACGCGGCTCGGTGAAGGCGCGGGCCGGTCTCGGACGCGGTTGGCGCCGGCGCCGCCTGGGAGAGGGACTCTCTGAACTGCGTTGCGGACATTATCACCACCACGGAACTGCAGGGACGCTGAATACGCCCGGCAAGAGATGCTGCTCTGGCGACGACCCTCCCAGCCGGACAGCTGCTCCAAGTTACGGCCTCGCAAGCGCCGGGTGGAGGGGAAGCCATCGGCCAGCCGGATCAGATCACGCGATCGTTACCGCCGTCGATGGGAATCTGCGCGCCGGTGGTGCGACGAAAGCTCGGACCGGCGAGCGCCGCTACGGCCAGGGCGACGTCGTGCGCGGCGACTTCGACCCCGAGGAGATTGTTGTGCTTGTACTCCTCCACCGACACGCCATAGGCCGCGGCCCGCGCCGCGAGGACCTCGGGGGTCCACGCGCCGGTGTCGAACACGGCATTGGGGTGAAGCACGTTCACTCGAATCCCGTCGGCGGCCAGCTCGAGCGCCGCGACCCGTGCGAGTTGAGTGAGCCCCGCCTTGCTGGCGGAATAGGCAGCCTGCCCGAGACCCGGTGCCGGCACGTTCTTCGAACCGATCACGACCACCGACGGCTCGACGCCATGACGGAGGTACGGGATGCAGGCCTGCAGGACCCGTTGGTGGCTGGTGAGGTTGATGGCCAGCGCGTCCTGCCACAGCGACTCGTCCATCTCCTCGATGCGCGCGGACCTGGGGAACACACCCGCGTTGCTCACGAGGATGTCCAATCCGCCGAATTGCCGGACGGTCTCGCCCACCGCACGGGCTACGTCCGACGCCTTCGTCACGTCGCAGACGAAATGTCGACAGGTCGGCGTTTCCTGATCGGAGGGGACGCCGCGGATGTCTGCGCCGACCACGGCGGCGCCCTGCCGTGAGAGCTCGTGGGCGACGGCGCGGCCGATCCCGCTCGCCGCGCCGGTCACGAACGCCACACGACCGTCGAGGGGGCGTCCCGAGCCCCGCTTCCTGAGCTTTGCCTGCTCGAGCTCCCAGTACTCGACCGCGAAGAGGTCGGACTCGGAGAGTGCGCACCAGCCGCCCAGGACCTCCGCCCACTGGATGACGGCGACGGTGTGCTCCGCGATGTCGTGGACGACGTTCGCGTCGGCGACGGTGGGTCCGAACGCGATGACTCCGCGATCGCGCCACACCGCCCACCGCGGCGCGGGGTCGAGCATCGTCAGGCTCCCGTCGGCGTGGCGTCGGAAGTAGTCGCCGTACGCGTCCCGGTAGCTCATCGCCGCATCGGCAGGCTCGTCGCCGAAAATGAGGGGCACCCGCTTGGTGCGAATGATGTGGTCCGGCGTCACCGGACCGCGGGCAGCGATGCTGTCGACCTTCTCGTGTGCGGCGAAGCCGCATGCTTCCGCCGACTGATTCAGCCGCGCGACGAGCGGCCGGCCTGCCAGCTCCGAGACCTCGCGGCGGAGGCGTGCGAGGGTGACGAGATCCCCGGCGCCACACTCGGAGCGGCGCACGGAGCGAAACGCACCACGCGCATCGAGGTATTCCTCGGCCGCGGTGACGAGACGGATCATGGCGTCATAGCTGGCCCTGGCGCTCGATCCCCAGGTGAAGATGCCGTGGCCCAGGAGAATCAGTCCGTCGCAGCCCTCCCAGTCGATCGATCGTGTCATGTCGCCGACGGTCCGTGCGAGCTTGAATCCCGGCATCACGTACGGCACGAGGAGCACTCGCGGTCCGAATGCGGCGCGCGCGTGTTCCTCGCCGTTAGGCGTGTTGGTGATCGCCACGACCGCGTCGGCATGCGTGTGATCGACGTACGCGAAGGGGATCATCGCGTGCAGCACGGCTTCGATGCTCGGGTCGGGCGCGCCCGGATCGAGCAGCGCGCTTCGCTGCGCGCGCACGAGGGCCGAGTCGGCGAGCGACGGCAGCTCGGAGAGTCGGCGCAGGAGGTCCAGGCGGACGGGCGCGAACCCCTGCGGCTCGATCGTCGCGAGATCCCAGCCGCTGCCCTTCACGTACAGCACGTCGTGCGTCGTCCCGAATGGATCGAGCGCGGTCGCCTTCACCGACGTATTTCCGCCACCGTGGAGGACGAGCGAGGACTCGGATCCGAGCAGCCGCGATGAATACACGCGCATCGACAGGGGGTCGGCGCCATGTCGTGCGGCGGCCTCGTCAGCCCAGCGATTCTGCATATCGACTCAGTGCCATCACCGTGCGGCGGTTTGACGGACCCTCCAACGCGAGCTCAGCCCGAAGATATCGTGTCGGAGCGCGTCCTCGGAGGGGGAACCTCGAGGGTGATGGCCTGTACCAGGTCGTCCCCGCCGGACGAAGCGGGTCCCGGAGCCACTTGAACTTCGGGTCCGGAGCGGCTAGAATTGAAAGCTTGCTCGGAAACACGCTAGGAGCGTGGCGAGCTGAGCGGGGTGGAAGGACGCGGCGAAGTTGGGCCGCACTGCTTGACTCGGACTTCGAGCCAGGTTAGAATTGAAGGCTGCCGCGGAAAGCGGCTCAAGCTGATTGACAATCGAAGTTTGGGATCACGGATGTGCGAGGCGGACTCGCTGATCCTCGGAGTCTGACAGGGCCCGAGGGGAGAGTTCAGACCTGATCATTCAATAAGTGATTCGGACGCGCTGTCTTATGCGACAGCGTGAGACAGCGGTTCGAGTAGAGCTATTTCAAACCTCTTGGAGAGTTTGATCCTGGCTCAGGACGAACGCTGGCGGCGTGCTTAACACATGCAAGTCGAGGGGGCCCAGCAATGGGTCACCGGCGAACGGGTGCGTAACACGTAAGCGACCTACCGCG
>DATAIS010000002.1:0-6134 GCA_036262535.1 Gemmatimonadaceae bacterium | reverse complement strand
GCGAACTCCATCGGCAGCTCCTTGAAGACCTCCTTGCAGAAGCCGCTCACGATCATCGAGACCGCCTGCTCGGCGCTCATGCCGCGCTGCTTCAGGTAGAAGATCTGGTCCTCGCCGATCTTCGACGTCGACGCCTCGTGCTCGATCGTCGCCGTGTTGTTCTGGACCTCGATGTACGGGAACGTGTGCGCGCCGCAGCGGTTGCCGACGAGCATCGAGTCGCACTGGGTGTAGTTGCGCGCGTTCTCCGCCTTCGGCAGCACCTTCACCTGGCCGCGGTACGAGTTGTTGCCGCGCCCGGCGCTGATCCCCTTCGAGACGATGGTGCTCTTCGTGTTGCGGCCGATGTGGATCATCTTCGTCCCCGTGTCGGCCTGCTGGTGGTTGTTGACCACCGCGACGCTGTAGAACTCGCCCGTCGAGTCGTCGCCCTGGAGGATCACGCTCGGGTACTTCCAGGTGATCGCGCTCCCGGTCTCGACCTGCGTCCACGAGATCTTGCTCCGCGGGCCGGCGCACTTGCCGCGCTTCGTCACGAAGTTGTAGATCCCGCCGCGTCCCTCCTCGTCGCCGGCGTACCAGTTCTGCACCGTGCTGTACTTGATCGACGCGTCGCCGAGGGCGACGAGCTCGACGACCGCGGCGTGGAGCTGGTTCGTCGACCGCTTCGGCGCCGTGCACCCCTCGAGGTAGGAGACATACGCGCCCTCGTCGGCGACGATGAGCGTGCGCTCGAACTGCCCTGTGTCGGCGGCGTTGATGCGGAAGTAGGTGGACAGCTCCATCGGGCAGCGCACGCCCTTCGGCACGTAGACGAAGGAGCCGTCGCTGAACACGGCCGCGTTGAGCGCGGCGAAGAAGTTGTCGCTGTAGGGCACCACCGAGCCGAGGTACTTCTTCACGATCTCGGGATGCTCGCGCACCGCCTCGCCGAAGCTCATGAAGAGGATGCCGTGCTTCTTCAGCTCCTCCTTGAACGTCGTGCCGACCGAGACCGAGTCGAAGACGGCGTCCACCGCCACGCCGGCGAGCAGCTTCTGCTCGTGGAGGGGGATGCCGAGCTTGTCGTAGGTCTCGCGGATCCTGGGGTCCACCTCGTCCAGGCTGCCTAACGGCTTGGCCGTCTTCGGCGCCGAGTAGTAGACCATGTCCTGGTAGTCGATCCGCTCGTAGGTGACGTTCGGCCAGTGCGGCTCGGCCATCTGCTGCCAGCGCCGGAAGGCCTTGAGTCGCCAGTCGAGCAGCCACTCGGGCTCCTGCTTCTTCGCCGAGATGAGACGGACCGTCTCCTCGGTGAGCCCGCGCGGGATGGTCTCGGCCTCGATCTCGGTGACGAAGCCGGCCTGGTATTCCCGGTTGATGAGACTTTCGATCGAGGCGCTCATGCGACCTGCGTTGGCAACTGCGTTAGACGTAAGTGATTGGGACTTGGGAGCTTATGCCCGGTCCGACAAGACGTTCGTCGACGGGGCATCCGACCCTTCCAAGACCTACAAAACTAGTCCCTTTTCCCGGTAACTTCAATGAACGCAATCCACAGCGAAGTTCCCGGTGTCCAGCTTTGTGAGGTCTGCTGTGACGCCTGGCGCGGCGCGGAAGTCCCTCCTCTGCAACTATTGCAGGGCCGTCCGCCGCCCGCGGTCCGATGCCGGGCACGCCGCTCGCGGTGAACCGCTCAGCTCCTTTCCGTCCAATGCCTTACCTCGAGTACGATCACACGACGCGCGCCCTCGGCCCGGGGGTCCTCTCCATCGGGAGTGGGACCGAGGCGTCGTGGCGGATCGTCGGACGGGACCTGATGCCGCTGCACGCGATCCTCACGCTGCAGCGCGACGGCCGTGCCCACGTCGAGCGGGGAACCGGCGCCGCCGGGATCACCGTCAACGGCACCGAGCTCCCCGAGGGGCGGGCCTTCCTCAAGTTCGGCGACGTCCTCGAGATCGGCACCGCCCGCTTCACCTACCGGCAGTTCGCGACCGACGAGAACACCGGCGGGCGTCCAGGCTACCTCCACGACACCCGGCGTGGCCGCATCTACAACCTCGCCGACGTCACCGAGATCGGGCGTGACGTGAAGTGCGCGGTGACCCTCCAGGAGCCCGAGGTCTCGCGCGTCCACGCCGAGATCCTCCGACGCCCCGAGGGGGGCTTCGCCGCGAAGCCGGTGGGGAGTGCCTACACGCTGGTCAACATGAAGCGGCTCACCGCCGTCACGAACCTCCGCGAGGGCGACGAGATCACCGTCGGCCGGACGGTCTTCCGGTTCACGATGGAGGCCCCCTCCACCTTCACCGCCGCCCCTGCCCACGCCATGGCGGTGGACAAGCGCGCCGCCCGCATGCAGACGATGTTCGTCGGCACCGTCCAGGCCCGCGAAGTGATGCGCGCCAGCGAACAGCGGAAATACGGGCTGATCGTCGCTGCGATCGGGGCGGTCGTGCTGGTGGTGGTCGTGATCGTTCAGCTGCTAGTCCGATAACCGCTCGCCGCGGCCGTGCCGCGGCTGGTGCGGAGGTTCGGAGAGGAGCCGGTGCGGTGATGCGAAGGTGCGATGAGCGGCTGCGTCGTGATAGCCGCCGCGTTGTTCTCGGACCCCGACCTGACCTCCGCTCTCACCTCGCGAGAGCGATCATAGAACCAGGTATCTGGCTGGATGCGAAGCGGGTGCGGAAGTGCTCTTCGCACCACCGCACCCTCGCACCGGATCCTCCCGCACCTCCGCACCCGCAGGCCGCACGGCGGCCGCGCGGTACTACTTGAGCAGCACCCAGAGCACCGCTCCCACGACCACGACTCCGACGAGGATCATGATCCACCGGCCGGCCCCGCTCTCGACGCGCGGGAGCTCGCCGGTGTCGAGCGCAGTCGCGCCGATCGTGGGGCGGCGGCTCCACTCGCCATCCTCGTCGGTGGCCCCGTGCGAGACCTTCATCCGGGGCGGCACCTGGCCGCGCGTGAAGACGAGCGTCGTCGACCCGATCTCGATCCGATCTCCCTCCTCGAGCACCCGCGGCGCGGCGACGCCGTGGCCGTTGACGCGCGTTCCCGCCGATCCCATCGAGTAGAGCACCTGCGCCCCCGCCTCGGTGCGGATGTCGGCGTGGAAGCGCGAGACCTGCGGGTCCTTCACCACGACCACGCTCCCCGCGTCGCGCCCGATCGAGACCGAGCGTCGCGACAGCTCGTAGGCGGTACGCGACTTCTCGTCGACGAGGAACGCCGGCGTCCGCGCCGGCTCCGCGACCTCGCGCAGCCCGTCCGGACTCGTCGCGTAGACGAAGCGCGTCGTCCCCGCGGCGATCGTGTCGCCGTCGGCCAGGGGCAGGGGGCGGACGCCGAGCTGCCGCCCGTTGACGATGACCACGTTCTGGGTCGAGCAGGAACGCACCGTGGCTCCGCCGTCGCCTAACGCAACGGTGAAGTGGCGCGCCGCGAGGTCGACTCCGGGAATCCGCCAGGTCGCGGTGGCGCCGCTGCCGACCACCGTCTCGGTGTCGGTGAGGTCGCGGACCGTTCCGCCATGCTGCAGCACGGGCATCGTTTCGGTGGCTCTCCTGCTTCCGCTGATGTGGCACGTCACCGCTTGCGCCCGGCTACGCTCCCGGCCGGCACGCGCGCGTCCGCCACATGACTTCGCGACGCGCGCGGGGTAACGATCGTCCTGTTATTCTAGTGAGCAAAGATCGCCCGTGTGACAATCCGCCGCAAATGCGTCGCGCGACGCCTTGCGCCCCCCGATGATGGATCCCCGCAGCTCCCTCGCCTTTCGTAAGCGCCGACGGTTCCTCGCCGCCGGGGTCCTTCTCGTCGCCCTCTCCTGTCGCGAAAGCCAGGGTGCGCAGCACGACGCGCCGCGTGACAGCGCGCAATTGCTCGACACGCAGACGGCGAAGCTGCCTCCCCGCGAGCCGCCCCGCCCGACGCTCTCCCCGCTCGCCGACTCGATCGCGGAGCGTCTCGTCTTCGCGCCTCGCGGCCAGCTCTGGTTCACGGCCGCCGCACGCGGCAAGCGGATGCTCGTCGACCTAGGCCGCGTCGACGCCAACGTGAAGGAAGAGCCCCGCGCCAGCGCGTACCTCGAGGCGGTGAGCAGGCTGTCCCCGCTGCCGGTGGGTTCGCGCTTCCGGATCACCGGCCCCTGGGGCGCGGACAGCGCGACGCTCTCCGGTTTCGCGTCGTGGAACGGCCGCATCGTCGGCGTGCTCAAGGTCTCCGACCGCGTCGATTCGCTCGCGCGCACCGTCGAGCCGCTCCCCGCGGCGGCCGCGCTCGCCGACAGCGGGGTCGTCGCCGCGACCGACAGCTGCAGGCGCGACACGCTTCCCGAGGAGGTCACCGACCGCGCCGCGATCGTCCGCGACTCGATCGAGCAGCAGCTCCTCGCCGACACCAGGCCCCCGTACGAGCGGCTCGCGAACTCGATCAAGATGTCGAGCTCGCGCGTCGCCGGCTGCTACGGCCGCATCGGACGGGTACTCGTGATCGTGAGCATGCGTGCCGGCAACAACGAGTTCGTCGCCGAGCGGATGGCGATCGTCGACGACACCGGCTACGTGACCCCGATCAAGTTCGCCGACTACCGCTTCCCGGCTCACGACGGCGTCTACGCCTTCGACGCCGACCGCGACGGCATCGACGACGTCGCCACCCGCGCCGTCGGCGAGGCGATGGGCGCGCTGTCGATCATGCGGCTGGATACGGCGCGGAAGCGCCTGGACAGGCTGACCAGTGGGTTCGCCTGGGAAGCACGCTGAAAGGCGGCTCTTAGCTGTTAGCTCTTAGCGTCGAGCAACTGCGTCCGGACAACGCGTTTTCTCCGCCGTTGCTCGACGCGAAGAGCTAGCAGCCCCGGGCCGCCACTTCGGCGCTCGTTCGGACCCGAACCCGCCGTTCGCTGCGGTTCACTTCATGCTCCTGCTGCTGAGCATGACACCCGCCCTCCCCACCCGCCCCCTCGGCACCACCGGGGCCCATGTCTCCATCCTCGGGCTCGGCGGCTACCATCTCGGGAACGTGGGGACCCGGAAGGAGGCCGTCGCGATCGTGCGTGAGGCGATCGAGGCGGGGCTCACCTTCATGGACAACGCCTGGGAGTACCACGAGGGGAAGAGCGAGGAGCGGATGGGAAAGGCGCTCGCCGGCGGGTGGCGGGAGCGCGCCTTCCTCATGACGAAGCTCTGCACGCACGGCCGCGACGCGAAGGTCGCGATGCGGCAGCTCGACGAATCGCTGCGCCGGCTCAAGACCGACCATCTCGACCTCTGGCAGGTGCACGAGGTCGCGTACCACAACGATCCCGAGCGCCACTTCATGAAGGGCGGCGCGATCGAGGCGCTCGAGCGCGCGAAGCGTGAGGGGAAGGTCCGCTTCGTCGGCTTCACGGGGCACAAGGACCCGGCGCTGCACCTGAAGATGCTCTCCTACGGCTTCCCCTTCGACAGCTGCCAGATGCCGCTCAACTGCTTCGACGGCAGCTTCCGCAGCTTCGAGCGTGACGTGCTCCCCGAGCTGCACCGCCAGGGCATCGCGCCGATCGGGATGAAGTCGTTAGGCGGCGAGGGGGACGCGGTGAAGCGGAAGGTGATCTCGCCGCAGGAAGGGCTTCGCTACGCGATGAGCGTCGGCGTCGCGACCACGGTGAGTGGCATCGACTCGCTGCGCGTCCTGCGGCAGAACCTGAAGATCGCGCGCGACTTCTCGCCGATGAGCGCGCTGGAGATGGAGGCGCTGCGTCGGCGCTGCGCCGGCGAGGCGGCGGACGGCCGCTTCGAGCTGTACAAGGTGACGGCGAAGCACGAGGGCGACATCGGGCGGAAGCAGCACGGCTTCCCCGCGCAGGACGCCGTACCCGCCTGACGCTCGCATTCAACTGGAGGATCGATGATGTCGAAGGGAAGACTCGGCGTGGCCATCGCGATGGCCGCCATGACGGCGGCGGGAGCCTGCGGTGGCTCTCCAGACGCCTTTCTCAGCGTCGGCGGCGGAGCGGGCAGGCCCGGCACGGGCAGGGACAGCGTCGCGCCGACGGTGGTGTCGGTCTCGCCGGTGAACGGTAGTCAGAACGTGCCGACGACGACGGCGGTCTCGGCGACCTTCTCGGAGAGCATCGACTCGACGACGGTCACCGGGAACAC
>DATAIS010000001.1:0-5954 GCA_036262535.1 Gemmatimonadaceae bacterium | reverse complement strand
TCACCGACGCGCGTTTCTCCGAGCTGGTCGCCGCGGCGCAGCACGGCGGCTCCGCCCGCGACGTCGACCTGCTCATCCGGACGGGCGGCGAGCGGCGCCTCAGCGACTTCATGCTCTGGGAAGCTGCGTACGCGGAACTCTGGTTCACCAACCGCGCCTGGCCCGACTTCACTGCCGACGACCTGCGTTCGGCGATCACCGACTTCGATGGACGCGAGCGTCGCTTCGGCGCCCTCCCGCTCGCGATCTGACCATGACCAGCCTCAATCCGACGATGCACGCCCCACCGGCAGCAGCCGCGACGTTCGAGTCGCCGTCGTTTCCCGAGGCAGCCGTGCGGCGGCGCGCGGCGGCCGCGCTCCTCGCTGCAGTGCTCCTCGGCGTCCTCGGTGACGCGCTGCTGAATACGCGGTGGCCCGGAGTCAACGTTCCTCTCTGGTGCCTCGCCACGGTCGCGACCGCGCTCGGGCTGGAGCGGGCGCACCGCGGCGGGACGTCGCCAGCCGCGCTCGGGTTCGGTGTCGCCGTCGTGTTCTTCTCGAGTGTGTTCGCGTGGCGCGAAACGGACGCGGTCCTCGTGCCAAGCATGTTCTCGATGCTGAGCGCCTTCGGCATGCTCGCCTTCACGCTCGCGCGCTGGCCGGCGGATCTTCCCGGCGCGACAATTCCGCGCTACTTCGCGGCGGCGTTCGGGCTCGGGCTGTCGGCGGTGGTCGGCGCGCCGGTGCTCGTTGCCGGCGACGGCGCGCTCACGCGCACGAGCGAGGCGCCGCGCACGAGCCGCGTGCTGCCGCTGCTGCGCGGGATCGCGATCGCGATCCCGATCCTCTTCGTGTTCGCCCAGCTCCTCGGTGCGGCGGACGCGCGCTTCGCGGCCTTCCTCGCGCGCATCATCGACGTCGATCTCGCGCGCGTGATCCAGCACGTCGTCTTCGGTGGCTTCATCGCCTGGGTGACCGCGGGATGGCTCCGTGGGGCGCTGATCGCCCGACAGCCGCTCGGCGTCACCGAGTCCGCGCTGCGCGGCTCGGCGTTCCGGCTCGGCGTGACCGAGCTCGTGGTTCCGCTGGTGCTGCTCGACGTGCTCTTCGTGGCGTTCATCGCCTTCCAGCTCCCGTACCTGTTCGGGGGCGCCGGGCACCTGCGCGTGGCGGCGGGACTCACGGCCGCCGAGTACGCGCGGCGCGGCTTCTTCGAACTCGTCGCGGTCGCGGCGCTGCTCCTGCCGCTGCTGCTGCTCGGCAACGCGCTCCTCAGGCGCGAGAACGCGCGCGAGGTGCGCGTCTTTCACGCGGCAGCGTCGACGACGCTGGTGCTGCTCGCGATCATCATGATCTCCGCGATGCAGCGGATGCGTCTCTACACTATGTACTTCGGCCTCACCCAGAGCCGCATCTTCGCCACGGCGGCGATGCTCTGGCTCGCGGTGGTGTTCGTGCTCTTCGCGACCACGGTGCTGCGGGGCCGCCCCCGCTGGTTCGTGCTCGGCGCGCTCGTCACCGGCTGGATCACCGTCGCGACGCTCGCGCTGCTCAACCCCGCCGCGATGGTCGTGCGCAACCAGGTGTCTCGCGCGCTCGAGGGCAGGGAGGTGGACTTCGCCTATCTCGGGAAGCTCGGCGCCGACGCGGCGCCGGCGATCTCCGATGCGCTGCCGAGCCTGACCCCGGAAGTGCGCTGCCAGCTGGCGGGGGTTCTCGCCGCGCGCGCCGGGAACCGCGAACGTGGGCTGCCCGAGGACTGGCGCTGGTGGAACGCCTCCGCGCGCCGCGCCTTCGAGGTCGCTCGTGCGATTCCGGCGGATCTTCGCAGCTGCGCGGCAAATGGACCGCCGCCCGTGGTGAACCCGACCTAGCTTGTGCCGGTATCGGCGCGCGCTCATCTTCCGCGCCGATGCCGCATGCGGTCCTACCCCCGACGCCGGTCGTCGGCCGCTCGCAGGAGCTCGCGTCGCTTTCAGCGGCGCTCGACGCCGCGAAAGGCGGCCATGGCGCATTGCTCTTCATCGCCGGCGAGGGCGGTGTCGGCAAGACACGCCTCGTCGAGGCCGCGGGTGAGCAGGCGAGGGGGCGGGGCTTCACCGTCGCTCTCGGACGGGCATACGCGGTGGAGACGGGGGTCCCCTTCGCGCTCTTCGCCGACGCGCTCCTTCCCACGCTCCGCGCGCTCGACAACGCCACCATCGCCGCGGTGACGCGCGGGCTCGCCGCCGACCTCGCGCGTCTCTTTCCCGTGCTCTCGGTGGCGATCGGGATGCCGCGCCCCGACGTCGCACGAGGCGATCCAGCCGAGGTCAAGGCGCGGCTCTTCTGGTCGTTCTCGCAGCTGCTGGCGCGGCTCGCGGGACGGGCGCCCATGCTGCTCGCGCTCGAGAATCTGCAGTGGGCCGACGCATCATCGCTCGAGCTGCTGCATTTCGTGGCTCGCCAGCCCGGGCGCGAGAAGCTGCTTTTCCTCGCCAGCTACAACGCCGCGGAGCGCGACGCGAATCCCACGCTCGCCGCGACCGAGCGCTCGCTCGTGTCGCTGGGCGCGGCGAGCGTGATGCGGCTCCGAGGCCTCGAGGAGGACGACGTTCGAGAGCTGCTGCAGCGCGCCTTCGGCGCACCCGCCTCGGCGACGCGCGAGTTCGCGCGACGCCTGCACGAGCGGACGCGCGGCAACGCGTTCTTCATCGAGGAGACGCTCAAGGCGCTGATCGCGGCCGGTGCGCTGCGCGAGGAGCACGGCCGCTGGGTGGGGTGGGATCGCGAGGAGTTCGAGCTCGCGGCGTCGGTGCGCGATGCGATCGTCGCCCGGCTCGCCCGTCTCTCCAAGCCGGCCCGTTCCCTCGCCGAGACCCTCGCGGCGTTAGGCACGCGCCCGCGGCTCGACCTTCTCGAGGCGGCCGCGGACGTACCGCGCGCCGAGCTGGTGGCGGCGCTCGACGAGCTGCGGCGCGAGCGGGTCGTCGTCGAGGGCGCGGAGAACGGAGCCACGGATTACGACTTCACGCATCCCTTCCTGCGCGAGGTCACCTACGCCGAGCTGGGCGCGGCGCGCGCGCGCATGATGCACGAGCGGCTCGCGGAGGCCCTGGAGCACTACTACGGACCCACCGCGCCCGACCACGCCGACGAGCTGGCGCTCCATTTCGCGCGCGCCGGCTCGCCCCGGCTCGCCGGCCGCGCGGTCGGCCACCTCGCGGCGGCTGGGCGGAGCGCGCTCGTCAGGCACGCCGACCGTGAGGCAGTCGGATACCTCGTCGCCGCGCTGAACGAAGCCGCCCGTGCGCCGGGCAGCCTCGAGGAGTCGGAGCGCGAGCGCCTGATCGAGGAGCTGGCGCGCGGGCGGCAGCGGCTCGGAGAGCATGAGCAGGCAACGGCGCTCTGGCGCGAGCTGCGCGCGCGCGCCGCCAGCGCCGGACGCGCGGCACGCGTCGCGGCCGTCGACCGCCGGCTCGGGCTCATCACCTACTGGGGCGGGCGCCCGGAAGAGGCGCTCTCGTCCTTCGACGACGCCATCGCCGGCGCCGAGGCGACCGGCGACGACGACCTGCTCGTGCGGTCGCTGATCGGCCGCGGCGTATGCCTCATCGAGGTCGGGCGCCGGGACCGCGCCGAGCAGGATCTCCAGCGTGCCCTTGCCGCCGCGGAGCGGGTCGGCGAGCCGCCGCTGCTCGCGCGTGCCTATCGCGCGCTCGTGTTGTTGTACGCCTGGACCGGTCCGTCGGAACGCGCGCGCGAATACGGCGAACGGGCGATCGATCTCGCGCGTGCGAGCGGCAACCGGCCGCTCGAGGCGACGGTGCACTGGGCGCTGGCGATGCTCGGCGGCCTCACCGGAAACTCACGCGAGGTCGCGAGGCATCTCGGAGAAGCGGTGCGACTTGCCGAGGAGCTACAGTCTCCGCTCCTTCGCGTCTGGGCGGCGGAGATCGAGATCGAGTTCGCCGCCGCCACCGGCGATTGGGATGCCGCCATCGCGGTTGGCGAGCGAACGATCGCGCTCGCACGTTCGCTCGGGCAGCGCGCGCTCCTTCCCCGAGTGCTCGTCTGGTGCGCGCTCGTTCACATGGGGCGCGGCGACACCGAGCACGGTGGAGCGCTGGTGCAGGAAGCGGCCGACGTCGTCGCGCAGGGAGGGCGGCGGCGCGGCGACCTCCATCTGCAGGTACCGGTGCAGGTGGGACAGGTTGCCTACGCCGTGGCGCGGAAGGACTACGCGCTCGCCCTCCGGCTCGGGGACGACGCGCTGCGCGTCGTCGAGCGCACGGGCTATGTGGTCTGGGCGATCCACCGCCTGCTGCCGCTCATGGCCGAGGCGGCGCTGTGGGCGATGGCGTACGACCGCGCTCGCGAGCTCGGTGCGCGGTTGCGACAGGAGTCGGAGAAGCTCGGCCATGAGCTGGGACTCGCGTGGGCCGACGCGTGCGACGCGCTGGTGCGGCTGTTCTCGCACGACGCGCAGGGCGCGGTCTCGCTGCTCGCGGCGGCGGTGGAGCGGCTCGAGGCCGTGCCCTTCGTGCCCGACGCGGCGCGGCTCCGCCGGCTCCTCGCGCGCGCGTTCGCCGAGACGGGCGACCGTGAGGCAGCCGCACGCGAGCTGCGCAAGGCGCACGATGTCTTCGCGAAGCTTGGGGCGCGAACCGAGCTGGAACGGGTGCGCGAGCAGCTCCGGGAGCTTGGCGCGCGGCCGCCGGCGCTAGTCGCAGCGAAGGGTGCCGAGGGGCTCACGGGCCGGGAGCTGGAGATCGTGCGACTGGTCGTCGCACGGCGCTCGAACAAGGAGATCGGGACCGCGCTCGGCATCTCGCCGCGAACGGTGAGCACGCATCTCTCGAACATCTTCGAGAAGCTCGGCGTGACTTCGCGCGGCGAGCTCGCCGACTTCGCGCGCGAGCAGCTCATCGTCGCGCGCTGAACCACGCCCGTGACGCTTCGCGTCACGGGCGTGGCCCTCCTATATGAGTCCGCGACGCTTCGCGTCGCGGCCGCGGCGCTCCTATGTGAGTCGCGGGCGCGGCGCTCCTATTTGACGTGGTCGATCGCCCAGGTCCAGTAGACCGCTTCTTCGGGAGTCATCGAGCCATACGGCGCGATGCGGGCGTCGCGGAATCCCCATCGTCCGATGTCCACCAGGTACTGCGCACGTGATACAAGCGTGCCGCGGCAGAGCGAGTCGTCAGATGGAGGATCGGTCTCCGCGGCGCGAGCGAGCAGATCGCGAACGATGTCGTCCGGAATCGGTCCTTTCACGCCCGGGTATACGAACCCGAACAGCGTCACGTAGACCACGAGCAGCCGCCAGTTCTCGCCGAAGCGAGCGAGCAGCCGGTTCCAGTCGAGCGTTCGGCCGCAGCGGAGGATGAGGTGGAGGACGTCGGCACCATCGAAGCGCTCGCGGTCCATCACGAACGCCTTCTGCCAGATGAGCTCCTCCACGGGCGCGAGCCGCACCGGCATGCCGAGCACCTGTGCCTCGACGCTGTGCTCGAACCACGCGTCGTCGACGCGCGCGACGCCGTTCCCGGAGCTGTGCACCAGATCCACGAAGTCGTCGCCCTTCAAGGCCTTCGCGAGCCAGTGGCCGAACGTCCGCTCGGTGCGGTAGCCGGCTTCGCCGAGCGCCCGAAGCGCGTCGCTCAGATCCTCCTCGCGCACGAAGAGGTCCAGATCCTTCGTGTTGCGGGCGATGCCCGTGTAATGGAGGAACGCGTGCGAGCCGCCGCAGAGGAACGGCACCTGGGCGTCGCTCAGCACGTGCAGCGTGCGGCGATAGAAGCCGTTGGTGTCGGCTATGGAGTCGTCGAGCGTCGAAGCGTATGACATGGGCGCCGGGGTTCGACGAGTGCAGTGCAAGAGTGGGGCTATGCGCGACGTTCCGGAAATTCATCGGGACGCTGGCCCGATTCGTTCATGTCGCGAAGCGGACCTGCAACGGACGACGATGAGCGAAGCGGACGGAACCGTAAG